>JAKACN010000135.1 GCA_021821365.1 Pseudomonadota bacterium | reverse complement strand
TCGCAATGCCCGTGGCCCGCAGGTGATCCTGTCGCGCACTGCGCCGGAATTCATCATGAAACTGTTCGAACTGGAAGTGCCGGAAATCGAACAGGGCTTGCTCGAGATTAAGTCGGCGGCGCGGGACCCTGGCGTGCGCGCGAAGATTGCCGTATTCACCAATGACAAGCGCATTGACCCCATCGGCACTTGCGTCGGCATGCGTGGTTCGCGCGTGCAGGCGGTGACCGGTGAACTGGGCGGCGAGCGTGTCGATATCGTGTTGTGGTCGGAAGACCCGGCGCAGTTCGTGATCGGTGCGCTGGCGCCGGCGAACGTCTCCTCGATCGTCGTCGATGAGGAAAAACATGCGATGGACGTGGTGGTCGACGAGGAAAACCTGGCGATCGCGATCGGACGCGGCGGACAGAACGTGCGACTGGCCTCCGAGCTGACAGGCTGGCAGATCAACATCATGACGGCGGAGGAGTCGGCGGACAAGGCTGCGGCGGAAACCGCGGCGACCCGTGCGCTGTTCATGGAGAAACTCGACGTCGACGAGGAAGTGGCCGACATCCTTGTGCAGGAAGGCTTCTCCAGCCTGGAAGAAATCGCTTATGTGCCGATCAACGAAATGCTTGATATCGAAGCGTTCGACGAGGAAACGGTCAACGAGTTGCGCAGCCGCGCGCGCGATGCGCTGGTGACCGAAGCGATTGCCTCGGAAGAAGGCCTGGAAGGCATGGATGATGTGCTGGTCAACCTGGACGGAATCGACCGTGTGACGGCGGGTAAATTGGGCTTGGCTGGAATCAAGACGCTTGACGCGTTCGCCGGTTTGGCCTATGACGAATTCGGCGCGATCCTGGCATTGCCGATCGAACGCGCACGTCAATTGATTGAAAATGAATTTGAAGATGTGACAGATGATGAAATGCGGCTCATCGACGCCAAATACGATGACCGTGCGCGCGCATTGCAAGGCAAGGCGCGGGAGCTGACCGAGACCAAATGACCTGCAACGCTCCAATCTCATCCGAGCCACATAGAAAAGAGGACTGAATGGCGAGTAACAACGTAGCCCAATTTGCCACCGAACTGAAGATGCCCGCAGACCTGCTGTTGACGCAGTTGCGTGCTGCCGGCGTCGACAAGAGTTCGGCGTCCGATTCCTTGTCCAAAGAAGACAAGGACAAGCTCCTGAATCATCTGCGCCGTGCGCATGGTGCCTCGCCCGATGGCGACAAGAAGAAGATTACCCTGACGCGCAAGGAAACGACTGAAATCAAGCAGGCTGATGCCACGGGCAAGTCGCGCACGATCCAGGTCGAGGTCCGGAAGAAGCGCACCTTCATCAAGCGTGACGAGCCGGTCATTGAAGAAACGCCATCGAAGGCGCCAGAAGCGCCGATTGTCGACGAGGCCGAAATCGCGCGCCGCGCGGAAGAAGCGAACCGTCAAGCGGAACTGATTGCCCGCCAGGAAGCTGAATTGCGCGAGAAGCAGGAGCGGCTCGCGCGCCTGGAGGCCGAGAAAGAGGCGCAGGCCAAGGCCGAACGTGAGCGCGCCGCGGCCGAGGCGGCTGCACGCGCCGCTGCGGAGGCGCAGGCCCAGAAAGCGGAACTGACCGCTGCCGAGGAAAAGAATCGGCAGGTGGAAGAAGAGGCAAAGAAGAAGGTCGCAGAGCAGGCTGCTCGGGAAGCGGCTGAACGCGCTGCCGCGACGGAGCGCGCCCGCAAAGCGGTGGCTGATGAGGTTGCGCAGATCAAGGCAATGATGAGCGCGCCGCGCAAGGTCATGAAGGCGCCGGAGCCGGCGCAGGCCGCACCGGCCGCGAAGGCAGCCGAAGGCACATTGCACAAGCCTGCCGAGAAGAAGCCGGTTGAGAAGAAAGAGGAAAAGAAGCCCGCGACCGGCGACAAGAAGTCGATCAAGTCGGCCAATGTTTCCTCGACATGGCAGGATGATGCCGCGAAGAAGCGCGGTGGCATCAAGACGCGCGGCAACGGTACGGCAACGACGGCAGGTGGACGAGATGCATGGCGCAGCGGCCCGAAGGGCCGTCGCGGACATGGCCATGACGACCAGCGGGAATCGAATTTCCAGGTGCCCACCGAAGCCGTGGTGAAAGAGGTACACGTGCCGGAAACGATTACCGTGGCTGAACTGGCGCACAAGATCGCGGTGAAGGCATCGGAACTGATCAAGCACATGATGAAGCTTGGCCAGATGGTCACCATCAACCAGGTGCTTGACCAGGAAACCGCCATGATTCTCGTGGAAGAGATGGGGCACAAGGCGTTTGCCGCCAAGCTCGACGATCCTGAGGCCATGCTGGAAGACGTCGGTGCGAATGCGGACGTGGAAGCACTGCCGCGTGCGCCGGTGGTGACCGTGATGGGTCACGTCGACCACGGCAAGACCTCGCTGCTCGACTACATCCGCCGCGCCAAGGTGGCTGCAGGCGAAGCGGGCGGCATTACGCAGCATATCGGCGCTTACCACGTTGAAACGCCGCGCGGCATCATCACCTTCCTCGATACGCCGGGCCACGAAGCATTTACTGCGATGCGTGCGCGCGGCGCGAAGGCGACCGATATCGTCATCCTGGTGGTGGCAGCTGACGACGGCGTGATGCCGCAGACCAAGGAAGCGATCGCCCACGCGAAAGCCGCGGGCGTGCCGATCGTCGTTGCCGTGAATAAGATTGACAAGCAGGGCGCCAATGTCGAGCGTGTAACACAGGAACTGATTGCGGAAGGCGTGGTGCCGGAAGCCTACGGCGGTGATGCGCCGTTCATTCCGGTGTCGGCCAAGACTGGCCAGGGCATCGACGATCTGCTGGAAAATGTCTTGTTGCAGGCGGAAGTGCTTGAACTGAAGGCTCCAGTCGATGCGCATGCAAAGGGTCTGGTGATCGAAGCGAAGCTCGACAAGGGCCGCGGTCCGGTGGCCACCGTGCTGGTGCAGACCGGCACCTTGAAACGCGGCGACGTGGTGCTGGCGGGTTCGTCCTACGGCCGCGTGCGCGCGATGCTGGACGAAAACGGCAAGAACATCGTTGATGCAGGCCCATCGATCCCGGTCGAAATTCAGGGCTTGACCGAGGTGCCGGCTGCCGGCGAAGAAGTGATGGTGATGGCGGACGAGCGCAAGGCGCGCGAAATCGCCTTGTTCCGCCAAGGCAAGTTCCGCGACGTGAAGCTTGCCAAGCAGCAGGCGGCGAAGCTGGAGAACATGTTCGAACAGATGGCCGAGGGCGAGGTGAAGAACCTTCCGTTGATCATCAAGGCGGACGTGCAGGGTTCGCAGGAAGCCCTGGTGCATTCGATGCAGAAGCTCTCGACCAACGAGGTGCGAGTGCAGATCGTGCATGCAGCCGTGGGCGGCATCAGCGAATCCGACGTCAATCTCGCAATGGCATCGAAAGCGGTCATCATCGGCTTCAATACGCGTGCGGACGCTTCCGCGCGCAAGCTGGCGGAAGCGAACGGCATCGATATCCGTTACTACAACATCATTTACGATGCGGTCGACGAAATCAAGGCTGCCATGTCCGGCATGCTGGCGCCGGAGAGGCGCGAACAGATGCTGGGCCTGGTGGAAATCCGCCAGGTGTTCCATGTCAGCAAGATCGGCGCGATTGCCGGCTGCTACGTGCTCGATGGTATGGTCAAGCGCGGCGCTTCGGTTCGCCTGCTGCGCAACAATGTGGTTATCTGGACCGGTGAACTCGATTCGCTCAAGCGTTTCAAGGATGACGTGAAGGAAGTGAAATCCGGCTTCGAGTGCGGCCTGTCACTGAAGAACTTCAACGACATCAAGGAAGGCGACCAGCTGGAAGTCTTTGAAGTCCAGGAAGTTGCGCGTACGCTGTAAGCCGTTGCGTCAGGCTGGCTTTATTGCCTGATCGCGGCGCAACCGTGAACCGGGATCTCGTTGCGAGGTTCCGGACGACGGCTTGCCTTATCACCGGCTTAGAGGTCTCATCATGGCTAAACACAGCAAATCCATTCCGGGCCGCGGCGTGCGGGTCGCAGACCAGATTCAGCGCGATCTGGCGGAAATCATCGCCTATGAACTGAAAGATCCGCGCGTCGGCATGATTACCATCACCGAGGTGCAGGTAACGCCGGATTACGCGCACGCGAAAGTGTATTTCACCACGCTCGTCGACAACGAGCAGGCCGTGCAGAACACGCTGTCGGGATTGCATAAGGCGGCGGGATTCATTCGCGGCCAATTGGGACGGCGCCTGACAATTCATACCATTCCGGAATTGCATTTCGTCCATGACACGTCGCCCGCGCGCGGCATGGAATTGTCGAAACTGATCGACGAAGCGAATGCTACCCGCTCCGGGGACTCAGAGCAGGGCTGATTTTTCCTGCCGCCATGGCCGCGGCATTTTTCTTTTCACTATGGCGCAGAATTCGTCCAGGAAAATCCGCGTGCCTGTGCATGGCGTGCTACTGCTCGACAAGGCTGCCGGTCTGTCGAGCAATGATGTGTTGATCAAGGCCAAGCGACTGCTGAATGCGCAGAAGGCCGGTCATACAGGCACGCTGGATCCATTCGCAACCGGCCTGCTGCCCTTATGCTTCGGCGAAGCCACCAAGTTTGCTCAGGATCTGCTCGATGCCGACAAGACCTATGAAGCGGTAGTTCACCTTGGCATCACGACCGAAACCGGCGATACAGAGGGGCGCACCCTCGACGAACGCAAGGTCGCCGTCACGCGCGGCGATATCGAGCTGGCCTTGACACGATTCAGGGGCGATATCGACCAGGTTCCTCCCATGTATTCTGCGCTCAAACGTGATGGCAAGCCGTTGTACGAGTATGCGCGCGCGGGCATCACGCTGGAGCGTGAGGTGCGACGAGTGACGATTCACGCGCTGGATCTGCTGGACTTTACGACACCACTCCTGACGTTGCGCGTGAAGTGCAGCAAGGGCACCTATATTCGGGTGCTGGGTGAAGACATCGGTGCCGCGCTCGGATGCGGCGCCCATTTGCAGGCATTGCGACGAACCGGCGTAGGAAGCTTGACGCTCGACGGCGCCGTGACGCTGGAAGCGCTGGCCGAAACGCCGGAGATCGAGCGCGCCGCGCGTCTTGCGCCGGTGGATGCGTTGTTGTCTTCCTTTCCTTCGGTAATCCTGCCAGAACCGCTGGCGAAGCGTTTCCTGCATGGCCAGCGACTTGCGCTCGGGAAGGAGAGCGTTGCATTGCCGGAACGGACCGGCCGCGTACGGGTCTATCGCGCGAGCGACGGCTGCCTGCTCGGCACTGCCCAGTTGGCCGACTATGGCGTGCTCGCGCCGGAACGGCTGATTGCCGGAGTGCCCACTTCACCAGGCTGCTAACGCAACCCTTTGAAAATTCAATACTTTTGAAAGATTCGGCGCTCCATCATGCTATACTGTTTGGTTCCCCGAATCTTGCAATTCTGCCTTTAAGACCACTATGTCAAATACCAAACGCGCTCTGCGCAACATCGCCATCATCGCGCACGTCGACCACGGCAAAACCACGCTGGTCGACCAGTTGTTGCGCCAGTCCGGCACATTCCGCGAAAACCAGCAAATCGATAATCGCGTGATGGATTCCAACGATCTGGAAAAAGAGCGCGGCATCACGATCCTGGCAAAGAACTGCGCGGTCGAATACGAAGGCACGCACATCAATATCGTCGATACCCCTGGCCACGCCGACTTCGGCGGCGAAGTGGAACGCGTACTGTCGATGGTCGACTCGGTGCTGCTGCTGGTCGATGCCGTCGAAGGACCGATGCCGCAGACGCGCTTCGTGACGCGCAAGGCCCTCGGCCTCGGTCTCAAACCGATCGTGGTGGTGAACAAGATCGACCGCCCGGGCGCGCGCCCGGACTGGGTGATCAATGCGACCTTCGAGCTGTTCGACAAGCTGGGTGCGACTGAAGAGCAGCTGGATTTCCCGGTGGTGTATGCCTCCGCGCTGAACGGTTACGCGAGCCTGGATCCGAACGTGCGCGAAGGCACGATGAAGCCTCTGTTCGACGCGGTGCTGGAACACGTGCCGGTGCGCGACGACGATCCGGACGGCCCGCTGCAATTGCAGATTTCCTCTCTCGACTATTCATCCTACGTCGGCAAGATCGGCATCGGCCGGATCAAGCGCGGGCGCGTGCGCGCCTTGCAGGACGTGCTGGTCATGAACGGCCCGGATTCCACGCCGTTCAAGGCGCGTGTCAACCAGGTGCTGAAGTTCAAGGGCCTGGATCGCCAGCTGGTGGATGAAGCGCAGGCGGGCGACATCGTGCTGATCAACGGTATCGAAGAACTGAACATCGGCAGCACGGTATGCGCGCTCGATACGCCGGATGCCTTGCCGATGTTGAAGGTCGATGAGCCGACGCTGACGATGAACTTCCTGGTGAACAACTCGCCGCTCGCGGGCCGCGAAGGCAAATTCGTGACCAGCCGCCAGATTCGCGAGCGACTGGAGCGCGAACTGAAATCCAACGTGGCATTGCGCGTGACCGATACCGGCGACGAGACGACTTTCGAAGTGTCGGGACGCGGCGAATTGCATCTCACGATCCTGCTGGAAAACATGCGCCGCGAAGGCTACGAGCTGGCCGTATCGCGTCCTCGCGTCGTCTTCAAGGAGATCGACGGCATCAAGTGCGAACCATACGAGTTGCTTACGGTGGACGTCGAGGAACCGCACCAGGGCGGCGTGATGGAAGAACTGGGCCGTCGCCGCGGTGACCTGCAGAACATGGAACCGGACGGCAAGGGTCGTGTGCGCCTCGAATATCGTATTCCGGCCCGCGGCCTGATCGGCTTCCAGTCGGAATTCATGACGCTGACGCGCGGCACCGGGTTGATGAGCCATATTTTCGACGACTACGCGCCGGTCGATTCCACCAAGCCGGAACTCGCCGGCCGCCGTAACGGCGTGCTGGTATCGCAAGACGACGGCGCGGCCGTGGCCTATGCGCTGTGGAAACTGCAGGATCGCGGCCGCATGTTCGTCAGCCACAATGATCCGGTGTATGAAGGCATGATCATCGGCATCCATTCGCGCGACAATGACCTGGTGGTCAATCCGATCAAGGGCAAGCAGCTGACGAACGTTCGCGCCTCCGGTACCGACGAAGCGGTGCGTCTCGTTCCGCCGATCCAGCTCACGCTGGAGTATGCGGTGGAGTTCATCGAAGACGACGAACTGGTGGAAATCACGCCGAAGAGCATTCGCCTGCGCAAGCGCCACTTGAAGGAGCATGAGCGCAAGAAGGCGGCGCGCGAGGCAGCATAAAACTGTGCATGTCGGGCGGCCGACCGCCCGCATCATTCGGTTGGATCATCTTCAGCCCGGCCGCTGCAGCGCCGGGCTGATTTTTTATCGCTAGACCATGTCACTGTTGAACACGCATCAGCGCGCGATTCTGCTGATGATCATCGCACCGACCTTGTGGAGCATCGCTGGCGTGCTGACGCGCCATCTCGACGCCGCGCGCGGTTTTGAAATCACTTTCTGGCGCAGCTCTTTCTCGGCAATCTTTGTCGCGGGCGCATTGCTGGCTACGCAAGGCTGGCGCAAGGCGGCGGCAACCGTCACTGCGGTCGGCCGTCTCGGCGTGCTGAGCGGCATGATGTGGAGCATCATGTTCGTGTGCTTCATGATTGCGCTGACCAAGACAACGGTAGCGAATACCCTGATCGTCATGAGCGTTTCGCCCCTCCTGACCGCATTTCTCGCGTGGCTGTTCCTCAAGCAGCGCATCGCCCGGCGCACTTGGGCAGCGATCATCGCCGCGTTCATCGGAATCCTCTGGATGTTTGTTCGCAGCCTGAGCGCGGTGCAGGGACAGCATCTGGTCGGCATGACGATCGCGATGGCAGTTCCGGTGGCGGCGGCGGTCAACCTGATTGCGATCAAGCGGGCCGGGCACGGTGTCGACCTGATTCCTGCCATTCTGCTGGGAAGCGTCTTTTCGGCCGCGATGATGCTGCCGCTCGCCTGGCCGTTGCAGGCTTCACTGCATGACATTGCCATCCTGGCCGTCCTTGGCTTCTTTCAGCTGGGCTTTCCATGCATGCTCATGGTGCGCGCCGCGCGCAGCCTGACGGCGCCGGAAGTGTCCCTGCTGGCGCTGCTGGAGGTCCTGCTCGGTCCCTTGTGGACCTGGCTGGGTGCGGGAGAGGTGCCGGCACAGGAAACGCTGATTGGCGGAGCCGTCGTCATGGCGGCGCTGGTATTCAATGAGCTGGCGGCGATGCGAAGCGTGATCGTCCGCCGGACCTGACCTTGCTGCGTGGATGCACTGGCCAACCCGGTAAAATGCGACTCATGATGAATTCCTCCCGCCAACACTCGTCACTACCGCCGCGCCGCCTGTCCGTTGCCCCCATGCTCGACTGGACGGACCGCCACTGCCGCATGTTCCATCGGCAGATCACGCGCCATACCTGGCTCTATACGGAAATGGTGACGACCGGTGCCTTGCTGTACGGCGATGTTGCGCGCCATCTCGATTTCAACGAAGAGGAACATCCTGTCGCGCTGCAGCTCGGCGGCAGCGAACCGGCCGACCTGGCGAAAAGTGCCAGGTTGGGTGAGCAGTGGGGCTACGACGAGATCAACCTCAATTGCGGCTGTCCGTCCGAACGCGTGCACAAGGGGGCGTTCGGCGCCTGCCTGATCGCCGAGCCGCAACTGGTGGTCGATTGCGTGAAGGCGATGCGCGATGCGGTCGAGATCGATGTGACGGTCAAGCATCGTATCGGCATCGATCACGTCGAGTCGTATGAGTTCGTGCGCGACTTCGTCGGCAAAGTTGCCGATGCCGGATGTAAAACGTTCATCGTGCATGCACGCAATGCGATCCTCAAGGGATTGAGCCCGAAGGAAAACCGCGAAATCCCGCCGCTGAAACCCGATTACGCCTATCGCCTCAAGCACGATTTTCCGCAGCTGGAAATCATCATCAACGGTGGCGTCAAGACGCTCGAGGAAATCGACGCGCACCTGCGGCAGGTCGATGGCGTGATGATCGGACGTGAGGCGTATCACAATCCCTACCTGATGGCATCCTTCGACGCACGCTATTACGACGACCTCACGCCGGTGAAATCGCGCGCGGAAGTGTTGCAGGCAATGCTGCCGTACATGCGGGACCAGCTTGCGCGCTACGGCAAGGCGGAAGCCGGCGGCGGCCTCCGGCTGAACAGCATGACGCGCCATATGCTGGGTCTCATGGCCGGCATGCCGGGTGCGCGCGCATTCCGCCAGATCCTTTCCGATTCCCGCAAACTCGCCACCGGCGATCCGGCCTTGCTGCTGGAAGCCCTCGCGCGCATGCAGCCCCGGGCCGCCTGACCGATTGCCAGCGCGACGCGCGCCATGCTGTCCGATGATGGCATGGAACCTGCACGCATCATCCGGTTACCTGCCATTGCCCAGGAAAGGATGATCATGTCGAACCAGCAAGCGAAACCCGATATCCCGCCGCAGCACCAGGATCATCAACCCGGCAGCGAGGCGGCGATGCAACCGCGGCCCGAGGCGGAGATGAGGAATTACAAGGGCAGTGGAAAGCTCCAGGGCAAGATTGCGATCGTGACGGGCGGCGACAGCGGCATCGGCCGTGCCGTGGCGATCGGTTTCGCCAAGGAAGGCGCGAACGTCGTGATTGCCTATCTCGATGAACACGAGGATGCAAAGGAAACGCAACGCCACGTGGAGGCGGAAGGGCGCGAATGCGTGATCCTGGCGGGCGACGTCGGCGACGCACAATTCTGCGGCAAGGTAGTGGAGACCGCCATCTCTTCCTTCGGCCGGCTGGATGTTCTGGTCAATAACGCCGCGCAGCAGTACCTGCAGCCGAGCATCGAGGGCATTTCGGAAGAACAACTGCTGAAGACGTTTCGCACCAATGTGTTTTCGATGTTCTTCACGGTCAAGGCTGCGCTGCCGCACATGAAGACCGGAGCGCGCATCATCAATACCACGTCGGTCACCGCCTACCGCGGCAGCGCGCACCTGCTGGACTATTCATCGACCAAGGGCGCGATCGTGGCCTTCACCCGATCGCTCTCGCAGCAATTGCTTCAGCGCGGCATCCTCGTGAATGCCGTCGCGCCGGGGCCGGTCTGGACGCCGCTGATTCCTTCCAGCTTCCCCGAGCAGGCGGTAGACCATTTCGGCGAGAAGGCGCCGATCGGCCGCGCGGGGCAACCGGATGAGATCGCGCCATCCTACATCTTCCTCGCGAGTGCGGACGCCTCCTACATGTCGGGTCAGGTGTTGCACCCGAATGGCGGCGAAGTGGTGAACGCGTGACAGCGCTCAGTATTCCTTGAGGCGGTTGTACAAGGTCTTCAGACTGATGCCCAGCGCTTCGGCGGTGAGTCGCTTGTTGCCGCTGTAGTGCTTCAGCGTCGCGAGAATGATTTCCTTCTGCGCATCGGCCAGTGGCGTGCCGACGAAAAAGTTCAGGTAACCTTCATGCTCGGTCGGCTTCCTGGTCGACAAATCGGAGATGCATTCTTCGATGTTGAGCGTATCCGTTGCGAGGATGAACGCGCGTTGCACCACATTCTTGAGTTCGCGCACGTTGCCGGGCCAGGAATAGGACCGGATGACGTCGAGCGATGCGCGGGAGAACACCTTCTCCGTGTGCTCCTTATCGTTCAGCAGCTGCAGGAAATGCTGTGCGAGAAGCTCGATGTCGGCGCCGCGTTCGCGCAAGGGCGGAATGCGGATCGGGAAGACGGCGAGGCGATACATGAGGTCCTCGCGCAGGCTGCCGTCTTTGACGGCCGCATCGAGATCGCGGTTGGTTGCCGCCACCAGTCGTACGTCGACTTTGACTTCATCGTCGCCGCCGACACGCAGGAAGCATCCCGATTCGAGGACACGCAGCAGCTTGACCTGCATATCGACAGGCATTTCCGTGATTTCATCGAGGAACAGCGTGCCGCGCGACGCGTGCTCGAAATAGCCGATGTGCTGGCGCACCGCGCCCGTGAAGCTTCCTTTCTCGTGACCGAACAACGCGGCCTCGATGAGATGGGCCGGAATGGCGCCGCAGTTCACCGCGACGAAGGCTTCATCCTTGCGCGCGCTTTCCTGATGGATCGCATCGGCGATCACTTCCTTGCCCGTGCCGCTTTCGCCGACCAGCAGCACCGTGGCGTCGGTCGCGGCGACCTTCTCCACCTGCTGGTACAACTGTTTCATGACGGGCGACGTTCCCTTCAGGATACCGAGCTGGTTGAGCGATTTGTCGAAGGTCATTTCCGGTTCGGGCCGGCCATTGGAAGATGGTTCGTCGTCATGCCCGGCCATGAGCGTCTGATGTGATGCCATGATTCTTACATCAATGTCTTGAGGCGCGTTTGCGTTAATGCAGTTCAACTACGCAAACGCATCGGTGTTTCGAGATAGGTCAAACACATTCCGCGGCACATGCTCGCATGCTGCGATACGGTGTGGGCCTTCACTTAACAATACACGATATCGCCGGTACTGTGTTCGCATCGAGCGGTGTTACGATGCGTGGTGCCGCGGCATGTTCTCGACGGAAAATCCTTGACGGACAACGCGGTGCGAAGCGTTGCCTCAGCGACTTTCGGCGACGCCGGTACAGGTCCACGCAGGCAATACGCGGGCATCGGGCTTTGTGGAAAGTGAAGAACTTATCGTTCATGCCATGGTCAAGTAGCAGGGCAGCGTTCACTTTTCATGAAAGGAACAAGAATGAATTCACTCAAGACTACTTCAAAAATCTTGTTGATCCTTGCCGCGCTGAGCATGACGGCGGTGGGTTGTGAACGGCGTGGCGGCGAAAGCTCCGGGTCGAGCGCCGCACCCGGCGGCACAAGCTCTTCGGGCAGCTCGGGTTCGATGGGCTCCGGCTCTTCGGGCACCTCCGGCTCTTCGGGCACTTCCGGTTCCTCCGGCAGCACCGGATCAAGCGGAGGTTCGAAGTAGCGGATCTCTTTCATCATGAAAGGCGTTGCCGCGTCTTGCAGGGCGATTCCCGCCGTTGCCCTGACGAGCGCGGCAATCGCTGGACGTGGCCGCAGGGAAGGAGTTGTGACTCCCGGCGCGGCCGGCGCAAGGCATGGCGGGACACGGAGGCCGGCGTCGCCTGATGGTGGGCAAGCCGGCAGGCGATACGGTACCGCGCGACATGACTCTGCATCGCGTGACAATGACATGCGAGTCAGGTGGACGGTATCAGGCAGGTCGATAACAGCTTGAACTTCAAGTAGTCACTCCGCACTCTTCGTATTCTCCCGGCGGGCAATCAGGACGGCAACACCGCGATGCTGCCCGCCACATGTGCCGCTTTGCCAGCGGCTCTTCCATGTCTGCCAGGCTTTCGTCACGGTGGACTGTTTTTGCTCAATATCGAAGTGAATGCCGGCTTGGACAATGCCCCCGTGGGGCATATGCTGTGGAATGGTCCGTTCAAGCCCGAGCAGCACTCGACACAACAAGCATCATTGCAGAAAGGCGCGGCATTCCCGCGCCGTGGCCCTTTGCGGCAAGGAGCCGTGGAATGCATTCGAATCTCACCCGATCCTCCACGGCCTCCGCAGACGTGGCAACGACATGCGTCCTTGCCGCCGCAACCTGTTTAAACCGGAAAGAGATTGTTCATATGCCGCATGTATTGATCGTCGATGACGATGAAAATACCCGCGAGGCACTCGCGGTGATTACCGCCGAAGAAGGATTCACGACCGCGGTCGCGGGCTCGATCCGCGATGCGCAGGCGCAGATCGTCCGCCAGCGTCCGGATGTGGTGCTGATCGATATCAAATTGCCCGATGGTAGCGGGATGGATCTGTTCAACGATATCGAGTCGCGCGCGACGACGGAGATCGTGCTGATCACCGGCCATGCCAGCGTCGAGACAGCGGTGGAAGCGTTGCGCCTCGGCGCGGCCGACTACCTGACCAAGCCAGTCAATTTCCGCCGCCTGAAGGCTCTGCTCTCGCGTATTCCGCGCACCGTCGACCTGAAGGAAGAGATCGGCGTATTGCGCAGCGAGTTGCGCAGGTTGGGGCAT
>JAKACN010000134.1 GCA_021821365.1 Pseudomonadota bacterium | reverse complement strand
ATCTAGAACGGCGTTTTTCATGCCGGTGGCTTCCACGCTGATCGCCATGGCAGTGGTCTGGCAATTCCTGCTGCATCCCGACGTGGGTCTGGTCAATCATGCGCTCGGGCTTTTAGGCGTCGAACCGCATAACTGGCTCAATGATCGGCGGGTCGCCCTATATTCGCTTGCGGCCATCGGCATCTGGCAGATGTCAGGCCTGGCTCTCGTCCTGTTTCTGGCCGGGCTCAAGAGCATTCCTCAGGATATTCGCGATGCCGGCGCCCTCGACGGCATCGAACATCCGCTGGATCGATTTCGGCGCATTACCTGGCCCTTGCTGGGGCCGACCACGCTCTTCGTGGTCACCGTCTGCGCGATCCGGGCTCTGCAAGTGTTCGACACAGTGCATGTGCTGACCAAAGGCGGGCCCAACAAGGCCACCGAAGTTTTGCTGCACACCATCTACGCGGAAGGTTTCAGTTTCTTCCGCATGGGCTATGCCAGCGCGATGACGGTGGTGTTCATTGCAGGAATTTTCTTTTTGACGCAGCTGCAGCATGCAGCCATGGAACGAAAGACCCATTACTGATGAAACGACCAACGCTGATATTTCGCATCGCTCGTCATCTGGTACTGATGTCCGGCGCTGCCATCTTTCTGGCTCCCTTCATCTGGATGGTGCTGACGTCTTTCAAGCCGGCCGATGAAATTTTCAACCGGGAGATCTCGCTGATACCCCACAAGCTGGCCCTGGTTGAAAACTACACGCTGGCCTTGACCAAGGTGCCGCTGCTGCAGTACCTCTGGAACGGCGTCCTCGTCTGCTCGGGTATCCTGATGCTCCAGATCGCGGTCGCGCTGCCCGCGGCCTATGCTTTTGCCAAACTTGACTTCCGCGGCAAGACCTGGCTTTGGCGCCTGGTGCTGCTGGCATTGATGATTCCCCATCAGGCCACCGCGATTCCCATCTACGTGATGCTGCACTATCTGGGCCTGCTGAACACGATGTCGGCGCTGATCGTGCCGTTCACCATCTCGGCCTTCGGCATCTTTTTGATGCGGCAATTCTTCCGCACGGTACCCGATGACTTGATTCACGCCGCACGCCTGGATGGCATGAGCGAGCTCGAACTCGTCTGGCGTGTCATGCTGCCGACCGCCATTCCGGCTCTCTTCGCATTCTCGATCTTTTCCGTGGTATGGCACTGGAACGACTATTTCTGGCCCCTGTTGGTCATTGCGTCGCCGGAACTCGCGACGCCGCCCCTGGGCACCATTTTCTTCCGCAACGAAGAGGCCGGGATCAATTATGGACCGCTGATGGCTGGCACGGTATTGATTACCGCACCCCTGGTGCTGTTTTTTATCGCAACGCAAAAGCGCTTCATCGAAGGCGTGACGCTTACCGGCGTCAAAGGTTAATTCATCAAGGAGCAAACTTCATGAAACGAGTATTTCTGAATTCCGTCGCTGCCGGCGCGCTGCTGGCCTGTGGCGTCGTGCAAGCCCAGCAACAAGTCGAGATCGTGGTCGATTACGCGTATGGAGATGTGTTCAAGGAAGTGCACGAAAAAATCGCCAAGGACTTCATGGCGAAGTATCCGCAATACAAAGTAACGTTCCGCGCGCCCACACCGGGCTATGAGGAGGCGGCCCAGCAATCCTTGCGCCAGGCCGTCACCAATCAGCTCTCCGATGTGTCCTATCAGGGGCTGAATCGACAACGGGTATTTGTGGACCGCGGCATTGCCGTCGACATGACGCCATTCATCAAGGCGGAAAAGGACTGGGCGAAGATGGGCTATGACCAGGCCCTGCTTTCGCTAGGTCAGGTGAAGGGCAAGCAGGTCGGTATCGGCTTCTCGCTCTCCACCCCGATTGTGTATTTCAACGCCGACCTCGTTCGCAAGGCCGGTGTGAACCCCGACCAGTTCCCCACCACCTGGGACGGTATTATTGACGCTGCGAAAAAAGCCAAGGTCGCCAATCCCGGAACCAATAGCATCCATTTGGATTGGGAAATCACCGGAAACTGGATGTGGCAGGCCTTGGTGTTTTCCAACGGCGGTGCCATGCTGACCCCGGATGAGAAAAAAGTTGCGTTCAATGGGGCCGCAGGCGAAGCCGCCATCAACACCCTTGCCAAGGTAGTCAAGGATGGCGAGATGCGTAACATTTCGCTGTCGGCAGCGACCCAGGATTTCGTCTCCGGCAATCTGGCAATCCTGTCCACGTCCACCTCGCGCTTGGGCATCATTACCAAGCAGGTAGGCAACAAGTTTGATTTGCGCACCGCCCGCATGCCTGTACAGAAGGATGGCCGGCTGCCTGCTGGCGGCAATGTCGCCATGATGTTCGCCAAGGACCCAGCCAAGCAGAAGGCTGCATGGGACTACATCAAGTTTGCCACTGGCCCGGCGGGCGCCACGGCCATGGTAAAGGCGACAGGGTACTTCCCTGCAAACACGATTCCGGCAAACGACCCCAACCTGCTCAAGCCGTTTTATGAGCAACATCCGAACCACCTCACTGCCATTAAGCAGTTGCCCCTCTTGACGGGATGGTACGCGTTCCCGGGTGAAAATGGCCTCAAGATTACGGACGTCATCAAGGACCACTTGCAAACCGTGGTGTCGAAAGAGGCCCAGCCTGACGCTGCTTTGGCAGATATGACCAGGACCGTGCAAGCGCTGTTGCCGCGTTAGTACGAGGATTATCATGCTCAAATTTATCCACATCACGGATGTTCATCTTGTAGAGCAGGGCCATGCTCTATATGGACTGGACCCTTACAAACGCCTGGTCCGTTGCCTGGACAGCGTCATCGAAGAGCATTCAGATGCTGCACTTTGCGTCATCACAGGCGACTTGGCGCATGTGGGGCACCCGGATGCCTATCGCCAGCTTGCCCACGCGTTAGAGCGATTGCCGATGCCCGTCCTGCCCATCCTCGGCAATCACGACAACCGGGAAAATTTTCGGGAGTTCTTTCCACGAGTACCCGTTGATGCTAATGGCTTTGTGCAGTATGAGGCCGCCATCGGCCAATACCGAGCTTTGTTCCTGGACACGAATGAACCTGGTGTGAGCTACGGCGTGTTATGCGAGAGGCGTGCGCAATGGCTGGCTGACCGGTTGGCAGAAGATGAGCGGCCGGTGCTCTTGTTCATGCATCATCCGGCCTTTGCACTCGGCATTCGGTCCATGGACCGCATCGCGCTGCTGGACACCGGACCTTTTCAGGCGGCACTGAGCGGCCAGGCGCATCGCATCAAGCACCTGTTCTTCGGCCACATTCACCGGCCTATCTTCGGAAGCTGGCGCGGCATCCCGTTTTCAACCATCCGCGGGACCAATCATCAAGTCGCACTACGCCTGGACAATACGGCGAAGATCCCTGGCAGTCATGAGCCTCCGCAGTACAGCGTGGTATTGCTTCAGGATGAGTCAGTGACGGTGCATGTTCATGACTTTCTGGACAGGAGCGAGCGATTCTGGCTGGGAGAATGACAACGCGACGCTCCGATCTTGTGTGCAAGAAGTTCACGTAGCCACTGTTTGGAGCACTCCCTGTTTGCAGTGCAATTCAGATAGCGCATGCCTCCCTTTATCTCGGAGACGGATGGCTCTCATTCGCCCGTACTGGATGCATCGATCTAGGCCTGGCTAACTGAAATCACGGGAGCCAGAAAACAATCGCGGCGATAGTCACCATGACCGGCTGCTGTTCGACGCAGCGCAGCAGGAAGTGGGATCTCCATATTGTCGTCGCCAATGCCGGCGTCGCGTGCGATGTCACATTTACCGAATTGACGTTGAACGGCTAACGCAAGGTCATGGACGTCAATCCGGCGTACACATCCCGCGCGCGCAGGATGAGGTGCACAGATCATTGGCAGACGCCGGCGTTGAATCGCTCATCTGTGCTCGGATTGGGATCGGCATGCGGCAAGGGCATGTGCTATTTGTGCGACGCTTCCTGGTCCTTGTCGGCCTCCTTGATGCCGTCCTTGAAACCCTTGATCGCCTTGCCAAGATCGGTGCCGATATCGCCCAGCCGCTTGGTGCCGAACACCAGCATCACAATCACCAGCACGACCAGCCAGTGCGCAATACTCCATTCACCCATTTCTCATGTCCTTCCGTTGAATATCCTGTCCACAAAGCCGTCCGGCATGCTCATTCATACCGTTTGGGCGAGACCGTGTTCAAAAGCTCAAATACCACCAGTCCATTGTCACCGCCTTGAACCCATCCCGTTCCTGGTTCTCGCCATCCCAGACGGCGAAGCCGATGGGTATTCGACGCAACCCCTGGAAATTCGTTCCTTCTCCGGCCTTGGCCTGCAACGAACGGCTGATGACGACTTCCCAGCCATCGGCCGTGCGCGCCGCCTCGCTGCGCAATCCCTCGACCGGCACGATGAAGGATGTGCCGAAGCCCTTGGCAAGCAGGTTGCGGGTGCTGCCGTCGGCATGCCACTGCCACAGGTTGACCGGATGGACGGTATCGCCCATGTAGGGTACCGTGCCATCGCCGCCGTAGAGCGGGAACTCCACGGCCGCGCCGTCGAGGAACTGGTCCGTATCCCTGATCGCCGTGTTGGCGGAACGGTCGCGCCATGCCAGCCTGACGAATAGCCGATCGCGTGAACGTATTGCCTGGGCGGCCAGCTTCTGTGTACCTGCGGTGCCCACGATGGATGGATGGCCGGCGAATGCCGTCTGCAGCGGCACCTGGGTTGCCGGCGCATTCTTCCAGACGGCGGCACGGGGCGAGGCGGCGGCATCGTCCGTCGCCGACAGCACGCGGATGGTGTGCGGGCCGACGATCGTGTCGCTCTGCGCGCTGGCCGCAGTGCCGGTCGCGATGGCCACGACGGCGAGGCAGGTCGCCGCGATACCTTTCTTCAGGCGCCGTGCTGTCATACCGTTTCTCCCGCCTTCTGCGTTTGTTCGCCGAGCCGCTTGCGGTGCGCGTCCACTACGACGCCCAGGGTCGGGCCATATTGCGCATAGATCGTTTCGGTGGATTCGAGTTTCTGGCGGAAGTCCGGCAGCCAGACCGCCAGGTGCCGCGCCAGGAAGTCGCGCGCGGCATTGCGGAACGGCGCGACGTCGCGTTCCTCGTGCAATGCGGCCTGCTCCTGCAGGCACAGCCAGGCGAGGAACTCCAGTTCGGTGACCAGGTGGTCCGGGTATTCCCGTTCGTCCTGGTTGAGGCGCGCATCGAAGAATTCATAGAATCGCAGCAGCTCCTGCAGGATGCCGTCGCGTCCGCTTTCCGGCCGGTTCTGTCCTTCGTAAAGGGACACCACCGACTTGCCGCCTCCCATCTCGAAGAGCGACAGGTATTCCGCCTCCAGCGTTTCGCGGCCGATCGCGGGGTCGACCAGGCCGTGCTCGGTCAGGCGTTCCCAGACGTCGGCGTCGGGATAGGAAAACAGCTGGGCCATGGCCAGATAGCCGCTGGCAATGGCTTCGGGATTGTCGATGAGCGGGTTCATAAACCGTACCTGTCCTTGTTGGTATATCCGATGAGAATGTCGGTGAGTTCCGAAGCCTGCGCCTTGCGCCGCTTCGCCATTTCCGCGCCGAGCGTCGCCAGCGCCTGCTTCACGCCGTTGCCGAACAAGGCTTCCAGATCTTCGATGGGAATGCGCGGACCGTTACCGAGGCGGCCGTCTTCCTCGAAAGGCGGCGGCGTGGTGTTCATCGGCGGCACATAGAAGACGTTGGGTTGCGTCCCATACTCGGCATGCAGCGGCAGGGCGACCTTCCACTTTTCGACCAGCTTGTAGATTGGGCCGTCCTTGTCGTCGCGATAGCCCCAGAAGCGGATGCGGCCGGAGCACTGCTTGACGCAGGCGGGCGCTTCGCCCTTCTCGACGCGCGGATAGCAGCCAATGCACTTCTCCGAGCGGCCCTTCTGCAGGTTGTAATACATCTTGCCGTAAGGGCAGGCCTTGACGCAGTAGCGATAGCCCTTGCAGCGCGTCTGGTCCACCACCACCAGGCCGTCCTCGGGGCGCTTGTAGATCGCCTTGCTCGGGCAGGCGGCCAGGCAGGCCGGGTTGGAGCAGTGGTTGCAGATGCGCGGCAGGTAGAAGGAATGGTTGTTCGGGTAGTCGCCCTTGCCCTCGTCTTCATCCCAGTTGGGGCCCCAGGTGGCTTTCTCGTGCGGCACCACCTGGTTGGCCTTGCCTTCCAGCAGGACCTCGTTCAGGTTGAAGTCGCCGACCTTGCCGCCGTAATCGGCCATGATCGGGATGATGCCGTTGGTCTTGAGATTCCCGTCCTTGTCGAAGCCGCCACCTTTCTGTTCCCAGTTCCTGGGATAGCCCTTGCCGGGACGGCTCTCGACGTTGTTCCAGTACATGTACTCGCGTCCGTCGCGATTGGTCCACAACTGCTTGCAGGCCATGGTGCAGGTGTGGCAGCCGATGCACTTGTTCAGGTCGAATACGTAGGCCAGTTGTCGCTGACTCATGATGTGTTGCCTCAGGCTTTCTCGACGTCGACCGTCGTTTCATGGAAGATGCGGTTCGGGTTGAACGCACCCGACACGAACTTGATGTGGCCGTAGCCGCCCACCAGCTCCAGCGGGTTGATCAGTTCCGCGCTCACCATGTTGTAGTGGGTCATGTTCTTGTACTGGTACTGTTCCCACCCATGCTCGGTGAACAGCATGTTCATGGGCAGGCCGTTCTGGGCCTTGGCGACTGCGAAGAATTCACCGGACGAGTTGAAGATCCGAACCAGGTCGCCGTCCTTGATGCCCTTGGCGGCCATCGCCTTCGGATTCATGCGCACGTCCGGTTCGTTGCGCTGGTGGCGCAGCATCCATTGCTCGGTACGCGCGAAGGAGTGGACGCCCCAGCGCGCGTGCGGCGAATTGCGCACGAAGGGATATTTTTTCGGGCCCAGCACGCCGCCGCGATACTGCGGCTTGGGCACCGTCGCGCCGAGCCGCTGGAACCAGTCATGGTCCACGTAGAACTGCAGGCGTCCGGTCAGCGTGCCATACGGCTTCTTGTCGGCGACGTTCACGGTGAAGGGCCGGTACGGCTTGTCCTTCGGCACCGGTCCGGTCTTGCCGGCCGAGGGGCCGACCGCGACGAAGCCGTGCTTCATCACTTCCTCATAAGTGCCTGGGCCCAGTGCCCTGGAATTCTCCATGACAAAGCGCACGGCCTGCTCGTCGCTGACGACCTTGCCGCCCATCGTGAATTCGTCGTAGAGCTTGTCGAAATCGATGAAGCTCTTGATTTCCGGATCATCGATGCGCGCAATGCCGCGCGCCTTTGCACGCTCCTGGATCTTCGCCGCGAGCGCCACGCAGATCTGCCAGTCGGTCCGGCGCTCGTACATCGGCTTCACCGGCTGGCCGAAGGCATGGATGAAGCGGGTCACCGACGTCTCGCGGATATCGAGCTTCTCGGTATTGCCCGCAGCAGGCAGCACGATGTCGGCATACATGGCGGCAGAGTTGAGGCGGAAGTCCACCACCACATTCAGCTCGCAGCGTTTGAGGAAGTTGTCGCGCAGCGTCTGGTAGCCGTTGGACGTGGCGAACATGTTGACGCCGGCGGTGATGCTGACGACCGGATTCTTGATCGATTGCCACTTGGGCATCCAGCCCTTGGCCTCGGCTTCCTTGCGCATGGCTTCCATGTCGTCGACGCCAAAGCCGAGTTCCTCGCGCAACTGCGCATCGTCATAGTACTGCTTCGAACGCTGGTACTGCTCGCCCCATACCCACTGCGCCAGCACGGCGGAGACGCTGCGCCCGGGCCGGCCTTCCACGGTGCCGAGCGCCTTGTCGCCTTCGAGCTTCCAGCCCTCGTAGGTGGTGTCGATCGATCCGGTGGTGCCGTGATGGCCGATCAGGGTCAGAATCAGGATCTTCAGACGGCCGCACTGGAAACCGTCGAAGTGCTTCTGGTTGTTGTAGCCGTCGAGGATGCGCAGCGCCTTGCATTCGCCGATCCAGCCGGCCAACTGGCGCACCACGGTGGGGTGGATGCCCGTGGTCGCTTGCGTGGCCTCCGGCGTGTAGGGCGCAATTTCGGCCTTCAGACGCTCGAACACGGTGGTGACCTTGATGCCGTTTGCATCGAAACTTCCCTCCAGCGCGGGATCGATATCGCCGAGCTTCAGCGTCTTGTCCTGGCTGCCCATGCTGCCGGGGGCGGGCACCGCCTTGCGGGTCTTCGTGTCCCATACATAGAACACCTGGTCGCTGCCGTCTGCCTTGAAATCCTTCTCGCGCAGGAACTTGCCGTTGTCGGCGCGCACGAGGAAGGGCAGGTCGGTCTGCTCCCTGAGGTAATCGGCCTTGTACTTCTTCTCGGAGATCAGCACGTTGACGAGGGCTGCCGCGAGATGCGAATCCGTGCCGGAGTTCACGGGTACGTACAGGTCGGAGTGGATCGACGAGGGGTTGTAGTCCGGCGAGATGTTCACCAGCCGCGCCCCGTTGTAACGCGCTTCGGTCAGAAAGTGGGCGTCCGGAATCCGCGTGACGATGGGATTCTTGTGCCACATCAGGATCAGGTCGGAGGTGAACCAGTCGTCGAAGGTGGACACCGTCCGTGCCGGCACGCGCACCGTGTGAATGCCGGGATACAGGTCGCCCGTCATGGAAGAGACGTCCGGGCTGATCGCGCCCAGCAGCTTCGCCATGCGCGTATAGCCGGTGCTGGTGACGACGGCGAACGGGCGCTTGGGCATGTAGATGTTGCCCGGGCCGCGCTGCACGGTGGTGTCAATGATCTTGTCCGCGATTTCCGCGAGCGCTTCATCCCAGGTGATGCGCATCCACTTGCGTTCGCCTCGCGCGCCGACGCGCTTGAGCGGCCACTTGATGTGGTCCGGCTGTTTCGACCAGGAACAGTACACGGCACCCTTCTGGCAGCCGCGCGGATTCATGTCCGGAATACCGGGCAATTGCGGATACTTGCTGACCTGTTCCTCGCGCATCGGAATGCCGTGCTTGACGAACACGTTCCAGGCGCAGCCGGCAACGCAGCCGTTGGAGTGCGTCATCACGCCCACCGAATCCCAGGTCCATTCCTTGCGGTAGAGGTCTTCCCAGTCGCGATACGGGTAGTCCTTCAGCGGGTCCAGGACCGGCTGGATTTTCGAAAACGCCCACACGCCAGATGGCAGTGCCGCACTGGCGAGCGCGGCCGCGGAAAACTGCAGGAACCTGCGGCGGCTGTTGCCGCCATCGGCGCTATTCATGGTTGCTCCTTGCTTGATTCAACTCTGTTCCGGAACGGCCGCAGCGTTCTTGACGCTTCCTGGCCGACCAGTCCGATGCTTCCACATCCGTGCCAGCCGAGCGTTCAGGGCCACGATAAATTCCACGCTCCAACGAATGGGAAATTGGCATTCCACCAAATGGGAATGACCGTCCGGCACGCGTCTTCCTCTCCACGTCCCGGCGCGCGGATTCGCCGCATGGACGTCTTGCAGGGGTGTAAACAGGGACATTGCATTTCCTCGGGCGGCCTGGTCGTTTGCATCCTTGCTGCCGACACGCCCGAATATGCATTAACCGTGCCAATTATTGCTGTGCGGCAATGAGGCGATTTCCTGACCGGGAAAATGGATGAAAACCGGTGTCAGGCAACGGAAAGGTTCGTTGCGCTACACTCGCGCGGCGAACACTTCGAAGGAAACTGCCTTGGTCCGACCCGCTTACCTTGCCGCGCTCGTTACAGCGATGTTCTCGCTCTGCGCCTGCGATCACGCCGTGCGTGCTCACACCGACACCCGGTATCTCGTCGAAGGCAATCGGGAAAGCGCGCTTTATCCGAAGGAAGTCGCGCAGCGGGACGAAGACGTGCTGATCACGCTCAAGCCAGGCACGCCGCTGCCCGAGATGTTGCTGGTCGAGGCCGACGGGCGCGAGACGCGCTTTCCGTTTGTGACCGAGGGCGACACATTGATCGTGCCTGGAAAATTCGGGCACCTGCGGCTGCGCCATGACGGCGACTCGCCCGTCGACGTGGTGGAAAAGACGGCGACGAACTAGGCGGCATCGTCCGCGCCAATACACACCAATCGACTACACCGCCCCTTCTCCCCATAGTTTGTCGGCGCATCCGCGGGGGGCGCGAGAAGAATGCTTCTCTCGCCAGGACGCCAGGAGCGCCAAGGCATCGCATTCCCCGCCACCCAATTGGCGACGCATGTGATGCCGTGCTTCCCGAGCGCATCTTCCGTCAACCTTCCAATTCCCTTGGCGCGCCTGGCGTCTTGGCGAGAGCAAATAATGCCGTTCCAGGAAAAGCTACCCGAAACCCTGTGGATCCATGGGCTCGCGGCGAGCGAAACATCCACCCACCGATTCTTCTGACGAGCCAGTTCGTCAACATGCCAGGGCAGCATCGAGCGGGATGCCATGGCCCCTCAACACGTCCAGGCGGCGCGTGTGGCGTACGGCGTCGATCAAATTCAATGGTTGGACAGAAAAACGGGATCACCCAAATGGGGGATGCGTGCGGTAAAAGCGCTGCGTAGGATGCCAGCAGGTTTTGATGCAAATCAACATACATTAACAATAAGACAACAGGCATCCTATGCGCCGTTTCCCCTCCTTCATCGTTCTGGCATCGCTCGCTTCGCCATGCTTTGCCGGTGATTTGCCCACTGTCGATAATCCTGCCGCGAAAGAGATGATCGACCAGTTCGTCAAGGACAGGGCCTTGCTTCAGTCCCCTGACTTGTTCGCCATGCCGAATCCGGTGCCGGCGTGGCCGTGCGACGTCCCCGAAACCGAGCGCTACAAGCTGGCCGGACTGATGATGGCGCATCCGGAACTGAGGCGCGACATCGAAAAGTCCACGCGCAAGATGATGCGGGAAATGGGCATCGCAAATAGTCCGGGAACCACATACAGCAACATCCAGATCATTCCCCTGAAGGCGCAGTGCGAGGCCGGCAAGCTGGAAGGCGAACTGCAGATCCTGGCTTCCTACGACAGCCGCATGGAGATCGCGACGACGACGCCGATGGGCGCTGAAATCGTGAAGGGTACTTCGACCACGAACATGCATTTCCTGGTCCGCTCGCGCAGAACCATGCATGCCGGCGCCGAGCAAGGCATGCTGACCGCGTTCATGGAGACCACGACGCGGACCGACACGCATTACGACAATGCGCAGATGGAAGCGCAGATGCAGAAGTCCAGCAAGGAGCTGGGATTGAACAAGCCGGTGATGAGCCGCTCGATCAATTACACGTCCAAAGAGGGGATCTACGCGTCGTTCACGGAATCGAAGGATAAGCAGGTGAGCGGCGGGCTATTCGGCGTCAGCGTCAAGGAAGTGCCGTCGCTGCTAGCGATGTTCATGACGCCCGTCGACGAACACCGCCGGCGCACCGAGACCTACAAGGACGGAAAATTGCTCGGCGTGTCCTGGATGAAGGACAACAAGCCGCACGGCGAACAGATCATCTACTCGGACAATTATCTCAAGAAGAACGGCATGCGCATCGACCAGATGACCAATATGGAGAACGCGCGCGAGGTGACGATCGACGGCGTGGACCTGATCGAAACACGCAATTGCTACCAGAACGGCGTTCCGATCAAGACCGACAAGTGCTCGAACGAATGAAAGCCGGGATTGCACTTTTCGTCGGTCTGACCTGCACTGCCGGCGCGTCTTTGGCGCTCGATGTCAGCGACGAGCGCCGCTTCGTGTGCAGGCAGGGCGATTGCCGCAACGGCCAGGGGACGGTGTGGGACGCCTTCCTCAGCGTCACGATGCAGGGCAACTTTGCCGGCGGCCACACCATTCCCGGCGCCACTTACGTATTGTCCAGTCCGCTGGCGCCGAACAGGAAGTTCAAGCAGGTCTACGGCAAGGATGGCTTCCTTGCCAGCGGGGACATGCCGCGCACTCTCGGCGCAATGAATGGCGTCGTCCCGGCATTCAACGGCGCCTACACGCGCATTACGCATACCTTCATGCGGCAGCCGGTTGCCGTGGTCAGGCAAGGCACCTATGACACCGGCGTGGGCATCGAGTACCACGGCCGCTTCGAATACCTGCCGTCCAAGGGGGGGATGACGATGGGCCTCGCCTCAGGTTATTACATTTTCTTCGGCGAGAAGATCGATATCGAAGACGATGAAAAGGAATCAGGCCTGTTCGTCAGCGATGAAGTGCTCGGCGGCGCGCCCGTCCGCTTTGTGAAAGCCACGCCAAGCTATCTGGCGGTGATGCAGCGCAAGTACCAGCGCGACCTTCAGCTGGCGCAGGACGACTTCAGGCAGCAGGACGCGGAGAAGGGCTGGCGCACCGCGCTGGCTGTCCTCGGCAAGGTGGCGTTCACGCTCGCTTCCGGCGGCGGCAACCTTGGCGGCGGGAAGGACAGTCTGGGCGGCGATATTGCGATGAACCTCGTGTCCACCATGTTGAACAGCGGCGGCGAGGTGAACGTCAAGGAAATCGCGCTGCAGGCGGTCGGCGCTGCCGTGGTCGGCGACAAGGATCTGGGCAGCGCGCTCGGCAAGGCCGTCAGCGAAGGCATCGACGAGGCAAACAGGTAGAGGGAGATGAAAGTGAAAACAAAGTCCAATGCAGGCTGGATGGCCATGGCAGCGCTGGCACTGCTGGGCGGATGTGCCACTGCGCCGCAGCAGGCGAGCCGCCCGGTAAGCTACCAGGATGTCGGCTCCGCGGGAATCGTGTCAGGGGTCGGCGTCGAAAGCCAGGACATCGTCACCGTGTCCGACACCATGGTGCGCGACCTGCTCGGCGACGCACAGGTGATGAAGCTGCCGCGCGCGCCGCGCATCATCATGGACGCCGGATACTTCAAGAATGAGAGCACCCAGCGCATCAACAAGAACCTCATCGTGGACCGTTTGCGCATCAATCTGCAGCGCGCCTCGCGTGGCAAGCTGACCTTCGTGTCGCGCGAATCGGCGGCGATGGTGAACCACGAGCGCGAGCTCAAGCGTGACGGCATCACCGACAGCGGCACCACCGGCCTGACCAAGGCCCAGGCCGGCGGCGATTTCCGCCTGGTGGGTCGCATCAGTTCGCTCGACGCACGTAGCGCCTCGACCGGCGCCGT
>JAKACN010000414.1 GCA_021821365.1 Pseudomonadota bacterium | reverse complement strand
AATCCTGCGGAACCCGCTGCGCGTGCGTCGCGCACCGCGCCGCGGACGCGGCACGGCCGCCGCCGCCGGTCATGCCGGCGGACTGGCGGTGGCCGGCGATGTAGCGCGATGCCGGAGGCACTTCCGGAAGCCATACATGCAGGGGCAGGATGCCCGCCTTGGCGCCGAAGCCGAACAAGGCGAGGAAGAACGCGATCGAGGCCCAGAACATGCTCAGGTGCTGTTGTCGCATGTTGGCAAAGGTGTAATCGCCGGTGTTCGCTTGCAGCAGGCCGAAGCACAATAGCAGGGCCAGCGCACCGACGTGAGAAATGAGGATGTACAGGAAGCCGGCGCGGCGCACTTCGGGTATGCGGTGGTTGGCGATCACCAGCAGGGTGGCCGTCAGGGTCATGCATTCCCAGGCGATCATGAATACATACGCATCGTCTGCCACCAGCAGTAGCGCCATGCTGGCAAGGCAGGCATGGTATTCGAAACAGAGCAGGCCCGGCGGCGTGCCTTCTCCCTTGCGGAAGTAGCCGGCGGAAAAAATGGACACGCCAGTGCCGACGATGCCGAAGATGAACAGGAAATAGGCGGACAGGCTATCGAGGCGCAGGTGGAAGGGCAGGTCAGGCAGGCCCAGCGGCAGCACCATGGTTTGCGGCGCGTCGATGAAGATGCCGGCCAGGCCGATTGCGCCGAGGAACAGGCCACCGATAGCGCCGAGGGGAAACAGTACGCGTGCCACCAGCGTGGTGCGCCTGATCACAAACAATCCGCAGGTCCCGATGAAGACCCATCCTGCTATCACGAAAAGTATGTAGTCAAGCCGACCCAGGTTTGCCACCAGCGCTCCTTGCCTCGATTCGCGAAGGTTGATGCCCTACGAGGCCATTATAAAGGCACGGTTGGCACTGGGGGTATAGTTTTGACAGGCTTTTTCAGCGGAGTGGCGCGTCTTTGATCAGTGATAAGAACGAGCCGGCGAGTGGAT
Source organism: Pseudomonadota bacterium (assembly GCA_021821365.1). Taxonomy (GTDB): domain Bacteria; phylum Pseudomonadota; class Gammaproteobacteria; order Burkholderiales; family Burkholderiaceae_D; genus Noviherbaspirillum. The sequence goes on along the minus strand of JAKACN010000414.1, from coordinate 1,599 downwards.
GGCCGCCGGCGACAGCCGTGCTCGGCGCGAACGCAGGGACGACCGCAGGCCTGAAGGGTCGTGCGAAGATTCGCTAATATCGCAGCAATCGGCGCATCACCGTCGGCGGCGGTTCCTGCGGATTGGCATGCGCGTATTCCAGCTCGGGCGCCAGCTCGAAACCAAGGGCGGCGTACAGGTCGAGCAGTCGCGGCTGATCGGCCCGCACGCCGAGACGCAGTTCGCTGACCTCCGCGGACAAGGCCCGGTGGATGACTGCTTCCACCAAGTGCTCGGACAGGCGCTCGCCGCGCCAGGCGGGCAGCACGCCCATGCGCAAGATCGCCCACACCTGCGATTCGCTTTCGAGCGGCACCCAGCGCACCGAACCGATGGCCTGATCTTCTTTCACCAGGATGAAGGCGCCGCCGTGCTGGAGGTGTTGCAGTACGCGCTCGCTGGTTTCGCGGTGGCCGCTCGATTTCGCCGCCACCTTGCCGGACCATGCGGTGCGCGTCAATTCGGCAATCAGGGCAGCATCGTCGAAGCCGGCTTCCCGCACCCGAAGATTCTTGCAGGTGCCGGACAAGGACGGACTGTGCGGTTCCGCGGCCGGCATCGTCAGCGCACGCGCATGCCGGGCTCGGCGCCCGGCCATGGATTCAGCACATAGATGCCCGGCTTCGCCTTTTCGTCGGCGGACGATGCTGCCAGCACCATGCCTTCCGACACGCCGAACTTCATCTTGCGCGGTGCGAGGTTCGCCACCATCACGGTCAGCTTGCCGATCAGGTCTTCCGGCTTGTAGGATGATTTGATGCCGGAAAAGACGTTGCGATGACGGCCTTCGCCAACATCGAGCGTGAGACGCAGCAGCTTGTCCGAGCCTTCGACATGTTCGCAGTTGACGATCTTCGCGATGCGCAGATCGACCTTGGCGAAGTCGTCGATCTTGATCTCCGGGGCAATCGGCTCGATCGCCCCGCCGCTTTCACCTTCCCCTTCAGGGGAAAGGCCGGGTTGTTGAGTGCTTTCCTTCGCCTGCTCCGGCATTTCAAACAGCGCATCCAGCATCTTCGGATCTACCCGCTGCATCAAATGCTCGAAGGTGCCGATGGAGGTCGGGCTGGTCTGCAGGTCGGCCCAGGTCAGTTCGCGTTCGATACCGAACAGGGTCGACACCTTGCGCGCCAGCGCCGGCAGGATCGGCGCGAGGTAGATGGTGAGGCAGTAGAAGGAGCGCAGCAGGTTGCTGCATACGTCCTGCAGTTCCTGGTTGTTGGCCGGATCCTTGGCGAGCTCCCACGGCTTCTTTGTGTCCACATACTGGTTGACTTCGTCGGCCAGCGCCATGATCTGGCGGATCGCCTTGCCGTACTCGCGCGCCTCGAAGGACTCCTTGATGGCGTCTTCATGCTCGCCGAAACGCAGTCGCCAGCTCATCGCTTCGCCGCCGGTGACCGGATCGCTCAGCTTGCCGCCGAAGCGCTTGGTGATGAAGCCCGCTGCACGGCTGGCGATGTTCACGAACTTGCCGATCAGATCGCTGTTGACCCGCAGCATGAAGTCCTCGCGGTTGAAGTCGATGTCTTCGTTGCGCGGCGAGAGCTTGGCGGCCAG
>JAKACN010000133.1:1601-13160 GCA_021821365.1 Pseudomonadota bacterium | reverse complement strand
CTGGCGGCGTAATCAATCGAGTCACCAAGCGTCCGACCTTCAGCCGGATCGGCGAAGCCAGCGTCACCGCGGGCAGTTACGACCAGATCCGTGGCACAGTTGATGTCGGCAACAAGCTCAACGAGACGGCTGCCTGGCGCCTCAATGCGATGGCAGAGGGCGCCAACAGCTTCCGCAGCGGTGTCGACCTGAAACGCTATGCGATCAATCCGACCATCACGCTGCTGCCCGGAGCAGACACCGCCGTCACGCTCGGCGTCGAGCATGCGCGAGATGAACGCACCGCCGACCGAGGCATCCCGTCGCGTGACGGCGTCCCCTTCACCACCGCACGCGGCACGTTCTTCGGCAATGCCGACCAAAGCATCTCGCGCTCCACGGTTGACGCGTTCACGGTGGCGCTCGAGCACGATCTGGGCGGCGGCCTGAAACTCAAAAACAGCTTTCGCGCCGCACATTACGACAAGTTTTACCAGAACGTGTTTGCCGGCAGCGCCGTCAATGCTGCGGGCAATCTGACCATCTCCGCCTATAACGCCAGCAATGACCGCACCAATCTCTTTAACCAAACCGACCTGACTGCCAAAGTTACAATGGCCGGTATAGAACATAGCTTGCTGGCCGGCGTGGAGGTAGGCCGCCAAGTCAGCACCAGCAAGCGTGCCACTGGATTCTTCGGCAATGCGACCAGTAGCACCGTACCGGCCAGTAACCCGTTCGCAGCGGCCACCCGATTCCAGGCAAGCGGCTCGGATGCAGACAACCAGGTCAAGGCGAATGTCGCGGCAATGTACCTGCAGGATCAAATCACGTTGTCGAAGCAATGGAAAATCCTGGCCGGCTTACGCTATGACCGCTTCCAGGTCGATCTGGACGATCGCCGCTCGACCACTACGCCGGTCGACCTCAAGCGCACCGACAACGCAGTCAGCCCGCGTCTGGGCGCGATCTGGCACCCCAATGAATGGTCGACCTACTACGCCAGCTACAGCTATGCGTTCCTGCCGTCGGGTGAGCAATTGAGTCTGGCGGCCAACACCGCCGACCTGGCACCGGAAAAGGCGCGCAATTACGAAGTCGGCGCCCGTTGGGATATTCGGCCGGCACTTTCGTTATCCGCGGCGCTGTTCCGCTTGGACCGCGACGACGTGAGGGTTGCCGATCCCGCCAATCCTGGCTTCTTCGTGCGCACCGGCCAGCAACGCACCGAGGGGCTGGAACTGGGACTGCAAGGCGACATCACGCGCAACTGGCAGGTGTTTGCCGGCTATGCGCGCTTGGACGGGCGCATTATGAAGGCGACCGGTTCGCCGGTGGTGCCGGCGGGACGCAAGATCGGGCTGGTGCCTGACCATACCCTATCACTGTGGAACAAGTTCACGCTCAACGGCAACTGGAGTACCGGACTGGGCGTGATTTACCAATCCGATACTTACACCTCCTTCAACAATACGGTTAAGCTGCCAAGCTTCACGCGCGTTGACGGTGCAGTCTACTACGCTTTTGCGGATGGCAAGACCAAGCTTGCGTTAAACGTAGAGAATCTGTTCGACAAGGTCTATTACCCCACCGCCTACGTCGACAACAATATCAGCCCCGGCGCACCGCGCAGCGCCAAGCTGACCTTGTCTACACTGTTCTGACTCACCTCTTGAACGTGGCTGCCGATGCCTCCTGCGTCGGCAGCATCTGGACTTCCAAGGCTACCAAACCGGCAGGGGATTACCGGTACGAATCCGGCCGATATGCTTGCATATCCCAAGGCCGCTGCGGAGATGAGCAATCGTTACGCTGATCCGCTTGGGTTTTCAGGACCGACCCGAGTGTGAGTTTTCGGCGAACCGGCCATGAAATATCGCGCAGAAGAATAGAGTGAGTCCCTTATCCTCCTCCTCATCCGGACGCCAGTTCCAAGTCTTGATGGCATCACGAAAATCATCAATTGTTCCAGAGCGAACAGCGTTGAAGATTTGGTCCGGTATGGGGCGCGGCTGGTTATTATCCATTGAAGTTATTTCGAAGAGACGTCGTTCAAACGAAATACTACGTCGCGGCTAATCATTTAGCAAATAGCTCCGATTGTCCCTGTTCAGAATAGCTCCCGTACGGCCCTGTCCGCGCCAATCGTATACCGCGATGATACGCGATTACGCACCTGTCATTAAATCAATCGGCACGACGAGCGTCAGTGTTGCGCGTCTGCGAATCAGAGCGTGGCGCATTGGATGGTCACGGCTACTGTCAGGTGAAGCGAAAGCTGCTAGAATTTCTTGCATGCGCAAATTATTTGCTTTTTGTTTGCTGGTTTTGTTGTCGCTGCAGCTTTCCTGGGCCGCAGTCGGGCAATATTGCGAACATGAAATTGGCCAATCCGCCGGACATTTCGGCCACCATGCTCACCAACATACGAATAGCGCCGACGATGCGCGTTCGGATAAGACGCAGCCGACGAAGGGACCGCATGCTGACTGTGGCCTTTGCTATGCTGGGACATCGCTGATTGGCGTGGGCGATCTGCTGGTAAATTTTCTCGATGTCGCCACCGCGCATTCCACCACACTTTCCACACCTCCCACTGACTCCCCACCTTCCCGGCCCGAACGTCCAAAATGGGTCAACCGCACCTAGTTTCGCGTGTCACGTAGTGGTTCGGGTGGTCCCGCTTTTTTGCACGGCCATACGGCGTACTTACGTTGCTAGATGAATGGCAATCTCCGCTCGTGATTTGCTAGCAACGACGCGGCCCCCGCATCCGACAGCTGCATGTAAGTGTAGTCTGTATACATCTTAACTATAGCAATTAGTTCAATAAGGACTTGACCATGATTTCGACAAAATTTTCCCCCTCTATCCTGCTTGGGGCGCTGCTCTCGATTGCAGCTTCGGCCTCACTTGCGGCAGGCGGCACTGACCGTTTCGGCAACGCTGTGCCGGTTTCAGGCAATCAACGCACGATCGAGCTGACCCCGAGTACCCGGTATCTCAATATCGAGCAAGGGCAAACGGTGAAGTTTGTAACGCAGGGCAAGGCCTTTGCGTGGAACTTTGATACCTTCGGCACCCCGGTCTTCGACCTCGCAAAGATTGCGCCGAAAGACATCAATGTTGGCAATGTGAAGGTGTATATTAGTCCGGACAGAACGTACGCGGGAGGGGCCAACTAATGAACGTGGTCAAAGGTGCCGACGAAACGTAGCCAACTTTGATCTGCGCAGCGCTGCGGCACCTCGCTCGTGCTCCATTCCGAATTCCGGGATGGAGCACAGAAAAAAACATGTGCCACAACATCACCGTTCTCCTTGCAGCACGGCTCGGTCTTGGGAAGATTGCACAATGCCGTGTGTGCCAGCCATAGTGCGGGTGCATACATATCGTACGCCATCGACGGCTATCCAATCAAAACCCGTATTTCGGGTGTTCGCGGATCAATGCCTGAGTGGGGAGTTAGTAATGGTCCGTTCAGCGCATTCTCAAACGCCACGTACTTACGGCTAAGGCGTCAGGTTTTTAAATAGTTCGCTGATTTCCTTATACTCACCCACGGCCTTCTGCATCGCAAATTCGTAGCGAATGGCGGCGTCGGTGAATACTGTCCGTTCCACGTCCATGTCGACAGTGTTGCCATCTACTCCCGGCTGCGCAGCGACTCGATAGAGCAGTGTCGGCAAATTTGAGTCGGGCGATTCCTTTCTAGGCGAGCCTGACGGCTTTACTTCTGCCGGTGCCGCAAGGGATTGCGCCAACGCCGCTTTGAAATCAATGTCACGCGCCTTATAGTTTGGCGTATCAGCATTGGCGATGTTCGACGCCACCACTTCCAGTCGTTTGCCATATAGGCGAACCGCGCTTTCCCAGAAACGATCGTCTTTTAAATCAATCCGATGCGCAAATTGCCGGTTGTTTGTGACTCCATCCACGGTGGTATCCTCACGCAGTGACATCATGCATCAGTGCATCGCCATTTTGCAATGGTAGGGTACTTTTTGTCAGAATCATCTCACGATAAAGGCACAAAACCTCTGCCAGTTCGGATTACTGGTCTGGCTCCGATTTGTACATTGAACAAATGCGCCTCACGGATAACTTTCACTTCAAGAATCTCCTTGCACTCCCCCTGACGGGTGGGGTGCTGATTTGGCTATCACACACAGGCGTTATCGATTTCAGGTTGACACAGTTGTTTTTTGACGCCTCCACGAGTCGATTTCCTTTCAGAGAATCACTGCTGCTCACACGGCTCGGCCACGACGGACTGAAGTGGCTGGTTGTCGGCTTTTGGCTCACCAGCCTCGGCGCAGCCCTGCTCAGTGTGCGCATGGATTACTTGCGCACGCTGAGGGCTCCGCTGTTCTGGTTGAGCCTGATGCTGCCCATCTCGGCACTCAGCGTTGCTGCGCTAAAAGCGGCAAGCTCCCACTCATGCCCATGGGACCTGGCCCTGTATGGCGGCGGTTCACAGTGGTTTAGCTTGCTTGGGCCTCAAAGCGCGAACCCTGGTCCGGGTCATTGCTGGCCAGGCGGACATGCTTCAGGCGGTTTTGCACTCATTTCCGGTTATTTCGCGTTCAGGGATCATTATCCGGGATGGTCACGGTGCCTGCTCGTCGCAGGACTCGTACTTGGATCCGTAATGTCGCTCGTGCAAGTGATGCGTGGCGCTCACTTTCTGTCGCATAACCTTTGGAGCCTGTGGATCGTTTGGACCGTATGCAGCATCACTTACTTCTTGCTTCGCACCGGGTCCGCCATGCACAGCGCGATGCGCGACGCCAGCTGACTCCTGCACAGGGCGAGTGTTCTAACCCTCTTTGTATTTGCGACAGCCATGGAAAAGATCGTGATCTTGCCGATAAGACGCCGTGGCAACATCGAGCAGACCTGTGACGGAATGAAACAAATTGTCGTGCGAGTACGCATTTCTGGCTTTGCTCCGAACGCATGAAACGTCAAGTCCCATTGTGGTTGCAAAACCGCTGGAAAACCAAGCCAGCATCGGGATTTCATATTGCACTGCCGGCGCGATAGCGCGCGGAGCTCCATGCAAGTACAGGCCGAACTCCCCGAGCGATTCACCGTGGTCAGAGACGTACAGAAGAGCGCTGTCGACCTTGTCGCTGTTCTTCTTGAGAATGTCAATCACCTTGGCCAGGACATAATCCGTGTATAGGATCGTATTGTCGTACGCGTTATGAATTTCCTCCGGGGGGCACCGCGCCAAGTCGACGGACTGGCATGCCGGCTTGAATTTTTCGAAGTGCGGTGGGTAGCGACGGGAGTAGGCCGGCCCGTGGCTGCCTTTTTGATGGAGGACGATGACTTGCGGCTTGCCGTCGGTGTTTATCCGCTCCTGCAGGCCATGCGTCAGGACTTCGTCAAAACACTCGCCGCTATCGCAAAGTCCTTGCATATTGGCGGTGGACAGGTCTTCGCTTGCCACGCGGGCGCAAATTCCCTTGCACCCTGAATTGTTATCTCGCCAGAGCACATTGATATCCGCTCTCGCCAGCACATCCAGCAGATTACCCCGTTGCATCGCGACTTCCTGCTCGAACCTTTCTCTCCCCAAATCCGAGAACATACAGGGCAGTGACACCGCGGTCGCGGTGCCACAGGAAGTCACATTGGCAAAGTTAACGATGTCTTCACGCTGCAGAAGCGGATTCGTTTCCCGTTCATGCCCGTTCAGCGAAAAATCCGCTGCGCGAGCGGTCTCACCCAGCACGAGAACAAGCACGACTGGCTTCTCCCGTGCGGCCCACGCCTCCTTCTTATAGGAATGGGGAATGTCAACCGGTACGTCAATCTGCGCAGATTTGCCTTTGAAATAGCTAAAGCTTGACTGGATTGCATTGGTCGGGGTCAACATGAAACGGAGTTCCCGATGGTTGCGAAACAACGAAGCGTACTCTGCCCCAAATGAAAACATCAACCCGGCCATTGCTACGCCGCTCGCACACAAGATGGCGAACTTGATCGCCACCTCACGACGCCATGGTCGAAAGTGCAGCGGAATGCGCGCCACTGCCATGGCGGGCAAAATGCCCAGCAACACCACGGTCAGCACCAAACGCATGCTGACCAGATCGCGCGCCTCTCGCCAATCGGTTTCGAACACGTTCTGGATCATGGAGCGGTCGATCAGCACACCATAGCGCTGCATGAACCCGGCCACGATGGACGCCAGCAACAGGAGCAATATCACCGCCGGTTTTACGGTAAACCGGAACGCCAGCAAATTCAAGAGAAAGGTGAAGCCTAAAACGACCAATGCGAAGACCGACGCATGGAATGCGACACCGCCAAGAATGTCACCGCCCCTTGCTTCGACGACTTTCGTCCAAAATGGAACGTTGTAGACGGCTGCAAGCCATGTGGCTGTCAATAGCGTAAAGCTTGGCAAGCCCATGGAGAAGGCCCGCAGGTAAAACATGCGCATTGTCATACACTTATACTTTTCGGAACACAACTACAATTAAGAAGCTCGTATTTGCCTTGATGCGCGCCCGGGACTTTTTGCGGTGTGCCGGTTTGGCATGCAATGAAAAACCACGAGTAAACCGCGCTTGTGAACGCGTCATTTCCTTTTTCGGGGTCTATGCTTTTTTCGGGGACTTGCGAGGTTTTTTTTATCAATTTTCGGTTTGTCTTTGGTCTCCCCACGACTTAACCAGAACAGCAATCCCAGAATGATCAACGTCATCAGAAGGCCACTGCCCAGAAGGGTGTACATCAACTCCAGCGGCACCCAGCGATTTTGTACATACATGACTTTTCCGAATACTCAAACGTTTTCCAGCTATCAGCAGGCATCTGTCGTCGGCATTCGTTCATTTGCGACGTCAGGTCCGCTCCTCCGTCAGAGGTTCAATTCAATCTGAATGAGGGACCTTCTCCTCATGCGCAACAGGGCTAAACGCGTGAGGACCGCTATCTTGCTCGCATGGCGTTTGTTCGAGTTGCACCGTTGAGTGGTGAATGTCAAATCTATCTGCCAACATGTCACGAATCGTCGCGAGTAAGGTCGGCCAGTCCGCCTTTGCATCCGCGCATACGACATGCACAGTCAGGCTGGCTTTACCGCTCGATATGGACCACACATGAAGTTCGTGGACGCTGGTCACGCCAGGTTGTGCAAGAATCGCCGCTTCCACTTCCGCAAGGCCGAGTCCTTCCGGTACGCCTTCGAGCAGCACATTCATGCTTTCTTTCAGCAGCGTCCACGTCCGGGGCAGCACCCACAACCCGATGGCAACCGCGATCGCAGAATCCACCCAGCCCCATCCCGTCCAGCGAATGACTAGCGCACCAACGATCACCCCTACCGACCCCAGCATATCGCTCCATACCTCAAGGTACGCTCCCTTGACGTTCAGGCTTTCGTCTTTGCCGGCACTGAGCAGCCGCATGCTGACCAGATTGATGACGAGCCCCAAAGAGGCGATGATCAGCATGGCACCGGATTGAATCTCAGGCGGGCTCTTCAGGCGCTGATACGCCTCGTACAGGATATAGATCGCTACCAGAAACAGAAGGATGGCGTTGAATGCAGCGGCCAGTATCTCGAACCGGTAGTAGCCGAATGTTCGCCGGCTGTCGGCCGGTCTTTTACCAATACGAATCGCGACCAGTGAAATGGCCAGTGCGGCCGCATCGGTGAACATGTGCGCGGCATCCGAAATGAGGGCAAGACTGTTCGCCAATATGCCGCCGACAACTTCCGCAATCAGAAATGTTGCCGTCAAACATAGGGCAATCCAAAGCGGCTTCTCGTTCTGCCCGGCTGACACGCCATGTGAATGTCCTGCAGCCATTATCCTGCTCCTATTACGGTTCACTCATCATGTCCTGGCGATACCCGCTGCTCGCATAAGCTGAGAGCAACTGCAAACAGTTGCTCCCCGTTTTGCAATGCGCCCCGTCGTTCTTCGGGAAGGCCGGGGGGGGGGGGATCTACTTCAGGGTGAATCGTACGTTCTGTGCCGGCTTGCCCTTCAACGCCACTCTGGCGACAGCCTTCGTGCCAGGAGCCGTCTGGAAGGAGCCGGTGGCTTCAAGCTTGTTTTCACCTGCTGGATTGAGCGTCACCTCCGTCTTCCCGGATGCAGAAAGCAGGGTGATTGATGCCGATGCGCCTTTAGTGTCCATGGCAGTTCCATGGTCCGAAACGTAAAGCACGATTCGGTCGGGCTTGGAAACCAGTTCATAACTGATGTCATTGGCTACGCCAAGCACGCCGCCATACATTGGCTTGACCTCGTCGACATGCTGGCTTCCCCGCTTACCATTATGCTCATGGCCCTTGTGATCGTCCGCTGCCTGCACCAGGAATGTGGCAGTGAATGCGGCCCAACCCAGGAGTAATAAAAATTTCTTCGATTTCATCGCTTCCTCCTTTTTCCATTCATAAAAACCCTGCCGGCTACTCCTGCCAGCATATTCGGTCGACATTACCCGTCAGTTCTCTCGCTGCGCGAATGTAATCGCCCGCTTTGTCGCCAGTATTCGTGCTTGTGCATCTCCCTCTTGAACGACCTTCAGCCGTGCAGATACGGTATTGAAGAGCAGATCAATTTGATGCTGGACGTAATAGATACTGTTTTCGCTGACGTCAATATCGAGCGTAGCGATCTCATCGTTTGTTTGCACTTTAAGCCGATGCTTGCCAGGCAACACGTCCAGTACGATATAGGTCAATGGCGCAAGCTCCGCCACGCGCTGCCCATCCAGGAAAACATCCGTCTTCCTTCTTGGCTCCTGCGTGTAGGGGCGCGCAAGATAGAGCTGCGCCTTGCCATTGGACGGGACAATGAACTGCTTGGCCTCCCTATCGGCGCTTTGGTCCGCTAGCGGCACAGTAATACACTGGCTCATGCGTGTTAGCCGCCAACAGGACACAAAGCCGTCCTGCACCGGCGGAGCCGCGCATGCGCTTACGATTAGCACAACGATGATGCCCAGGAAGAGCCTCATGCCTACACTCCTGCTCGATGGAGAAACCCGCGATGTGCCGATCTCTCCGTTGTACGTCGCTGTAACGTCCACGTATCCGCATCAAGCCCACATGGCGAAGTCAAGCATACCCTGCGATATGCGGAATGCGACGCTTCTCTGGCGGGCTCAAGATTTCTATCATGAGCCCGCGTCTAAGCCTTCTTCCAAACGAGGGGGGTTATCGACCGCCTCGGTACGTCATATCGTATGGGTCGGTCCGCTCGTTGGTTCCGCTCTTGCTCGCCTGGCTACCTGAAAATGTGGAACAACCGGCTACAACGACGGCTAGAAGTGCAATCACGAGATATTTCATTTCTTACTCCTTTAATCAAGTAGATGAAACGCCGCTAGTCGCAGGCTCTGCGGCGTCAGGCATGTCAGACCGGTTTTTTCTTTTTCCAGAAAAGTACCTGCGGGCCTTTGCTCTTACCAACCGACTCGTCTTCTTCGACGACATCGTCCGGATCACGGCGATGCGCCATCTGGTACAGGAGCGGCAACACCAGCAGGGTCAGAACAGTCGACGAGAGAATGCCGCCAATGACCACCGTCGCCAGCGGGCGTTGGACCTCTGCCCCGGTGCCGGTGGCAATGGCCATCGGTACAAAGCCAAGGGATGCAACCAGCGCGGTCATTAACACTGGCCGCAATCGGGTCAACGCCCCTTCCTTCACGGCCGCGTCGAGCGAACGCCCTTCGTCGCGCAGGTTGCGGATGAACGCGATCATCACCAGGCCGTTCAGCACAGCGACGCCAGACAACGCAATAAATCCCACCGCCGCCGAGATGGAGAGCGGGATACCCCGCAGCCATAATGCAATGACGCCCCCTGTCAAAGCGAATGGAATGCCGGTAAACACCAGCAAGCCATCCTTGACGTTATTAAACATTGCAAACAGCAGCACGAACACCAGCAGCAATGACAGCGGCACCACGATCTTCAGGCGATTCGTTGCCGATTGCAGCTGCTCGAACTGGCCGCCCCAGGTAGTCCAGTAGCCGGCCGGGATTTTTACCTGCTGTTGCAGCGTGCCCTCGGCTTCGGCGACAAAGGAACCGATATCGCGACCGCGCACATTGGTGCTGATCACGATGCGGCGTTTGCCGTTTTCGCGGCTTACCTGGTTCGGGCCGGGCGCCAAATCCAGACTGGCGACTTCCCCCAGTGGAATGTAAGACACCCCAGCCTTATCGTTACCATTTCCGTTGCTGCGCGGCAGTGCAATCGGCAGGCGCTGCAGTGCGTCGAGGTCACCCCGTACCTGTTCCGGCAGTCGCACCAGGATGTCGAAGCGGCGATCGCCCTCGAACAACGTACCGGCTTCGCGCCCGCCGATTGCGGTCGCCACCGTCTCCTGCACCTCGGCGACGTTCAGGCCGTAGCGGGCGATCTTCTCGCGGTCGATATTGACGCTTAACATCGGCAAGCCGGTGGTCTGCTCCACCTTGACGTCCGCCGCACCCGGAATTTTTCCAAGCACCTCGGCGATGCGGGCTGCGGTGTCGTTCAAGACCTCCATGTCGTCGCCAAACAGCTTGACGCCAACATCGCTGCGCACGCCGGAAATCAACTCGTTGAAACGCAACTGGATCGGCTGCGAAAACTCGTACACATTGCCGGGAAACTTCGCCGCGGCCACCTGCACCGCGGCGAGCAGTTCCTCGCGCGATTTTCTCGGCTCCGGCCATTGCGCTTCCGGCTTGAGCATCACAAACGCATCGGAGATATTGGGCGGCATCGGGTCGGATGCAATTTCGGGTGTGCCGGTCTTGGCGAACACGCGCTCGATTTCCGGAAACTGGGCCTTCAGTGCGCGCTCGATCTGCTGCTGCATCGCGACCGACTGCGACAGGCTGGTGCCCGGCACGCGCATGGTCTGGATCGAGAAGTCGCCCTCGTTCAGGCTCGGCACAAACTCGCTCCCCATGCGCGTGGCGACCAATACGGACAACAGCACAATCACGGTCGCCAGTGTCAGCACGACCGGTTTGTTGGCCATCACCATGTCCAGCAGCGGTGCATACACCCGCTTGGCTGCCTGCATCAGCCAGTTTTCTTTTTCCGACACCTTTTTGCCGATCAACAGGGCGACCGCGGCCGGGATGAAGGTAACCGACAGGATCATCGCGCCCAGCAGCGCAATCACCACGGTGAACGCCATCGGGTGGAACATCTTCGCTTCCACGCCGGTGAGTGCAAAGATCGGCAAATACACCACCATGATGATCAACTGCCCGTAGATCAGCGGCCGCCGCGCTTCGGCGGCGGCGGCATACACTTCATGGAAACGCTCAGTCAGTGTCAGCGGCCGGCGGTGGTGCGCCTGCGCATGCGCCAGGCGCCGCACACAATTCTCCACAATCACGACCGCGCCATCGATGATGATGCCGAAATCGAGCGCGCCCAAGCTCATCAGGTTGGCACTGACCTTGTACGTCACCATCCCGGTGAAGGTAAACAGCATCGACAATGGAATCACCAGCGCGGTAATGATGGCCGCACGGATGTTGCCGAGAAAGAGGAACAGGATCGCAATCACCAGCACCGCGCCTTCCAGCAGGTTCTTC
>JAKACN010000133.1:0-1591 GCA_021821365.1 Pseudomonadota bacterium | reverse complement strand
CAGGATGGTGCGGTCGTACACGGTCACCGCACGTATCCCTTCGGGCAAGGTGCGGTTGATCTCGACCATCTTCTTGTCCACCGCCTGCGACACTTCGCGGCTGTTCTGGCCAATCAGCATGAAGACCGTGCCGATCACCACTTCGCGGCCATCTTCGGTGGCCGCACCGGTGCGCAACTCGCGGCCGATCTCGACGTCGGCGATGTCACGGATGCGGATAGGCACATTCTGCACATTGGCCAGGATCACGTTGCGAATGTCTTCCATCGACTGCACCTGGCCCGGTGCGCGGATCAGGTATTGCTCGCCGCGCTTTTCGATGTAGCCAGCGCCGACATTGCTGTTGTTGCGTTCGAGTGCGCTGACCACATCCTGGAACGTCAAGCCATAGGACGCCAGCCGCGCCGGATTGGGCGAAACCTGGTATTCCTTTGCAAAGCCGCCGATTGAGTTGATTTCGGTCACGCCGGGCACGTTGCGCAACTGCGGCTTGATGATCCAGTCCTGGATTTCGCGTAGATCGGTCGGCGTGTACGGCGATCCGTCTGCCTTTTTCGCGCCGGGTTTCGCTTCGACCGTCCACATGTAGATTTCACCGAGTCCGGTGGCAATTGGTCCCATGGCCGGCGTCACGCCGGCCGGCAAGCGTTGCCTGGCTTCCTGGATGCGCTCGTTGACCAGCTGGCGCGCGAAGTAAATGTCGGTGCCGTCCTTGAAAATCACCGTCACCTGCGACAGACCGTAACGCGACAGCGAGCGGGTTTGCTCCAGCCCCGGCAAGCCCGACATTACGGTTTCGATCGGAAATGTGATGCGCTGCTCGGCCTCCAGCGGCGAATAGCCGGGGGCCTCGGTGTTGATCTGGACCTGGACGTTGGTGATGTCCGGCACCGCGTCGATGGGGAGCTTGAAATAGTTGTAGATGCCGACCGCGACCATTCCGACAACGGCCAGCATGACAAGCCATCGGTGCTCGATGGCAAAACGGATGATGCGTTCAAACATGGTGGTTGACCTTTCGCATCAATGAGAATGGGCGGCGCTGCCCTTGCCCAGCTCCGACTTAATCACAAAGCTGCCGGCGGCGGCATAAGGGACGCCGGGCTTGAGGCCCTTGACAATTTCAACCTGCTTCCCGTCGGTGCGACCGAGTGTAACCGGTTGTGCAACAAAGCCGTCGGCGACCCGCATGAAAACCACCGGCTTCTCATTGATGGATTGGACCGCATCCGCAGCTACCGCAACGGGAACCTCGGCTTCTTCCGAAATCAATTCCACATTGGCGTACAGGCCGGGGCGCCACGCCATGTTTGGGTTTGGCAGCACCACGCGCGCCTTCGCCGAACGTGTCTGCTCGCCGATCAGTGAACCGACATAGGAAACCTTTCCGGCGGCTTTTGACTCGGCCGACGTGGCCCTTACCAGCGCATTGGCACCGACACGAACCTTGTCAATGTCTTTGGCCGGCACCACAATCTCGGCCCATACTGTGGAAAGGTCCGATAACGTGAAGATGCTGGCATCTTCCTTGACCGTTTCGCCCAAGGTAATGTGCTTTTCGACGACCATGCCATCAAACGGCGCACGGACT
>JAKACN010000413.1 GCA_021821365.1 Pseudomonadota bacterium | reverse complement strand
TTCTGCGATCGTAGCCTTTTTTCAGCAATGTTTGTTGGCCCTTACCTTAATCACGCGAGTGAGTGGGCATTTGTAGCCGAAAACGAATCCGGTATAATAGGTTACTTAACGGGTGCAAGCAGCGCGCGCTTTTTAAACGTGCAGATTTTGAGTTGTTGTAGTGTGGCCGCAAGGATGGTCGCTAATATGTGGGCCGGAAAGTATCGACAACATAACCGAAGTCGGCAATTCATCCGCTGGTTGCTCACACACGCTGCATTTGAGCGGGCGCGGCGCCCGGCGTGCGCCGCGCATCTTCACTTTAATGTCGTGCGTGGTTACCGGGGCAGGTCAGTCGGATATTCACTGTGGCGTGCCTTTGAGAACAAGCTGAATGCAAAAGGCCAGAGGCGTTATTTTGGAGAAATTGTAAGTGATCGCCCAAAAGTTATTGAGAAGGTCTATGGTCGTTTCGGGTTTTCCGTCTACGATTGTAGACCTACATCGATTTTCGAACCTGAACATCATGACGTATGGTCGATCTGTATGATCAAGACAGATCTCTAGCCGGTGAGAACTTTCAAAAGTCTTTGCGTGTTTGAAAACACGCCCCTTTAGACACGGAAACAATGAGCTGGAAGATCAGATATGGTACGTTGCTCGCAGAAGAAGATGGTTTGGTCTGTGCCCCAACGCAAGCTGATGGGCGCGGAATGAATCTGGCAATGGAGCGCGGCGTCAGGCGGGCCCATTGCCATGTCTGCAGATGCGCCGAAGATGATATTGCACTTAATCGTTCCGCCGGCCGGCAATAGCACCGGCCACACCGACCGAATTTGGAACGTTGTGGCCAGCGCGCCTGCTTATAATTGATCCATATCATGGTATCGAGTGCCGTCCTTGGGCACGCTGGCGCCAGTCTTATGCGGCGATAGAGCGCTACTGCATGATATGAGAGGACTGCTCAATGTGTCTTGGGATCCCAATGCAGGTTGTAGCCATCGACGGATTCAATGCTGTCTGTTGCGCCCAAGGTGTAGAGCGGACGATCAGCCTTTTCATGCTTCAGGATGACCGGGTTGCTGTGGGCGACCATGTCATGGTTCATGTGGGATACGCACTGCGAAAAATGAGCGACGGAGAGGCGCGCACAGTCTGGGATCTTCTGGAGCAACTCGGCAGCGAGTCGCCCCCATGATAGAAGCTGGCGAAGCCGCGGCGCGCGCTTTGCTTGAGCGGATTGGCGGTATCCCGACCACCAGCCAAGTGACGATTATGAATGTTTGCGGTGGCCACGAGCGCAGCCTCAGTATGCTTGGTCTGCGCACGGCCTTACCCGAACATGTGCAAGTGATTCCCGGTCCGGGATGCCCCGTCTGCGTATGTCCAGAAGAAGATCTCGCGGATGCAATCGCGGTTGCAATGACAGGCGACGTGACACTCGTGGCGTTTGGAGACATGCTGCGTGTCCCCATCAACGTCTCGAAAGGCGATATAGCGTCGCTAGCGCAAGCCAGGACTGCGGGCGCCGATGTCCGTCCAATTTCTTCGCCACAGGAAGCCGTTGCGATTGCGCGGTCGTTGCCGGGCAAACCGGTGGTGTTTTTTGTTGCCGGTTTTGAAACGACGACGGCGCCTGTCGCTGCAATGCTCATGGAAGGCGTTCCCGACAACCTATCAATTTTGCTTGCCGCACGCCGAACTTGGCCTGCTGTCGCCATGCTTCTAAGAGCCGAGGATAATGCACTGGACGCGCTGATTGCACCTGGTCACGTGGCAACTGTGATGGGTGCGGACGAATGGCGGTTTGTCGCGAACCGACATCACTTACCGGTAGCGGTTGCTGGATTCTCGGCAGAAAGCTTGCTTGCCGGAATCTATTCGGTTCTGCGCCAGTTTCAGGAAGGAATCGCCTTTCTTGATAACTGTTATCAGGAGTTAGTGCGCCCGGAGGGTAATCGGAATGCACGCCGTATGATCGCTGAGGTGATGGCTGTGACGGATGCACGATGGCGAGGCATTGGCATTATTCCGGACTCCGGCTTCTCTTTTCGAGGGCCGTGGCAGCACTACGATGCCCGGATGCGGCATGCAATCGTGGCTTCCGAACGGCGTCATCCAGGCGATATGCCGCCTGGATGCGACTGCGCACGTGTTGTTCTTGGTAAGGTACGACCAAACGAGTGCCGTCTCTACGGAAAGGCCTGTACCCCGCAGCGCCCGATCGGACCGTGCATGGTTTCCGATGAAGGGGCTTGCCACATTTGGTGGCAGGCTGGCATCCGGACCACCTGATCCAACCGCGATGACGACACGCAGAATCGCGCTTGGTGGCAGAGTTCAAGGTGTCGGCTATCGACCTTTCGTATTCCGCCTGGCGCAGCGGTGTGCCGTCTCCGGCTGGGTCCGCAATGGACTTGGAACCGTGGAAATCCTCGTCTCCGGCACCGAACCTGATCTTGATAGATTCGCAAGTAGCCTGTTTACAGAAGCTCCACCAGCTGCGCAGCCGGTGCTAATTGGAAGCATGCCGGCGGAACCGGATGGGGCGAGCGGTTTCGTCATCCGAGAAAGTGCGGCATTACCTGGTGCTCGACATTGCTTCCCACCC
>JAKACN010000412.1 GCA_021821365.1 Pseudomonadota bacterium | reverse complement strand
CCGCTAGCGCTATAATCGCGCCTCACGTGGGGCGGTAGCTCAGCTGGGAGAGCGTCGCGTTCGCAATGCGAAGGTCGGGAGTTCGATCCTCCTCCGCTCCACCACATACAAACGGCACATTCATGTGCCGTTTTTATTTGCCGACAGCCCATGTCGCTTCCCCGGCGCGGCGGTCATGCCTGCGCCCTTGCTTCATTCACCGGCCAGGCTTCTGGCGGCGCATATTGATACGCCGATTCAGTTCGATGTGGCTTTTCAGCAGCCGATACTGAACAAGCTCGGCCGGGCTTAGCTGTTGCAGAAATTCGTTCATCTGGCTGCGTGCTGCGTTCTCGTCGTAACCCCTGCCCTGTGGATGTTTTACCGGCACGGACTCGTCGACCACCGCGAGCATGTTGTTCGAGAACGCGCATGCGACGAACATCCAGGGAATTCCCCAGCCATAGATGTTCTTTTCGTAATCGGCGCGCCGCATCCTGTCTGCCACCGGCCGGGACAGGCTGAAAACGATCGCATCCGTCTGCGCCACGACTCTCAAGGGACTACGGTCTATTGTTGCGATGACGGTGTTTGCAATATCGAAAGGCGTCCAGTCGACGAGCGGCGCCCACACGCCGAGGTTGTTGATTTTCCGATGCGCCTCGCGGCATTTGCCGGCCATGCCTTTCCAGTCGTCGCACTGGCAATCCGCATGGATCACCAGCATGAGATCCTCATAGCAGGCATCGAGACAGGCCTTGAACTTATCGCCCCAATACAGCTCGTTCGGCCTTCTTATCGACTCGCAGCCCGCATCCGGAATTAGTGCCAGGTCAGGATCGGAATAGACGATGCTCAGCCTGTCCGCGGCGCCGGAAAGGGATTCCGCAATCCTGGCCGCATTGGCGTGCTGTCCAGCCCAGGAAACGATGAAGATATGAAGAGTAGGCAAAATCCCGGCCTCGATCGATATTCGGTTCAAACAAGATTTGCGCGCTTACCGGCGCGGGGGCGCGCGATCATCAGCTTTTTCCCTTGATCCATGACCGCCATTCGTTGATTTTGCATTCGAGGTCGTCGTCCAGCTTGGCTGTCGCAGGGAAACCACCTCTGCTTTCGATCAGGCCCGTCAGCTTTTGAATGAGCATATGCGTTTCGAATGAAAAAAACTTTTTCATGTCGATTGTCGCCGCCCCCGCATCGTTTTCCGGCCTCCCCCGCACCTGGCCCGGCAAGGACAACCCGGGTGGCGCTGTGTGCGCCCCGACTTCCGTCACCAGGTGCCGATAGGGCAGGAACCTCGACTCCAGAAAATCGCGCAAGCGCGCTGGGGTGGCCAGCCTTGCCTGTTCGCCCTGGCACATGTATTCGGCTATCCGCTGTGTTTCGCCGAAGGGCGCTCTTCGATATTGGCCCCGGTTTCTGGCAAATTGGCCCAGGGCTGCGCCAGGACTGGCGCGTTTGTTTGCTTGCCAGCTGCCCGCAGCAGGGCCGAGGGTTTTCGGATCGGCGCCGATGGCCGCAGCAAAATCGGGAATGACCGAGCCGCCCAGCAGCATCTGGTAATCCCGAAAAATCACTTTCGCATCGGGTTGAAGCGCCAAAGCTGCCGCAATCTGCCCGTAATCGAAACTGAACTCCCATTCCTTCAGATTGAGCCTTCCAAAGTCATGGACTCTTTGGGCGACCGCCAGGTACTCCTCGCCAAAACCGTGTTTCAGGTTTTCGATATAAAGCGATTCCAGATAGGCGACCGGATCTCGAAAGTAGACGATGAACACCGTGTCAAAGCCGGACAGGTTCGCGAGTTTTTTCAGCGACGCCCAGCGTTCCGGATAGCGCAACGAGCTTTCGAAGTCCTCGCTCGACAAAACGACATCGCCGTCGAATTTCCCGATTTCCCGGAACAGCGCCTTCAAATCGCCGAAGGCGGGCTGAAACCGGCGGTCGCGAGCGATTTGCCATGCGATATTGTGGTGGCCGCTCAAGCCGGGCGGAATGCCCGCAGCGGGGAACAATATGCCCTGTGAACGCAGTGTCTGCGCGTTGCGGTGCAACGCGTTTTGCAAGGCGGTCGTTCCCGTCTTATGCAGGCCGCAGTGGATATGGAGCTTTCTCATCTTTAGTTATGTCTGGCGATCATCGTGCATCGTAGGCCGGCCGAAATCTGGCCGGCAGCGGTTCCCCTAGCCAAGCGCCTGCCGCTGTCTTTTCAGCACCGCTGCCGCCCAAGCGACTCCTGTCAACATGGCCAGCCCGCCCAGCGCGTGGGCGAACGCGCCCCAGCCTTGCGCATGTTCAAGCTGGCCGAAAACGTCGAGCAGGTAGATCCAGTCGTGCGGGCCGTCTTCGCCGGTGTGGCCGCCCAACAGCAGCATCTGCGGGTGCAGGGCATCGTAAATATAAGGCGACAGATCCAGCAAGCTCGCGCCCGTCCACCACAGGCAGACCGCGGCGCCGAAGTTGTCGCGGTTCTTGAGGATGAAGGCTGCGCCGATGCCGAAGGGCAGGGCCAACTGGAAGAAACTGCCGCCGAGAATCGTGAGGAATTCGCCGAAAGGCATGAACAGCACATGGCCGGCCTCATGGATGGGCAGCATGATGTTGTGCAGGAAGGATT
>JAKACN010000132.1 GCA_021821365.1 Pseudomonadota bacterium | reverse complement strand
AAGAAGGGCGGCCTCGACGACGCGGTCTATCGCTGATTCACATATGCGACGCTTTGCCGCACTTGCAGCAATGCTGGCTGCTGCCTGCGCGGCGCAGGCACAGCAGCCCGGCCATATCGAAGCGCTGCTGTCTTCTGTCGAAGGCGGTTCGCCGGAGCTCGAAGCATCGCTCGACCGGTGGAAGCGCAATGACATGCAGGAGCAGGCGCGCAACCGGGTGCTGAATGAAATGGAAGCGGGTGCGGCGGCATTTCTGCGGGGGTATTTCCGGCATGCCGAGGTCCTGTTCAGCGATGCGCAGCAGCAGATCGAAACGATCTACGCGGACAACCCGGCGGCCGAAGCGGCGCGCAGCAAGTTCGTTCCCGAATCGAACAAGGAATTCAAGGGCGATCCATACGAGCGTGCGATGGTCGGCTATTACCTCGGGCTGATCGACCTAGCCAGGGGTGAGTACGACAATGCGCGCGCCGGCTTTCGCTTCGCGCAGCTGCAGGACACGATGTCGGCATCGGAAACCTACCAGGACGATATGGCGCTGATGCAATACCTCGTCGGCTGGGCTTACTGGTGCGAGGGCAATCCGCAACAGGCGAAAGAGGAATTTCGCCATGCGCAGGCAACGCGTCCCGGCCTGCCGCTGCCCGTGCCGGGAGACAACCTGCTGATGATCGCCGAACTGGGCAATGCGCCGGTGAAGGTCACCAGCGGCAAATACAACGAGCTGCTCGGCTATCGCGAAGGCGCATCCGCACCGGAGCAGCAGGTGGCGTTTTCCGTCGACGGAAAAATAACGACGGCGCGGCTTGCCGAAGACCTGTACTTCCAGGCCTCGACCCGCGGCGGAAGCGCCGTGGAAAGCATCCGTGCCGGCAAGGCGAGCTTCCGCGAAGGCGCGGAGACCATCGCAAATGCCGCCGCCGGCATCGGCAAGACCGCTCTCGGCGCATCGCTGCTGACCAAGGGCAAGACCTCGCGTGACATGCTCAAGGTCGGACTTGTCGCGGGCCTGGCAAACGTGGTGTCCGACAGCGTCGCGCGCAGCACCGAAACGGCGGCCGACGCGCGCGCCTGGACTTCGCTGCCTGCCACGATCCACATCGCGACCGCCAGGCTGGACAGCGGGCATGCGTCCGTCGAGGCAGGCTTCTTCGCAGCCGACGGCAAGGTCTTGCAGTCGCGTGCGATGCGGAAGATGGCGGCGCCTGACGGCACATGCACGCTCGCCTATGCCCGGCCCGCTCCCGCAAGCGGCGTCTGGGCATCCGGCGGACCCGCGAAATGGCGGACGATGCCTGCCTTGGCCGGTGTCTTGGCGACCACGCAGACGCCGGCGGCGCCGAAGGAAGTCGAGATCTCCGACGAGGGGCAGGCGCTGCTCGACATGGTACGCATGATGCGCACCGGGAATTAACCGAAAGTGAGGGAAATCGCATGACTCCATTTGTCAGAGTGCTGGCCGCCGCGGCCTGCCTGTCCGCACTGGCCAGTTGCATTACCGCGCCGCCGCCGCCCGGTGTGACCTATGTCCACGCCTCCACGCTGTCCGGGTTGGTGGAAGCCGGCGCTCCCCAATTGACGCCCACCGATACGGGCACGCTGCGCGCCGTGCTGCCGCTGAAGAATCTCGCGAAAGGCCGTCTCATGATCGAAGGCCGCGCCACGTTCGTCGGCGACAGGGGGCAGACGGTGGAAGCGCCGAGCGGATGGCAGCATGTCTTTATTGAACCCGATTCCGCCGCCGTGCTGCAGTTCCAGTCGATGGCAAGCGCGGCCCGGCAGGTCACGATCGAACTGCGCGAGGGAAACCGATGAAGCGCGCAATAGCATGCGCGCTGGCTGCCGGAACTGTTGTCGCAGCAAGCGCCGAGGGTTTGTACCGCGACGGGCAGCCCGAAGTCCTGAACGGCGCGGCCGAACGCGCGAAGCAGAAGACGGCGTCCGAAACGCAGATCGTTGCGGCGTTCAGGACCGCCTACCAGCGCGCGAAGCGGCCCTCCTTCCTGATGCTCTGGCATCGCGAGCTGAGCGACAACATCGACTCCAGCAGGGAAATCACCGCGTCGACCACCAGCAGCGGTGTGCTGGCACGCGACAATTATGAGCGCACCGTCACGGTGCAATGGAAGAACGGCGCGGAGCGGCCGGTATCGCTGCTGCCGCCGGCACACTCGGCCGAATTCGAGTCCGGCTTCCACCAGGCCTTGCGCGCCGCGGGCGTCACGCTGGTGGACCGCAACACGGCGATCAGGATGACGGCGCTGGCCAAGGTCAAGACCGGGGCGAAGGAGGGCGCGCTGAACTTCCAGACCGTCGAGGCCAGCGCGCTCGCAGGCTATGCCAGGTATTTCATCGAAGTGCGATTCGTGCACGATGGCGAAGCGAGCGGTGGCACGGAGCCGCGCGTCACTGTCATCGACAGCGGCAGCGGCGCGATCCTCGCCGATGTGGTGCCGAGCGCGTTGTACAAGCCGGGCGCGGAAAGGTGGGCGACGACCGCTTCCGGCTTTGCGAAGAGCACCGAATCCGCCGACGCAGCGGAATGGGCGGCTGATGCAACGGGATTCAGGAAGGTGGCCAGGAAGAGGGGCGGGCTGGAGGAAGGACGCCAGGTTGCGCTCGCCCTCATGCAATCCCTTGCGGACGCCTGGTAAGGCGCACATTCGCGCCGGCGACCCGCGCATCGACAGAAAGCAAACCCGGCATCCGGCGTCATTTCCGCTGGACTAAGGCCGGCAACTCTTGCAGACTACCCTGCAAAGGCGATCGTTATCGGCAAGCATTCATTGCCATAAATGAAACATATCGCCGCAATTGAACAAGAATTGCAGGGGAGACTTCATGAATGCAGCGCTGCGCGCCGATATCGAGCCATTGCTCGGCAGTCTTTACGACGCGGTCATGTCGCCGAGCGGATTCCAGGAATTCATCGAAGCGCTTTGCCGCACCTTCCGGCTCAAGGGCGTGATGCTGGGCATCCGGCATGCTGAAACGCAGGAAGTGAAAGGCCTGTGGCTGTACGGCATTGCCAGGGAATGGCTGGAAAGCTACGTGCTGGAATACGGACGCGAAGACGTCCTCTCGCACCACATCGCGGCCTCGCCGATTGCGCATTTTTACGCGAGCAACCTGGATATTCCCGAGCCGGAACGCTTTCCCGAACTGCGCTTCTATCGCGAGTGGGTCGCACCGCAGGGTGTGGCGTGCGCCGCGGGCGGCATTATCCTGCGGGAGGGAGCCTGGGATACCCAGGTGCTGCTGCAGCGCGCCCCACATCATCCACCGTTCGCGCGCGAGGAACTCGATCAATTCAACCTGCTGGTGCCGCATCTGCAGCGCGCGATCCAGATGCGGCAACGCTTTGCCGAACTGCAGCTGGGCCAGGATTTCCTCGCAAGCGGGCTGGATGTGCTCGCGATGCCGACCTTCCTGTTCGACGAATCGGCGCGTATCGCCCACATGAACCGCAGTGCGGATGCGATATTGAAAGCACGCGAAGGCCTCCGGGTCGAGGACGGACATTTGCTTGCCACGGATGCCGCCGCCAACCGGAAACTCAATCTGGAGCTCATCAACGCGATCCATGCCAGCCGTGGCGACGGTTCGGAACTGAACGGCGTCGTGCTGCAGCCGCGCCTGGGACGCATGCCGCTGATGCTGATGATCGCACCGTTGCGTCTGGCTGGCGGCACCCTGGTACGGGGCGCCGCGCTGTTGTTTGCCTTCGATCCGGAAAGCACGCCGACGATTACCGCCGACATGGTGCGCCGCCTGTTCGCCCTGTCCGAAGCCGAGGCGGAACTGGCCGTCGCATTATGCGGCGGAAAGACCCTGGACGAGGCCGCCGAAGCGCGCGGTACATCGATCCATACCATCAGAAGCCAGTTGAAGAGCATCTTCATGAAGACCGGGACCAAGCGCCAGGCCGACCTGGTTTCCCTGCTGCTGGCCAGTCCGGCGTATTTCCTGGCCCGGCACTAATGGTTTAGCCGTCGCCGCATCGATCTCATGATCAAACGCAAGTTCGTGCACAGTTCCCTGTGCATGGAGTCGCAATAGCCGGAGAATCAGGCAAAGATTCCACAGGATCCGGCTACCTCCTCCTGACCGCGAATGGAGAAAATGGCAAGCTCCTTCGTTCCGTCTTACATCGGAGTTTTTCATGATCACACTCAATATCAATGGCAAGGCCACGCGCGTCGACGTCGAACCCGACACGCCGCTCCTGTGGGTGTTGCGCGACACGGTGCAGCTGACCGGAACCAAATACGGCTGCGGCATGGGACTGTGCGGCGCCTGCACGGTGCACATGGACGGCGAGCCGGTGCGTTCATGCAGTACGCCGGTGTCTGTGGCTGCCGGCAAGAAAATCCTGACCATCGAAGGCGTCGGGCATGATCGCGTCGGCAAGGCGGTGCAGCATGCCTGGCAAAAGCTCGACGTGGTGCAGTGCGGTTACTGCCAGTCCGGCCAGATCATGAGCGCCGTCGCGCTGCTGGAAAAAAACCGCAAGCCCACGGACGCGGATATCGACGGCGCGATGGACGGCAACGTCTGCCGCTGCGCCACCTATGCGCGCATTCGCGCCGCCATCCATGAAGCAGCAAACTCGCTGGCCTGACGAAGGAGACACGATGACGACGATCCGAATCGAGAACGAAAGCCGCCGCCGCTTCCTGCACGCCGCCGGCGGACTGACGCTGGCCATCTACCTGCCGGCCGCAACGGCGGCGAAGGGCAGCCACAAGGCGAGCACCATGCAATTCGAACCCAATGCCTTCCTGCGCATTGCCGACGACAACACGGTCACGGTCATTTCCAAGCACCTCGAAATGGGACAGGGCACTTACACGGGCCTGGCCACGATCGTGGCGGAAGAGCTGGACGCAGACTGGTCGCAGGTGCGCGTCGAAAGCGCGGCCGCGGATGCCAAGCACTACAACAATCTGGCCTGGGGCCCGGTGCAGGGCACCGGCGGCAGCACCGCCATCGCCAATTCCTGGGAACAGCTGCGAAAGGCAGGCGCTTCTGCGCGAGCCATGCTGGTCTCGGCAGCGGCGCAGCAGTGGAAGGTTCCTCCCGCCGATATCGCGGTGGAAGGCGGCACGGTCATGCACAAGGCGTCGGGGCGCAAGGCGAGTTTCGGCCAGCTCGCCCGCGCTGCGTCGGAAGAGGCACCGCCGGCCGACGTGAAGCTTAAGGATCCGAAGGACTTCAGGCTGATTGGCCGGCGCATTCCGCGCAAGGACAGCGCCGACAAGACCACCGGCAAGGCCGTCTTCACGCAGGACATCCACCTGCCCGGCATGCTGACGGCTGTGGTCGCGCATCCGCCCCGCTTCGGCGCGAAGGTGAAGTCCTTCGATGCTGCCAAAGCTAGGGCCATCAAGGGCGTGGTCGACGTGGTGCAGATTCCGACCGGTGTGGCAGTTCTCGCCCGGGATACCTGGAGCGCGAAGAAGGGGCGCGATGCGCTGTCCGTTGCGTGGGACGAGAGCGCGGCGTTCAAGCTGGGCTCGGGGGAGATCCTCGGCAAGTACCACGAGCTGGCCAATTCTTCTGGCAAGGTCGCCGCACGCAACGGCGATGCGGACAAGGCCCTCGGCAGCGCCGCGCGCACGCTGGAAGCAGCCTATGACTTCCCCTATCTCGCGCATGCCGCGATGGAACCCATGAACTGCGTGGTACGGCTGGGCAAGGATGGCTGCGAAGTCTGGAACGGCGAGCAGATGCAGACGGTCGACCAGATGGCCGTCGCCGCGCTGTTCGGCCTCGCGCCGGAGAAGGTGCGGATCAATACCCTCTATGCCGGCGGCAGCTTCGGGCGCCGCGCCAACAAGGATTCCGATTACGTGCTCGAAGCGGCGCAGATCGTCAAGGCCATCGGCGGCCGTGCGCCCGTCAAGCTGGTGTGGATGCGCGAGGACGACATGCGCGCCGGCTATTACCGGCCCCTGTTTCATCACCGCCTGTGGGCCGGACTCGACGAGCAGGGCAGGCTGGTCGGCTGGCGCCATCGTTTAGTCGGCCAGTCGATCCTTGCGGGTTCGCCTTTTGCCGCGATGCTCAAGGACGGCATCGATCCGGTGTCGGTGGAAGGCGCGGCCAATCTTCCTTATGCGATTCCCAACATGCAGGTCGAGCTGCACACGCCGACCGATGTCACCGTGCCGGTCTTGTGGTGGCGCTCGGTGGGCTCCACACACACCGCCTTCTCGACGGAGTGCTTCATCGACGAACTGGCGCAAGCGGCGGGCAAGGACCCGGTAGCGTGGCGCCTGTCGATGCTGGATCAGCATCCACGTCACGCCGCCGTGCTCAAGCTGGCGGCGGACAAGGCCGGCTGGAGTAATCCGCTTCCTGCCGGCAAGGAGGGCGAGCGGCGCGGTCGCGGCGTGGCGGTCCACGAGTCGTTCAAGTCCTATGTTGCGCAGGTCGCGGAGGTGACGGTGCAGAAGGATGGCAGCTATCGCGTGGACCGTGTAGTGGCGGCGGTGGATTGCGGCGTTCCCATCAATCCCGATGTGATCCGGGCGCAAGTGGAAGGCGCCATCGGCTTTGCACTGTCCGCGGTACTGCACGGCGCCATCACGCTGACGGAAGGAAAGGTGGACCAGTCGAATTTCAATGACTATCAGCCGCTGCGCATTTCCGCGATGCCGCGCATCGAAGTGCATATCATCCCGTCGGCGGCGAATCCGACGGGCATCGGCGAACCGGGCGTTCCGCCTTTGGCGCCGGCTGTGGCGAATGCATTGGCCGCAGCAACAGGCAAGCGCGTGCGCCAGTTGCCGATCAGTCCTGACGTGCTGAAGGCGTAGCCATGGACAGCACCGACCATCAAGTGCTGAGTGCGGCCTGCCGCTGGGCGGACGCAGGGCACCGCTTCGCGCTGGTGACGGTGGCGCGCACCTGGGGGTCGGCGCCGCGTCCGCCCGGTGCATGGCTTGCACTGCGCGAGGATGGTCTGGTCGAAGGTTCGGTCTCCGGCGGGTGCATCGAGGATGACCTGATCGCGAGGATGCGTGGTGGCGCCATCACCGGCACTGGCCCATTCAAGCTGGTGTATGGTGTCACGAAAGACGAGGCGACGCGCTTTGGCCTGCCGTGCGGCGGCACGCTCGAGCTGGTGGTGGAACCTGCACCGGACATCGCGCTGCTGAAGGCGCTGGCGGCCCGGCTGGCATCCCGTCAACTCGCGGCGCGCCATGTTGACCTGACGAACGGAAACGTGAGCATCAGCAATGCCTGGCGCGGCGATGCCTTGCAATGGGACGGCTCCCGCCTCACCACCGTGCACGGACCGCAGTGGCGCCTGCTCATCATCGGCGCCGGGCAGATTTCCCGCTACCTGGCGCAGATGGCGCTGGCACTGGATTACGAAATCACCGTCTGCGACCCGCGCCAGGAATACGGCCCCGGCTGGGATGTGCCGGGCGCGCGTCTCGTGAACACCATGCCGGACGATACGGTGCTCGAACTGGCACTGGATCCACGAAGTGCAGTGGTGGCCCTGACCCACGACCCGAAGCTGGATGACATGGCGCTGCTGGAAGCCTTGAAGTCGCCCGCGTTCTACGTCGGCGCGCTGGGTTCGCATATCAACAATCAACGACGCCGTGCGCGGCTGATGCAGCACTTCGATCTGTCGCAGCAGGAAGTAGACAGTCTGCACGGACCGGTTGGCCTTCCCATCGGGAGCAGAACGCCGCCGGAGATTGCCGTCTCCATTCTTGCGGAAATGACGGCCGTAAGAAATGGTGTGAATGGTGTGAATGGCGTGAATGAGGTAGAAGAGGTGTCGTCGAGAAACGCCGCTTCGCCTGCCGATGACGCAACCCGGGTACATTGATACACTTCGAACGGGACCGGAATCAGGCACAGCATCGGAGAGCAATGTGAAGCAACTGGCCGCAATACCTTCTGAGGAAGCAGATCACCTGGAAACCGCGCGCGAGGCGCTGGCGGCCAGTATTGTCCGCTGGACCGAGGTCGACGGCGAGCCGTGCGCCACTTCGATTCCGGCATTGACGCTGCTCCGACGGACGACGCATTCCGAACCGACGCGCTGCATGTATGATCCCAGCGTCGCGCTGATCGTGCAGGGCGCAAAGCGCGTGCTGCTCGGCGGAGACACCTACCTGTACGACGCCTGCCGTTTCCTGATCACTTCGGTGGACCTTCCGGTGATCGGCGAAATCATCGAAGCAAGCCGGGAGCGGCCATTCCTGGCGCTGGTGATGAAGATCGATCAGCGGACCATGGCGGAACTGATCGTGGAGACGAAACTGCGTCCGCCGCCCGCCGAGCCGACCGGCCGGGGAATTGCCGTGGGCCACGCTTCATTGCCGTTGCTCCAGGCCTTCCGACGATTGATCGAGTTGCTCGAAGAACCCGACGACATTCCCGTCCTCGCGCCCCTCATCCAGCGCGAGATCCTGTACCGTCTGCTGGTGGGCGAACAGGGTTCGCGCCTGTGGCAGATCGCTTCGGTCGGCACCCAGAGCCACCGGATCGCGCGCGCCATCGACTGGCTCAAGGCGCACGTCACCGAACCGCTGCGCATCGACGAACTCGCGGCCTCCGTGCAGATGAGCACGTCCACCTTCCACCATCATTTCCGCGCATTGACCGCGATGAGTCCGCTGCAATTCCAGAAATCGCTGCGGCTGAACGAAGCGCGGCGACTCATGCTCGCCGAGCACCTCGATGCATCGACGGCGGCATTCCGGGTGGGTTACGAAAGCGCGTCGCAGTTCGGCAGGGAGTATCACCGCCTGTTCGGCGCCCCACCCGTGCGGGATGTCAGCAGTTTGCGGCAGGCAGCGGCGCGCGGATCTCTCAAGACGGAGCATGCGGGAACGCAGACGGCTTGTCCGTCCATGGACAGCAGCGGCGCCTTACTGACATGAATGGTGGCGGTGTTGGCCGAATGCGGTGTTTCTCCGAATTGAGTACCTTAAATATGCTGTTAGAAATGTAGAGCAGTAATGGTGAACGGGACCGCTTGGGAGAAAACTGCTGCAGCGCAGGATGATACGAGAAGCTTGGAAAGAAGTTAATAGGGCGAACAAGCAAGAACGCTAGACGCCGAGGCTCAGCTGTACAAGTCGTCGTTCGATCTGACAAGATGTGTCAGATCGTGAATTTCCGGGTTCGACCCAAAGCGGACCACGGTGTCTATGAACGCCTGACCGGACGACTGGCATTACCTCTCATCTGGTTGAGGCGCTTGCGGCCCGCCTTTTGCTATTGCAACGCAGGCCTCTGAATGGACCAAAATCCAGACTTCTGTAGCATGTTCGGCCTCTTCGAAGGGGGCGTGCACAATGTTTCACGGCGAAATCGCGTCTACTCTTCAAGCAATAAATGGCTGATTTACGCTGCCTCGACGACGGCATCAGTATGGATGGCTTCATCTTCAAAAAGACCAAGCTGACGCACATGCGCCGCTGTCGCTGCTTCCGGAGCCGGTTGCATACCTGACGCTCCGGCTCTGACAATGACATGCGCTTGGCGAACCAAGACCGCTTCTCGCCAAGTAAGAAGGCTGCGTTGCAAAGCCATACTGAGCAGCGCTTCTACAGCATGGATCAGCAGCAAATAGCTTACGATAGCAACAATTGCTTAATTGACGCAGCTAAGCGGCGTGGGCTTGAATGGATGCTCGCGCGACTGACTTCACTTCAAAGTATTGAGCCTCTACCGCCTCAAGGAATGTTCTAACTTGCTCATGAGAGAGACTTTTGGTCGGGACAGCGATGCTTTCTCCACTCGTCGAGAAGATTTCAATTTGGCCATTGCGTGAGCCAAAGTAGGCTCCGACAAGTATTAATGCGGCGATGCCGGCACCTACGCGTGGCCCAGTTTCAGGGGCAGCAAGGATAACCAATACAGCTAGAGCCGCCAGGATCAGAAGGATGGGAAAGGTGCGTGTATCAAGCGCGCAGGTAGCGACCTGATCAATAGGGATAGATTTATAAGCGCTTCTCGATCTTGACTTGATTTCAAACTTCACTCGCTTGTCCGTGAGAACCAGCGAATTGTCGTCCGACGACATAATGAGATGCTCATCTTTAAGCATATATCGCATGTGTTAGTTGATTGTGGGAGAAGCTTAATTTGCCAAATGTTGCAAAATGGCAATCTAACATCGTCGCGAGACGTTTCACATCCCATAAACATGGGACGGCATATCAAGTGACCCAATCAAGTTTAGCCCGTGTCGAGCAGAATTTCGCGCTGTGGAATCAGCACATGAACTGGCGCGAATTAACGTTTCAAACGTGCGCGTAAGCATTGGTAATGGGGGACATTCCTGCGCTCCGGGCGGCTATGCGCCAGCTTCCAGACCTTCGTATTCCTGCTATGAACGGGAACAGGCGATCCGAAGCTGAAGCTGCGACGCAAAGCCGCTACGATGGCAATGCAGTAGGAACCGACCTACAATTTGCAAGATTGGGGAACAGACTCAGAGGAATCGAGACGATAATCCCAAGACAAGCATGCCGCCAGCAGAGCGGACGAGGGAGAGAGAATATGGCGTTGGGCGACTATTTCAAAGGCCCGGAACACAAAGCCAATGCGGTTCGGCTGGAAGCCGAATTGCTGGCGCACCGACAGCAATCCCAGGCTGACATCCGGGCGCTGCAGACCAAGTATGACGATCTGGAAACCAAGGCCAGGGAGCTCGGATTGCTGGATCTGCTGGTGGTTCAAAAGCAGATTCGGGCCGAAGAAGCCCGACTGGCTGAAGTTCAAGCCCAGGTCGCCACGACGCGGAGTGACCTGGAAGCAGCACATGCCCAGCTTCAGGCGGTGCAGCAGCAAATTTTGGGGGCAGAGGACACCGTTCTGCTGGAGTCATTTGCGCTCTACGAACCCAAGTATCAATTCACATACAGCGTCGACTACAAAGCACGACTCGATGAAATTCGAGAGGACCAGAAGCGAACAGCCCGCGGATTGAGTGCGGAGGTGGATGCATGGGACAACTATGCCGTCGAACTCACCAAGGCGCAGTGGAAAAAATTGCGCAAGGATGCATTGAAGCTTGCGCTGAGGTCATTCAACAGCGAAAGCGAGTATTGCGTTGACAACGTCAAGTTCAGCAACCTAGAGAAAATGGAGGAGCGTATTCGACGGTCGTTCGAGAGTTGCAACAAGCTGTTGAATGCCATCGATGCTTTTTGGAGAGATATCGTCTTGGAGCGCAAGCTGCAGGAGTTGTATCTGGCACACGAATACCAGATGAAACGCCAGGAGGAAAAAGAGGCCGCTCGGCAGGCGAGGGAAGACCAACGCGAGCAAGAAAAGCTCGAAAAGGAGATCCGGGAGGCGCGCGGCAAGATTGAAAAGGAGCGCAGGCACTTCACCAGCGCCATCCAAAAGCTGCAATTGCGACTGGGTGCGGCAAACGGCCAGCAAGAGCGCGACGATCTACAGACCAGGATCGATGAACTTTCCAGCCAAAACAGGAAACTCGATGAGGAGGAAAGACTGCTCGACTACCGCGAGCAGAACGCCCGCGCTGGCTATGTCTACGTGATTTCCAATATCGGCGCCTTCGGGGAGGGCATTTACAAGATAGGCATGACCCGAAGGCTTGAGCCGATGGACCGAGTGGATGAGTTGGGGGACGCCTCGGTACCGTTCCGGTTCGATGTGCACGCACTGATATTTTCTGACAATGCCCCGGCGCTGGAGGCCAAGCTGCACTCCCATTTCGCAGCTGGCAGGCTCAACAAGGTCAATGGGCGCAAGGAATTTTTCCGTGCCGACCTCAAGGAGATAGAGGCCGTGATTCGGGCGAACTATGACGCCGTGGTGGAAGTGGTCCACGCGGCCCCAGCTGAACAGTTCCGCGAGAGCCTTCGATTGGCCATGCCGGTGGAGTCTATTCAGGCCTCGGAGCGTATTGCGTTGGGCGAAAGCGCAATACGTATTGTCCCGAGTACATAAGTGCTGAATCTCGGTCTGTCGAGGGTTGGGTGACAATTGCAGCGGTAATCAGCACTGCTGGGCATGAATGTCTCAGATCAGCCTATCGCCGACGTAGTCGGGACAATTCGCCCGGCAGCTTCTGGCCGAACCCGGACATATTGCCGGCTTTTAGACGTGATGAAATTTGACCCTTGCATGGGCGCGTAGTCAAATCTTGTCTTGCTACTACTGCTGATTCGCTGTGCATAGAGGCGAAAAACCACCTCGCGTTTCTTCATCCGACAAGTGGTCTTATCACATGGCGAATCATTGGCCTACTGAGATAGGTCCATGGTCCGATTTCATCCATCCCACTGGTTCTGACACCTCGGTCGGTATCCGGCACCGAAGAACCGTGCAAGCCATCGAATTGCTCAAGGCGCATGTCGCCGAATCGCTACGCTTCGATGAGCTCGTCTCTTCAGTGCCCCCGATAACCGCGAAGCACCCGCATCCATGTCGCATTGACCAGTGCCGCCAGTGCCAGCGCCACGCCGCTGAAGACGACCGCCAGCCGCACGTCCAGTGCATGCATGAGCGCGCCCGCCGCAAGGCCTGATAGCGCCGGCATGACCTGCGAAATGATCGTGTACATGCTCAACACCCGGCCGCGCACTTTGTCGTCGACGTTTTCCTGCAGCCCAGTGACGATCAGGCTAATGGCCACGCCGCCCAGCACACCGACGCAAGCCAGCAGCGCGAATGCAAGCGATGTACTGCTGCTGTGGCCCATGGCCGCAAACAGCAGGCCGGAGGCCATGCACGCCGCAAATACGGTTTTTCCATGCGGGAGACGCCGCGCGGCGAGCATGCAGACCACTCCGCCTGCAATGAGTGCCGGCGCGAGCGTGCCGAGAAACGCGCCGCGCGTGAGTTCGTCGAGTCCCAGTGCGGTATGCGCGAGTTTGGGCAGGATCACCTGCATGGGACCCATGAGCATGTAGCCGAACATGGCGGTCACAAGCAATTGCGCGAGCAAGGGGTCGCCGCGCACCGCGCGCAGGCCCTCTAGGATATCGCTTGCCACCGAGCGCGGCGCCTTGGCCGCGCCCGGTGTCGAGACACGGAGCAGCAACGCCGATCCAAGCACGAACAATGCAATGGCGAGTGCGAACACGGCCTGCCAGCCGGCGTACCAGCGACATACCGATATCGCGACCGGACCTAGGCCAAAGCCGAGCATGACCAGTAGGTTCAGGACCAGCGAGCCACGTCGTAACGCGGTGACATCCACAATCTGCCC
>JAKACN010000004.1 GCA_021821365.1 Pseudomonadota bacterium | reverse complement strand
GCGCCGGAGCTCAATGGCGAAGCGCGCTGCCATGATCCGTGAAGCCATCCTTGTCGACAGGCAGGAATTCCCATTCATACCCTTTGTTCTTCAGCGTCAGCTTCAGCACGCCGTGCGTGGAGTTGTCGCTGATTTCACTATTGAGCTTCCGAAAGCGGAATGGCGTCAGCTTGGCACCGCCGGTGCCGACCACGAACTGGCGCATGCCGCGCTGTGCGTCGCGATGGCCCTCGGCATCCTGCGGCGCGAAGCGTTCGTAATCGTGGTCATGGCCGGACAGAACCAGCTCCGCACCCGACGCATACAGCATCTTCCACGCCTCGATCATCTGTGCATTGCTTCCGTGTCCGCCGGAACTGAATACGGGATGATGCCAATATGCCAGTGTGCAAAATGCCTTGTTCTTCTCGAGATCGGACTTCAACCATTCCATCTGCGCCCTGTGCTGCTCAGGCTTCAGGTAGCTGTTGAGTGAAATGACATGCCAGCCGCCGATGTCCATACTGTAGTACCCATAACGTGTCGGGCCCGCGGCGGCGCCGAAGTAGGCGTAATACCCTACGGCATTCGGTGTGTAGTACTCATGGTTCCCCGGTGCCGGATAGGTGCGTTGCTTGAACTTTCCCCAGGTGGGTTCGTAACAATCCGTGAACTCGCTGAGTAACCCGACAGGATAGGTGTTGTCGCCCAAGGCAAGCACTGCTGCCCGACTGTCTGCCGCGAGGCCGGGGACGATCAGAGCGGCGGTTTTGGCGGCACCACTGTCTTCAGGCTTGCGGTTCCGGCAATCGGCAATATCACCTGCAGCATAAACGGCGACTCCCTTGTCGGTCATCAATGCCGCTCTTGCCGCTTCCTCTGGAGCGCCTTTGTTCGATTGGCATGCGGCCTGCGTACAGGACAGTGCGAATGCGAAGAGGATGTGGAGTGGAATGCGGAGGCGATGG
Source organism: Pseudomonadota bacterium (assembly GCA_021821365.1). GTDB lineage: Bacteria > Pseudomonadota > Gammaproteobacteria > Burkholderiales > Burkholderiaceae_D > Noviherbaspirillum. The sequence continues at coordinate 53,743 of JAKACN010000004.1, read as the reverse complement.
AAAGCGGTCATTGGCGACGATTGTTGTTGTTCTGGCAGATAGCCATTGTAGTGGATCAGCGGCATGACACGCATCTCCCCACGCAGCCTGCCGTGTTGCCCGGTGAGATGCGCCGATCGCGGCCTTGCTCTGGGGAGCACGTTACGATAGCGGGCAGTCGCCGCTCGTGCGATGAAACGCAAGACTAGAATTCGTGCTCCTTGAACGCGCGCCTGGCTCTTTCCTCGGCAGCCTTCCACGCTTCCGCTTCGGTCGAAAACGTCCCGGCGGGAATATACGTCTCAGCGATCTCCGGCTCGCGGGTCAGCCGCACATAGACCTGCGCCTCATAGGTGTCGTCCGGCAAACGGGTTGCAACGATGCGCGCAAGGTGCTCTACGCTTTGCAACATGCGCCCTGCCGGGAGGGGTTGCTGATGATCTTGTTCGCGAAGCTGTCCATCCGCATGTTTTCTGTCCGGCTTCTGTACCTTCTGTTCGTCATTCGGATGGTTCTCTGCCGCCGGGTTGATGCGACGCTCTTCCCGCTCCACGTCTTCCTGCGCCGGTGCTTTCTCGCCGCTTCCTATATCCGGTTCATTCATGTAGTGCCTGGTTTGCGGTGCCATGCGACTCTCCTGGCTATCGTTGGCATAAGCATATGATGATGCCGTACATGGATAGTTCTAGCCGGTTTTCACCGGCAGCCGAACCAACATGATGTCATTTCGTCTAATTTTTATTTGGAGGAGGCATGGGCAACTTGCAACACGATCCTGTCGATGCCGAAAGACCTGACCCTGGAGTGCCGCGCACCAAGGAAAATCCGCTCGGCATCGACGACATCGGCTTGCCGGACGACATGATTCCGACGAATGCGTCGAAGCTGGACAGGATTCGTCCTGATCCGGAGAAGCTCAAGGAAAAGTAAAAGCCGTGCACCTGAATGAGATGGAAGAATGGATATGGCTACCAAGCAAGAATGCGACAAGTATGCGGCTGAACTGGTTCAACGCTTTGAAGACCTCACGAGATGGGCAATCGCAAACTGGCCGAATCGCGATTCACCCCTGCTGTCGAGCGATTTCAACGAATCGCGGCGCGAAATCGGAAGGATCGCCGGGCCGAAGCTGGGTGACGGCAGTCCGCCTGATGCGGACGTGCCGGACAGGGAAACACAGCAGTACATCGACATGAATCCGATGCCTTGGCCGTGATCGTCTGGTGGATCTGGAGAGAGGCGGAACATCAAGGGGTTTGCCAAGCATCAACATTGAAATCTTTCAATATGTTGAAGTTGTTAACATATGTTTCGGAACGGCTTGTATCAAAAGCAAGGTGATAGACTTTCAACGCTTCATTTATGACCACGGTGCGGTTGCTGCCTGTCATTCGTCGGCATCAATGGCTTAACCAGGAAGAGGGAATCATGATTAAAAAATTAAAACGTGCATTTGTCTGGATGCTGTTGAGCGCATTCACCTTGGTCGGCTTTACGCAGACCGTTCAGGCCGCGATGATCGGAACCGATCAGGTGCTGGCCGCGAATGCGGGGCAGCAGAACAGGCAGAGGATCGCCGCTGCACTCGATCGTCCGGAAGTGATGGTGCAGCTTGAAAAGATGGGCGTCAACAAGACGGATGCACAAGAGCGCGTCGCGGCGCTCAGCGACTCCGAAGCAGCCACACTGGCGAATCAGATCGACAGCCTGCCGGCTGGCGGCGATGTTGTCGGCGCACTGGTCCTGATTTTCGTCGTCCTGCTCGTTACCGATATTCTCGGGCTGACGAAGGTATTCCCCTTCACCCGCTCCAGAAGGTAAATGCAGCTTCGTAAATGGCAACCTTGGCGCGGCTTCGCGCCGGGGTTGCTGTTGGTGTTGACGCTCCTTTCCGGTTGTGCAACGCAGACGCGGGCGCTCTTGCAGTCGCCGGCAGCGGCCTCGCTGCCGAGACGAGTCGAGCTGACAGCGACGCCTTTCTTCCCGCAGGAGCGTTACCAATGCGGGCCAGCCGCGCTGGCAATGTCCCTGAATGCAGCGGGGATCAGCGTGACACCGGATGCATTGGTGTCGCAGGTCTATGTCCCGCAGCGTGAGGGCAGCCTCCAGCCTGAAATGCTCGCCGCCGCGCGCCGTCATGGCGCGGTCAGCACGACAATTCCTCCTCGCCTCGAATCCCTGCTCACCGAGCTTGCCGCAGGCAATCCGGTCATCGTCCTGCAAAACCTGAGCCTGCCCTTATTTCCCTTGTGGCATTACGCGGTGGCGATCGGATATGACCTGGACCGCGGCGATATTATCCTGCACTCAGGCACGACATCCCGTGAGGTCATGCCACTATCGACCTTTGAACACACTTGGGCGCGCGGCAACTACTGGGGTGAGGTTGCGTTGCAGCCGGGGCATTTGCCGGCGACAGCAGACGAGCCGACTGCAACCGAAGCGCTCGTTGCATTTGAGAAGATCAACAATCCCGCTCTCGCGCGCAAGGCGTATGCAGCCGCGCTGCAGCGCTGGCCGCATAGCCTGACCTTGCAGATGGGTTATGGCAATAGCGCATATGCTGCGGGTGACCGGCATGCTGCAGTCGTTGCGTTCAAGGATGCATCCCGCGATCACCCTGACAGCGCTGCGGCGTTCAATAACCTTGCCATGGTGTTGGCTGAGCTTGGCCATATTGACGAGGCGCGTGGCGCAGCCAAAAAGGCGGTTGCCTTGGGCGGACCGTTGCGGGAAACCGCGCAAGCGACATTGCGTGCGATCGAAACCAAAAGGCAGAAGGTGAAGTGAGCCGTAATCTCACTTTCCATGAATCGCCTTCCGGTCCATGCAAAGCTTGATTGCCGGGTTGCCTTCGCAACGTAGCTCGACAAGAAAGTCGACCAGAAGCGCTGCGGCAATTCCGGCAAAGAACAGCAAGATCATCATCTGGATAATTGTCAGACCTTTTATATGATGCAGTGTCATGATGCATTCGGCCAGGGTTGATATTGTCGGACGGAAAAGCAAAAAACCCACGCAAACAGTGATGCTTGCGTGGGCTCTCTGACAAATGATGCTCGAAATGATTCGAGTGGTGGAGGCGGCGGGAATCGAACCCGCGTCCAGAAATCCTCTACAGCCAGTTCTACATGCGTAGTGCAGCCTACTGGTTTTAACCCTGCCGACGCGGACGCACGCGCTTCGCCAAGGCGAGTTACCTATTTTTAACGTTACACCAAGTAACCCGGCGCAACGCGATTCCCTGTGAGTGACTCTACTGCTGTTGCCAGCCCGCCCCAGGGACAAGACGGTGTAGAGCTAAGAAGTTATTAAGTTCCTAGAGGATTACGCTGCGAGAGCGTAAGTTTCATCGTTTGCATTTAAGCATTTCCGGTTGGATTTACGAGGTGACCAGCCCTCGGCATGCCCTGTACTGCTTCGCAACCCCTGTCGAAACCAGGTCGCCCCCAAAACAGACGGTACTATTGTATCGCACTAGATGCGACCCGGCCGATGGAATTCAAGGCCTGGGTGCGAATTAAATCCAGAAGACCCGTCGGCGAATCCGCAAGCGCATGTGCATCCCAAGTGGTGGGTTCCGCGTGGCCGCAGTAGCCCCAGGCTGCGGCAATCGTGATCATGCCAGCAGCATGTCCGGCTTGGATGTCGCGCAAGTCGTCACCGACGTACCAGCAATCTCCGGGGGGCACGCCAAGACGGCTTGCCGCTTCGAGCAATGGAGCCGGATGGGGTTTGGAATACGGCGTGGTATCCCCCGAAATGACGCATCGTGCGTGTCCGAGGCCGATTTGCGGAATGAGCCGTTCAGTGAATCGTGTTGCCTTGTTGGTCACGATGCCCCACGGGAGCTTGTATTCCTGCAAGCGTGCCAGCAACACATCAATGCCGTTGAACAACCGGCTTTCCACCGCGATGAATGCTTCATAGGTGTCGAGGAAGTCGTCACGCAACGCGTTGTAGCCTTCGTCGTCCGGCTTAAGCCCGAACGATGCTCCAATCAGTCCGCGAGCGCCGGCTGAGGCGACCGGCCGCAACAATTCGTAAGGCGTCGGGGCAAGCCCACGCGCCGTGCGCACGCGGTTCATTGCAGCGGCAAGGTCGGGCGCAGTATCGGCAAGGGTGCCATCCAGGTCAAACAGGATGGCACGGGGAGCAGTTAATGCCATGGTATGTCTAATGATGCAGAGCCCTTCATCGAGACGAAAGGCGCGCTGCCATAATGCTTACTTATGCCGGCTTTGTGCAGGCAACCAGGTAGTTGACGTCGGTATTCTGATTCAGCGAGTACACCTGTGTCAGCGGGTTGTAACCCATCCCTTTCAGGCTTTCCAGCGTCAATCCGGTATGGCGAATGAATTGTGCCAGTTCGGCCGGGGTGATGAACTTCGCGTAATCATGCGTTCCCTTCGGAAGCATCCGCAGTATGTACTCAGCGCCGATCACCGCAAACAGATAGGCTTTGGGATTGCGATTGATCGTGGAGAAAAACACATGACCACCCGGTTTGACGAGGCTTGCGCAAGCCTGGACGACCGCTGCGGGGTCAGGCACATGCTCGAGCATCTCCATGCAGGTCACCACGTCGTAGCTGGCCGGTTCGCGCGCGGCAAGATCTTCCGCGGAAACCAACTCGTAGCGAACCTGTACACCCGATTCCAGGCTGTGCAGGTCGGCCACCTTCAGCGCCTTTTCCGACAGGTCAATACCAGTAACCTTTGCACCTTTTTTCGCCATCGACTCCGCGAGGATGCCACCGCCGCAGCCGATATCAACCACCGTTTTTCCGACAAGAGGAACGCGCGAATTGATCCACTCAAGCCGAAGCGGATTGATTTCGTGAAGGGGGCGGAATTCAGAAGTCGGATCCCACCACCTATGGGCGAGGTCGCTGAATTTTTGCAGTTCTAGAGGATCGGCATTCATAGTGTGAATGATAGCTGGAATATGGTCATCTGTCGTGGAGCTGCAGGCAATTCGATGATGCGGCCATAAAAAAACCCCGCCGCAGCGGGGTTCTTTTCACGGTGAATCGATTATCGGGTACGGGTACCAACGACTTCGATTTCAACGCGGCGGTTCTTGGCACGGCCAGCAGAAGTCTTGTTGCTTGCAACCGGCTGCTTCTCGCCCTTGCCTTCGGTGTAGACGCGATTGGCTTCAACGCCCTTGGACACCAGGTAGGCCTTCACGGCTTCGGCACGGCGGACGGACAGTTTCTGGTTGTAGCTGTCGGTACCGATCGAGTCGGTGTGGCCAACGGCGATGATCACTTCCAGGTTCATGCCCTTGAGTTTCGAGACCAGATCATCCAGCTTCGCCTTGCCATCGGGTTTCAGCACGGACTTGTCGAAGTCGAAGAAGGTGTCGGCAGCAAACGTGACCTTTTCCGAAACCGGTGCCGGTGCCGGAGCGGGTGCCGGAGCGGGGGCAGGTGCCGGTGCTGCAGGAGCCGGCGCCGGAGCGGCCTTGGCGATCTCGCCGTCGCAGCCGCCAACAGCGTCAGCCGGAGTCCAGTAGCCGGTATGCCAGCACTGTCCGAACGGGCTGCGAGTGATTACGCCGCGGCTGTCTTGCAGGTATGCGCTGTTCGGGGTTTTTGCCTGGATATCTTGCTGGGCCGAGGCTGAGAACGAAATGACTGCGGACGCAGCAAAGACGAGTTTTGCTAATTTATTCATATTTTTCCTCTTGGGTGAGATATCCGCAGGGTCACTGCGCAACAAATGATATTCATGTACTGCTATTACAACATGCTATTAGATCATCTTTCGGCGAGGTTGTTCACCTGCAATGCCGTTTAATTAACTACATTTTGCCATAGGCCTGACATGCATCGATTATTGCTAAGTCAACGATATGGCGATTTTGATTGCGCGTTGTGTTTTCGCAACGAATATGTAAAAAAGCTGGTGTTTTTAAAAGATCCCTGCGTAGTCGACAGGGATCTTTTATTCGCGCCCAGTTAATTTGCGAGGCCGCGAACCTCGATGACGACACGCCGATTCGGAGCGAGGCAATCGATCAATTGCTTGCGTGGCAACTTGTCGCTGCATGCCTTGACCGATTGCGTTTTTCCCGCACCCAGCGTATCGATGTTCGCGCCAACTCCCTTGCTTTTCAGGTAGGCGGACACGGCATCCGCACGTTTCTCGGATAGGCGCTGGTTGTAGGCCTGCGAGCCGAGGCGGTCGGTGTGGCCGGTCACAAGCACGATATCGACCTTGGAGCAGTTCGGGAGCCGGGAAACCACATCATTGTCGATACGCTTTTTCGCGGCGCTGCTCAGCACAGCCTTGTTGAAGGCGAATGTCTCGTCGCTGCTCAAGGTCACTGCGAAGTCGCAGCGCTTGGGTGCGACCGGTGCAACCGGCGCTTGCGCTACCGGGGGAGGTGCGACCGCTGGCGCAGTCGGTTTTGCCACCGGCGGGGTCAATTCCCCATCACAGCCGGGAACGGCATCAGCGGGTGTCCAGTATCCGGTGCGCCAGCACAGGCCGAAGGGGCTGCGCGCGATGACGCCACGGCTGTCCTGCAGATAGGCGCTTTTCTCCGGATTTGCCTTGATGTCGGAAGCGGATTGGGCGGAGGCGGACACTGCGCTGATGCCCAGGGCGAGGCCAAGCGTGAATTTATTGAGCATGGTTTTTTTATTAACGGTTATTTGTAGGATTGGTATTTTTTGCCGCTTGCGACAGTCAATTTAATCACATTTTATGCAATTCCGCGTCCGTGGAATTGCGGGTGCCTTGGGAGCACTGCAGAGGCCAGGGGAGACGCGGGGCGACGTGCTAAAATCTGACGTTTGGCATCCATGTCATGGATGCGATGCCGCAGCAACGATATTCATCCACCTTCTGCAGAGATAAGCCGACTTCCCCAATGGATCAATTCGCAAAAGAGACAATCCCGATTTCCCTCGAAGAAGAGATGCGCAAGAGTTATCTCGATTACGCGATGAGCGTGATCGTGGGACGTGCGCTGCCGGATGTGCGCGATGGCCTGAAGCCGGTGCACCGCCGTGTTCTCTATGCGATGCACGAAACGAACAACGTATGGAACCGTCCGTACGTGAAATGCGCGCGCGTGGTCGGCGAGGTCATGGGTAAGTACCACCCGCACGGCGACCAGGCGATCTACGATACTCTCGTGCGCATGGCGCAGGACTTTTCGCTGCGCTACACGCTGGTGGATGGTCAGGGGAATTTCGGCTCGGTCGATGGCGACAATGCTGCGGCAATGCGTTACACCGAGTGCCGGCTGGACAAGATCGCCAGCGAAATCCTGGCGGATATCGAGAAGGAAACGGTCGACTTCGTGCCGAACTATGACGGCAAGGAGAAGGAGCCTTCGGTTCTTCCGACGCGTATTCCCAATCTGCTGATCAACGGCTCCTCGGGCATCGCGGTCGGCATGGCGACCAATATCCCGCCGCACAACATCTCGGAAGTAATCGACGGCGCGCTGCATGTGCTGCGTCGCCCGGAATGTTCGGTGGACGAACTCATCGAGATCATTCCGGCACCCGATTTCCCGACAGCGGGCATCATCTACGGCGTCTCCGGTGTGCGCGACGGCTATCGCACCGGCCGTGGCCGTGTGGTGATGCGGGCAAAAACGCATTTCGAAGAATTCGGCAAGGACAACCGCACCGCGATCATCGTCGACGAGCTGCCGTACCAGGTCAACAAGAAGTCGCTGCTAGAACGCATCGCCGAACTGGTGCGCGACAAGAAGCTGGAAGGCATCTCCGACATTCGCGACGAGTCCGACAAATCCGGCATGCGCGTGGTGATCGAACTCAAGCGTGGCGAAGTGCCGGAAGTCGTGCTGAACAACCTGTACAAGCAAACCCAGTTGCAGGACACGTTCGGCATGAACATGGTGGCGTTGGTCGATGGCCAGCCAAAGCTGCTGAACCTCAAGCAGATGCTGGAGTGCTTCCTCTCGCACCGCCGCGAGGTCGTTACGCGCCGCACCGTGTTCGAGCTGCGCAAGGCGCGCGAGCGCGGCCACGTGCTGGAAGGCCTCGCCGTGGCGCTGGCGAATATCGACGACTTCATTGCGATCATCAAGGCTGCTCCGACGCCGCCGATCGCGAAATCCGAGTTGATGGCGCGTTCCTGGGACTCGTCCCTCGTGCGCGAAATGCTGGCGCGCACCGGTGCGGAAAACGCCGGCGGCATCGATGCATTCCGTCCGGAAAACCTGCCCAAGCACTACGGCATCCAGCCCGACGGCCTCTACCGGCTGTCCGACGAGCAGGCCCAGGAAATCCTGCAGATGCGCTTGCAGCGCCTGACCGGCCTGGAACAGGACAAGATCGTCAACGAATACAAGGAAGTGATGGCGCAGATCGCCGACCTGCTCGACATTCTCGCCAAGCCGGAACGCGTGACCGCCATCATTTCCGACGAACTGAATGCGGCGAAGAACGAATACGGTGCCGGCGCGAAGGACAGCCGCCGGTCCCAGATCGAACTGAATACCTCCGATCTCGAAACCGAAGACCTGATCGCACCCCAGGATATGGTGGTGACCTTGTCGCATGCCGGCTACATGAAATCGCAGCCGGTGTCTGAATATCGCGCGCAAAAGCGCGGCGGTCGCGGCAAGCAGGCGATGGCGACCAAGGAAGACGACTGGATCGACCAGCTGTTCATCGCCAATACGCATGACTACATCCTCTGCTTCTCGAACCGCGGACGCCTGTACTGGCTGAAGGTGTGGGAAGTGCCGCAGGGCTCGCGCAATTCGCGCGGCAAGCCGATCGTTAACATGTTCCCGCTGCAGGACGGCGAGAAGATCACGGTCGTGCTTCCGCTGTCGGGCGAGAATCGCAGTTTCCCCGAAGACCACTATGTGTTCATGGCGACCAGCCTTGGCACGGTGAAGAAGACGCCGCTGACCGAGTTCAGCAATCCGCGCAAGGCAGGCATCATCGCCGTCGATCTCGACGATGGCGATTTCCTGATCGGCGCCGCGCTGACCGACGGCAAGCATGACGTGATGCTGTTCTCCGACGCAGGCAAGGCGGTCCGCTTCGACGAGAACGACGTGCGCCCGATGGGACGTACCGCGCGCGGCGTGCGCGGCATGAGCCTGGAAGACGGGCAGCAGGTGATTGCCTTGCTGGTCGCGGAAAACGAGCAGCAGTCGGTTCTGACGGCAACCGAGAACGGTTACGGCAAGCGCACGCCGATCACCGAGTACACGCGCCACGGTCGCGGCACCAAGGGCATGATCGCGATCCAGACCAGCGAGCGCAACGGCAAGGTGGTGGCCGCGACGCTGGTGGAGCCTGGCGATGAAATCATGCTGATCACGACCGGAGGCGTGCTGATTCGCACCCGTGTCGCCGAGATCCGCGAGATGGGCCGCGCGACACAGGGCGTGACGCTGATCGCGGTCGAAGACGGCACCAAGCTCTCCGGCCTGCAGCGCATCGTCGAATCGGATGTCGAGGACGACAACGGCAATGGCGCGGAGAGCGCGACCGAAAGCGACACCGCCAGCGGTGCAACGGAGGAGTAATGACGCGCGTCTACAATTTTTCCGCCGGCCCGGCTGTCCTGCCGCAGGAAGTGCTGCGGATTGCCGCGGACGAAATGCTCGACTGGCACGGCAGCGGCATGTCCGTGATGGAGATGAGTCATCGCGGCAAGGAATTCATCTCGATCTACGAAGCGGCGGAGCGCGACCTGCGCGAACTGCTGGCGGTGCCGGCGAATTACCGGATCCTGTTCCTGCAGGGAGGCGGCATCGGCGAAAACGCCATCGTACCGATGAACATGCTCGGCAGGAAGGCTCAGCCGGCGGTGGTCGATTTCGTCCATACCGGCTCCTGGTCGGGCAAGTCGATCAAGGAAGCGAAAAAATACTGCACGGTGAATGTTGCCGCTTCCTCGGAAAGCCAGAAGTTCACCGCCATTCCGGCGCGCGACACCTGGAAACTGTCGAAGGATGCGGCCTACGTCCACATCTGCACCAATGAAACCATCGATGGCGTCGAGTTCCAGTTCGCACCGGACGTCGGCGACGTGCCGCTGGTGGCGGACATGTCCTCGCACATTCTGTCGCGCGTCATCGACGTGTCGAAGTACGGCGTGATTTTCGGTGGCGCCCAGAAGAATATCGGCCCGGCGGGTCTGACGCTGGTGATCGTGCGCGAGGATCTGATCGGTCATGCGTTGACAATCTGCCCCTCCGCCTTCGACTGGAAACTGGTCGCGGAAAACCACTCGATGTACAACACGCCGCCGACCTACGCGATCTATATCGCGGGCCTGGTGTTCCAGTGGCTGAAGAAGCAGGGCGGCGTTGCGGCGATGGAGCGACGCAATGTTGCGAAAGCCGCGCTCTTGTATGACTATCTGGATTCGACCGATTTTTACATCAACAAGGTTGCGAAGGACTGCCGTTCACGCATGAACGTGCCGTTCTTCCTGACAGACGAATCCTTGAACGAGGTTTTCCTCGCTGGCGCGAAAGAGCGCAACCTGCTTCAGCTCAAGGGCCACAAGTCCGTAGGCGGCATGCGGGCATCGATCTACAATGCGATGCCCATCGAAGGCGTGCAGGCGCTGGTCGACTATCTGAAGGAATTCGAAAGGAAGCATGGTTAGGCGGCCTGCCTGAATGCTTGCGCTTTTCGGCGCCCTCCCTGAGCGGGAGGGAGGAACGACACGGACACATGAATACCGACGATAAACTCAAACCCCTGCGCCACCAGATCGATACGATCGACACGCAGATCCTCGACCTGCTGAACCAGCGTGCCCGCGTCGCGCAGCAGGTAGGCCATGTCAAGGCCGAAACGAATGCGCCGGTGTTTCGCCCGGAACGCGAGGCGCAGGTCTTGCGCAAGGTCGCGGACCGCAACCCGGGTCCGCTGGACAGCGGCGACGTGCAGAAGATTTTTCGCGAGATCATGTCCTCCTGCCGTGCGCTGGAACGACGCGTCACCGTCGCCTATCTCGGACCGGCCGGTACATTTACGGAACAAGCGGTCTATCAGCAGTTCGGACATGCGATCGAGGGCATTTCGTGTGTTTCGATCGACGAGATCTTCCGCGCCACGGAGGCGGGCACGGCGGATTTCGGCGTGGTGCCGATCGAAAATTCCTCGGAAGGCGCGATCAATCGCACGCTCGATCTGCTTCTGCAGACAACACTCTCGATCAGCGGTGAACTCTCGATCCCGGTGCATCACAACCTGATGACCAGGAGCGGCACGATGGACGGCATCACTCGCATCTGCGCCCATTCCCAGGCGCTGGCGCAGTGCCAGGCCTGGCTCAACCAGCACTTTCCGAACGTCGAGCGCCAGGCGGTTGCATCCAACGGCGAGGCAGCCCGCATCGCCAGCGAGGACCCCACGGCCGCGGCCATCGCGGGCGAAGTCGCCGGTGAGCACTACAATCTCGGAATCGTTCAGGCCCATGTCCAGGACGATCCGCACAATCGCACTCGCTTTGCGGTCATTGGCCGCCTCAAGCCTGCGCCGAGCGGCAAGGACCAGACGTCGCTGGTGTTCGCCGTGCCCAACAAGGCGGGCGCCGTCTACGACATGCTCGCGCCGCTTGCCAGCCATGGCGTATCGATGACCCGCTTCGAGTCGCGTCCGGCCCGCGTCGGAACATGGGAGTACTACTTCTACGTCGACGTCGAAGGGCACGTGAAGGAGGAGAAGGTGGCCAGGGCGCTCGCGGAAGTAAAGCAGAACGCGGCATTCTTCAAGTGGCTGGGCTCGTATCCGTTCAGTCTGTAATCGAAAGGCGGTCCGGTGCCGGATATCCCGGCGGGACGGATGCCGATCCTGTTTTTTGGAATCCACAATGTCTATTCAATTCGGTCCAGATTATGTCCGCGCGATTGCCCCGTACCAGGGGGGCAAGCCGATTTCCGAAGTTGCGCGTGAATTCGGCCTTGATGAAGCGAAAATCATCAAGCTCGCCTCGAATGAAAATCCGTTGGGCATGCCGGAGTCTGCGAAGCAGGCGATGCTCGAAACCCTTGCGGACATCGGCCGCTATCCGGATTCCAACGGCTTCGAATTGAAGCAGGAGATCACCGAAAAATATGGCGTGCCGCAGAACTGGATCACGCTGGGCAACGGCAGCAACGACATCCTCGAGCTTGCCGCGCACGCGTTCGTTCAGCCGGGCCAATCGGTCGTGTACGCGCAGTACTCCTTTGCCGTGTATCCGTTGGCAACGCAAGCGGTCGGCGGCCGAGCCATCGTCGTTCCCGCAAAGAGCTATGGACATGACCTGAAATCCATGGCCGAGGCGATTGACGAGGGCACCCGCCTGGTCTTCATCGCCAATCCCAATAATCCGACCGGTACCTTCCTCCCGGCGACGGAAATCGAAGCATTCCTGAAAGCCGTTCCGCAGAACGTGGTGGTCGTGCTCGACGAAGCCTACAACGAATATCTCGCGCCGGAACTCCAGTATGAGTCCACTGCCTGGGTCAGGCAGTATCCGAACCTGCTGGTTTCGCGCACACTGTCGAAGGCCTATGGACTGGCCGGCTTGCGCGTCGGTTTCGGCATTGCGCAGCCGACGGTCACGGATCTGCTGAACCGCATCCGGCAGCCGTTCAACGTCAATGCGATGGCGCAGGCCGCCGCCGTGGCAGCGCTGAACGACATCGACTTCCTGAAAAAAAGCGCCAGGCTGAACGCCGAAGGCTATCGCCAGTTGACCGAGGCATTCGATGCCATGGGCCTCGAGTATGTGCCATCATCCGGCAACTTCGTGCTCGTCAGGGTGGGGGAATCGGATGATGCCGGCGCACGCATCAATCTTGCCTTGCTCAAGCGCGGCATCATCGTCCGTCCGGTTGGCAATTATGGTCTTCCGCAATGGCTGCGCATCTCGATCGGCTTGCCGGACGAGAACGCCGCATTCATCGACGCCTTGAAAAAGGTACTGCCCTGATCCCACTTGACTGAGCGGTTAAGCTTCATGAAAAAGATCGCAATTTTCGGCGTCGGACTCATCGGCGGATCGTTCGCACTGGCGCTGCGGAAGGCTGGTGCGGTGCAGGAGATCGCCGGCGTCGGACGCAGCATGGCGTCGCTGGCGAGAGCGAAAGAGCTGGGTATCATCGATCTTGCATGCACGTCGGTCGAAGAAGCGGTAAAGGGCGCGGACCTCATCCTCGTTGCTGCCCCCGTTGCTCAGACGGAAGCGATTCTGGCATCCATCGAGCCTCATCTCGCATCCGGCACGATCGTGACCGACGCCGGAAGCACCAAGTCCGATGTGGTCGCCGCGGCGCGCAAGGCGCTTGGCGGCAAGATTGCACAATTCGTGCCGGGACACCCGATCGCCGGCCGCGAGCAGAACGGCCCGGATGCAGCGATCGTCGACCTGTATGTCGGCAAGAAGACGGTGATTACGGCGCTGCCGGAAAATGCGGAAAGCGATGTGGCACGGGTGGCCGCAGCCTGGCAGCGGTGCGGATCGATCATTCATCGCCTGACGCCAGAAGAGCATGACCGCGTGTTCGCCGCCGTCAGCCATCTGCCGCACCTGCTGGCGTATGCGCTGGTGGACGACATCGCCAGGAAGCCGCATGCCGATCTGCTGTTCCAGTACGCCGCCAGCGGCTTTCGCGATTTCACGCGCATCGCCGGGTCATCGCCGGAAATGTGGCGCGACATTTCCCTGGCGAATCACGTGGCCCTGCTTGGCGAGCTGGATGCCTACATGGTGCGGCTGAAAGAGTTGCGCGGCCTGCTGGCCGAACGCAACGGCAAGGGCATTGAAGCGGTCTATGCCAATGCCCAGCATGCAAGGCAGAACTGGATTCGTACTATCGAAGCAGCGGAGCAGCAGAGCAAGCAGGGCGGCGATTGACGCGGCCCGTCCCGACGGAAGGCAAGTAAAGTTGCGGCCGGCCTTCGGCCACGGCGCTTCGGGTATGACGGATGCCGCTGCCATTTCGTATGATGCCGTGTCGGCACGACGCGCGGCGCCGCTTATTCATATTCTCAAGTTACCTGACGACAGGCCACAATGAAGCATTATCCACACTATCTTGAGCTGCAACCCGCAATGCATGCGCGCGGCGTGGTACGCCTGCCGGGGTCCAAGAGCATTTCCAATCGGACCCTTTTGCTTGCGGCGCTGGCGCAGGGCACGACGCAAATTTTCGATCTGCTCGCTTCGGACGATACCCATGTCATGCTGATGGCGCTGCAAAAGCTCGGCGTCAAGTGGGAGCAGGCCGGCGATACGCAGCAATACACGGTGCATGGTGTGAACGGTACGCTCCCGGTGCATCAGGCGGATCTGTTCATGGGCAATGCCGGTACCGCGATTCGTCCATTGACAGCGGCGCTTGCCGTCATGGGCGGCGACTATACGCTGCATGGCGTATCGCGCATGCACGAGCGCCCGATCGGCGACCTGGTCGACGCATTGAACGCGGTGGGCACGCAGATCGAATACACCGGCCAGCCCGGATTCCCGCCCTTGCATATTCGTCGCGGCCATCTCCATGCCCAGCGGATGCAGGTGAAAGGAAACGTTTCCAGCCAGTTCCTCACCGCCTTGCTGATGGCTGCTCCATTAATGGCCCAGGACGATGCGGTAACCATCGACGTTGTCGGCGAACTGATTTCCAAGCCCTACATCGAAATCACGCTCAACCTGATGCGCCGGTTTGGCGTCACGGTGGAGCGCCATGGCTGGCAGTCCTTCACCATTCCGGCCGGACGTAGGTATGCAAGCCCGGGCACGATCCATGTCGAAGGCGATGCATCGTCGGCGTCGTATTTCCTTGCGGCCGGCGCGATTGCCGGCGGACCGGTGCGCGTCGAAGGCGTTGGACGAGACAGCATCCAGGGCGATGTCCGCTTTGTCGAGGCACTGGAGCAAATGGGGGCGACTGTCACGATGGGCGACAACTGGATCGAGGCAAAGTCGAACGGCGTTCTCAAGGCCATCGATACCGATTTCAACCATATTCCCGATGCCGCAATGACTATTGCAGTGGCGGCGCTATACGCAGACGGGACGAGCACATTGCGTAATATCGGCAGCTGGCGTGTGAAGGAAACCGATCGGATTGCGGCGATGGCAACCGAATTGCGCAAGCTTGGCGCGGTGGTGGAAGAGGGAGCGGATTACCTGCGAGTGACGCCGCCGGCAGCGATCCGGTCCGCTGCCATCGACACCTATGACGATCACCGCATGGCAATGTGTTTCTCGCTCGCATCGCTTGACGGCGCGACGCGGCGTGGAAATCAGATTCGCATCAACGATCCGAAGTGCGTCGCGAAAACCTTCCCCGACTATTTTGATGCCTTCGCGAAAATCACGCAGGACAACCTGTTTTGAGGAGCTTGCCGGGGCGAAGGCATGTCGAATGCTCCGGTCCCGGCCGGCAATAATGACGATTCTTATGTTTTCCTGATAATGCAGACACACCCGATCCCGGTCATTACCATCGACGGTCCCACCGCATCCGGAAAAGGCACGGTTGCACACCAGGTCGCGCAGCGGCTGGGATTCCACCTGCTGGATTCCGGCGCGCTCTACCGGCTTACGGCCTTGTCAGCGATCCGCCACCAGGTGACGCTGACGGATGAACATGCAGTTGCCAAGCTGGCCGAAAAGCTGCCCTGCAGGTTTTCCGGAGACCAGGTCTGGTTGGCAAATGAGAACGTGACGAATGCCATCCGTGCCGAGGAAGTTGGCAACATGGCGTCCAAAATTGCCGCTTTGCCAACGGTTCGACATGCTCTGGTTGGCCTGCAGCTCGGATTCAGGATGCCGCCAGGCCTGGTCGCGGACGGCCGGGACATGGGGACTGTCATTTTTCCCCACGCCACGCTCAAGGTATTCCTCACGGCAAGCGTTGAGGCACGTGCAGAAAGACGATATAAGCAATTGATTGACAAGGGTTTTCCTGCTAATATGGACGACCTTCTCAAGGATTTGAGGGAACGGGACGCGCGCGATTCGAATCGCGCCATCGCGCCATTGAAACCGGCGGAAGGGGCACACATCTTGGATACTTCGCATATGACGGCCGATGAGGCGGTCGAGCAGGTCCTGAGATGGCATGCGGCAGCGAAAAAACACGCGTAACGGGTACGCTGATTCTGCGGTGCGATTGGTTCCTGGCCTGGCGCAATGCCGAGTCGGGTGTTGATAAACCTAACCCAGCTCGTGATCACACAAGACACGATCACCGCTGGAAAACTTTTCTTATTTATGTCTACTGCGCAACAACAAACTACCGGTACTGAAAGCTTTGCAGCCCTGTTCGAGGAGTCGCTGTCCCGCCAGGACATGCGTTCCGGTGAAGTGATTTCGGCTGAAGTCGTTCGTGTCGACTACAACTTTGTCGTCGTCAACGCCGGCCTGAAATCCGAAGCATTCATTCCGATCGAAGAATTCAAGAACGACAGCGGCGAGCTCGAAGTCAAGGTTGGCGATTTCATCACCGTTGCGATCGAGTCGCTGGAAAACGGCTTTGGCGACACCATCCTGTCGCGCGACAAGGCCAAGCGCCTGGCTTCCTGGCTCGCGCTCGAGAAGGCGATGGAGTCCGGCGAAATCGTCACCGGCACCGTGAATGGCAAGGTCAAGGGTGGCCTGACGGTCCTGACCAACGGCATCCGTGCATTCCTTCCGGGCTCGCTGGTCGACACGCGTCCGGTGAAGGACACCACGCCGTACGAAGGCAAGACCATGGAATTCAAGGTCATCAAGCTGGACCGCAAGCGCAACAACGTTGTGCTGTCGCGTCGCGCCGTCATCGAGGAGTCGATGGGCGAAGAGCGCGCCAAGCTGATGGAAACCCTGAAGGAAGGTACTGTCGTCACCGGTATCGTCAAGAACATCACCGACTACGGTGCGTTCGTTGACCTCGGCGGCATCGACGGCCTGCTGCACATCACCGACCTCGCGTGGCGTCGCGTGCGTCATCCGTCGGAAGTGCTCTCCGTCGGCCAGGAAATCACTGCCAAGGTCCTCAAGTACGATCAGGAAAAGAACCGCGTTTCGCTGGGCGTCAAGCAACTGGGCGACGATCCGTGGACCGGTCTGTCCCGTCGCTATCCGCAAGGCACCCGCCTGTTCGGCAAGGTCACCAACCTGACCGACTACGGTGCGTTCGTGGAAGTCGAGCAAGGCATCGAAGGCCTGGTACACGTGTCCGAAATGGACTGGACCAACAAGAACGTGGCTCCGAACAAGGTTGTCCAGCTGGGCGACGAAGTCGAAGTCATGGTCCTGGAAATCGACGAAGAGCGTCGCCGCATCTCCCTCGGCATGAAGCAGTGCAAGCCGAATCCGTGGGAAGAGTTCGCCATGAATCACAAGAAGGGCGACAAGGTGAAGGGCGCGATCAAGTCGATCACCGATTTCGGCGTGTTCATTGGCTTGCCGGGCAACATCGATGGCCTGGTCCATCTGTCCGACTTGTCCTGGACCGAAGCTGGCGAAGAAGCCGTCCGCAAGTTCAAGAAGGGTGACGAACTGGAAGCAGTCGTGCTGGCGATCGACGTCGAGCGCGAGCGTGTTTCCCTGGGCGTCAAGCAGCTGGAAGGCGATCCGTTCAACAACTTTGCTGCACTGAACGACAAGGGTGCCGTCGTGTCCGGTACCGTCAAGTCGGTCGAGCCGAAAGGCGCGGTCATTGCACTGACGGAGGAAGTCGAAGGCTACCTGCGCGCTTCCGAAATCTCGCGCGATCGCGTGGAAGATGCTGGCACGCACCTGAAGGTTGGCGACAAGATCGAAGCCATGGTCATCAACATCGACCGCAAGGCACGCAGCATCCAGCTGTCGATCAAGGCCAAGGACAACGCGGAAACGCAGGAAGCCATGCAGAAGATGTCGGCAGATTCCAGCGCAGCTTCCGGCACGACCAGCCTGGGCGCTCTGTTGAAGGCGAAACTCGACAACAAGCAATAAGGTCAAGTCGATAAATGACAAAGTCGGAGCTGATTGCCCGTCTGGCCGAGCGTTATCCGCAACTGGTAGCAAAGGATGCGGATTACGCGGTAAAGACCATCCTCGATGCGATGGCCGAAGCGTTGTCAAACGGACAGCGCATCGAGATCCGTGGCTTCGGCAGCTTTGCCTTGAACAGCAGGCCGCCGCGCATCGGACGCAACCCGAAGTCCGGGGACAAAGTGATGGTGCCCGAGAAACGGGTGCCGCATTTCAAGCCCGGCAAGGAGTTGCGGGAACGGGTAGATGCCATGGTCGGGCAACCGATCAAGGAAGACTGAGTCGCCAGTTCGGCGCAGATTGCGACGAGACCCGACTGGAGCCGGACGTCCCACCGCAAGGTGGACACGACGTTCCTGATTTCGGGGCATTATCGATTTGCGCTGCACTGAATATCTGCAAGCAATGAAAACGGCATCCTCGGATGCCGTTTTTTTTAAGCGGAAGGCGTGGTGTCAGCATGACCTGCAAGCAAGTCAGCATTCACTGCGACCCCGTTTCACGTACAATTTCAATTGTTTTGCGATCCACAACATGTTGGCCACGCGCCTGACGACAAACATCAATAAGGAAGTCGCATCATGAAAATTCTTTTCAGAATCGTTGCGGCCATTCTCTTTATTGTTTTCTTCGGTTTCGCGCTGAAAAACACCCAGGAAGTCGCGCTGCGCTTCTTTTTCGATTACGAAATCCGCGGACCGCTGGTATTGCTGCTGCTGTCGTTTTTTGCTGCAGGCGCGGCATTGGGCATCCTGGCGATGATCCCGACGCTGTTTCGCCATCGCCGCGACTTATCCAGGCACAGGAAGACAATTTCCACCATGGAGCAGGAGCGCGAAGCGCAGCGTCTGGCACGGGTGCAACCGCCGCAACCGGACAGCGTCAGTAAATAAGAACGACTACGACAACAAAAGACTGCATGGAATTCGAAACCTGGTGGCTGCTCGGCATCCCTATCTTCTTCGGCCTCGGCTGGATTGCCGCGCGCGTTGACATCAATCAGCTCGTCTCGGAGTCGCGCAGCCTGCCGCGCGGCTACTTCAAGGGGTTGAATTTTCTCCTGAATGAGCAGCCGGACAAGGCAATCGACGCCTTCATCGAGATCGTCAAGCTTGACCCGGAAACCATCGATCTGCATTTCGCGCTTGGCAACCTGTTTCGCCGGCGGGGCGAGATAGAGAGGGCGATCCGCGTCCACCAGAACCTGCTGGCGAGGCCGGACCTCCCGCAGGAACACCAGGTACATGCCCAGTACGAGCTTGGGCAGGATTACCTCAAGGCCGGCTTGCTGGATCGTGCCGAAGAAACCTTCCATCGATTGGTGGATACCCAATACAGCGCGCAGGCGCGCCGTGCGCTGCTTGAAATCTATCAACGAGAAAAAGAATGGATGCGGGCAATCGATGCCGCGCGTGCCTTGCAGGAATCCGGCGCCGGCGCCCGTCAGAAGGAAATTGCCCAATTCTATTGCGAGCTGGCGCAGGACGAGCTGGTGCATACGCATCCTGACGCGGCGCTCGCGATGCTCGAAAAGGCATTGGCGGCCGACCGCAACAACGTCAGGGGCGCCATCCTGATCGGCGATGTCCACCTTGCCAAAGGAGACACCGAGGCGGCATTGCTGGCATGGCGCCGCGTCGAGCAGCAGAGCGTTCCGCACGTGGCACTGGTTGCGCAACGATTGATGGACGGCTACCGTGCCGTGGGCCGCCCGCAGGAAGGCCTCAATCTACTGAAGAATTATCTTGCGGAAGCGCCGTCCATCGACTTGCTCGAAGTTGTTTTCAAGGCAGTGCTGGAGCTTGACGGCGTGGACGCGGCCAACCAGTTGGTCAGCGATGAATTGCGCCGTACGCCGACCTTGCTCGGCCTGGACAAGCTGCTCGAAGCGCGTCTGATGGAAGCCCCACCGGAGGTACGGCCGGAACTTTCGCTGGTAAAGAACCTGGTGCACGGATACACGCAAAAGCTGGCGCGCTATCAGTGCAGTCATTGCGGTTTCAAGGCGCGCCAGTTTTACTGGCAATGCCCAGGTTGCAGCCAATGGGAATCCTATCCTCCGCGCCGCACCGAAGAACTTAACGTCATGAATTAATTGAGTCGCGCCTACTCTTTCGGAGCATCATGAGAATCACGATTATTGGAACGGGTTACGTCGGCCTAGTCACGGGAGCGTGTCTTGCGGAAGTTGGCAATGACGTATGTTGCCTTGACGTCGACCAAGGCAAGATCGATCTGCTCAACCGCGGCGGCATCCCGATTTTCGAACCGGGACTCGGCGACATCGTCGCGCGCAACCGCGCGGCGCGACGACTCAAGTTTTCGACCGACATGGCTGCCGGCGTAACGCATGGCGAGATACTTTTCATCGCCGTCGGTACGCCGCCGGATGAGGACGGTTCGGCCGATCTTCAGTATGTCCTCTCGGCCGCCCGCAGTATCGGCCGGTACATGAACGGCTTCAAGGTTGTGGTCGACAAATCGACGGTTCCCGTCGGCACCGCCGACAAGGTGCGCGCCGTGATCCAGGAAGAATTACGCACGCGCGACAGCCATACCAGGTTCTCAGTGGTCTCGAATCCCGAGTTCCTGAAGGAAGGGGCGGCCGTGGAAGATTTCATGCGGCCTGACCGCATCGTGATCGGCTGCGACAACACGCCGGACGGCGAGCACGCGCACCAGTTGATGAAAACGCTCTACATGCCGTTCAACCGGAATCATGAACGCACATTCTGGATGGACGTGCGTTCGGCGGAATTCACCAAGTATGCGGCGAACGCCATGCTGGCGACGCGGATCTCCTTCATGAACGAAATGGCGGACCTTGCCGACGCCGTGGGGGTCGACATTGAAGCGGTGCGCCATGGCATCGGTTCCGATCCGCGCATCGGATACAGCTTCCTGTACGCGGGATGCGGTTACGGCGGCTCGTGCTTTCCCAAGGATGTGCAGGCACTGGAACGCACGGCGCGCGAGCACGGCCGGGATTTGCTGATCCTGCGCGCCGTCGAGGAAGTCAACCACCAGCAGAAACGCGTACTGGGCGAGAAAATTATCCGCCGCTTTGGGGAAGACCTGAGCGGGCACCATTTTGCGGTCTGGGGGCTGGCATTCAAACCCAATACCAATGACATGCGGGAAGCGCCGTCGCGGGTGCTGCTGCGGCAACTGCTCGGCCGCGGAGCCAGCGTGGCAGTCCACGATCCGGTCGCCATGGAAGAGGCAAAACGCGTCCTCGCGATCGATTTTGCGGACGCGCCGGAGCTGTTGGCGCGTATTCGCTTCTGCGACGTGCCGATGGATGCGTTGCCGGGGGCGGATGCTCTGGCGATTGTCACCGAATGGAAAGCATTCCGCAGCCCGGATTTTGCGGCGCTCAAGGCCGCACTCAAGTCGCCTGTCATTTTCGACGGTCGCAATCTGTTTGATCCGCAGGTCATGGCCGACGCCGGAGTCGAGTACCACGGCATTGGCCGGTCTGCATGCACACAGGCACAAGCCACATGACGACATCCCTGAAGACGCCGCGCCTGCTCGTCGTGGGCGATGTGATGCTGGACCGGTACTGGTTCGGCGAAGTCAGCCGTATTTCGCCGGAAGCGCCGGTGCCGATCGTGCGCGTGGGACGGCGTGAGGAGCGCCTGGGCGGTGCGGCGAATGTCGCGCGCAATGCGGTCGCGCTCGGCGCGCAAACAGCGCTGCTGGGCGTCGTGGGACAGGACGAAGCGGGCGACACCGTGCAGAAAATGCTGGCGGACCTGCATATCGACAGCTTCCTCAGTCGAGATCCGGCCATCTCGACCATCATCAAGCTGCGTGTGATCGGCCGGCAGCAGCAACTGCTGCGCATCGATTTCGAACACCCGCCCACCGATACGGCGCTACGCAACAAGCTGACCAAGTACAACGCGCTGCTGCCGGACTATGACGTGGTCGTGTTGTCGGATTACGCCAAGGGCAGCCTCGTCAATGTCGCGGAAATGATTTCTGCCGCGCGGAAACTCGGCAAGCGTGTTCTTGTCGACCCCAAGGGCGACGATTTCGCTCCCTACAAGGGCGCGTCAATCCTGACGCCGAACAAGTCGGAGCTGCGGCAGGTCGTCGGCTCCTGGAAGACCGAGGAAGAGTTGACCGCAAAGGCGCAGCGCCTGCGCGAATCGCTCGATCTCGACGCCCTCCTGCTGACGCGATCGGAAGAAGGCATGAGCCTGTACACCGCCGGCCAGGCGATACACACTCCGACCGTGGCGCGCGAGGTGTTCGACGTGTCAGGTGCGGGCGATACCGTTATCGCCACGCTGGCAACCATGCTCGGCGCCGGCAAGCCGCTCGTCGATGCGGTTGAGATCGCCAACCGGGCCGCCGGCATCGTGGTCGGAAAGCTGGGCACGGCCACCGTTACCAAGGAAGAGCTTTTCGGTTAATCCCCTTGACGCGAAAAACAGATGTATTTCTGTCAACCATTTCGTTGTCAATTCGTTAACGCACTCGAAGCCAAGTTGCTTCGTTCGTTAACCTTATCAACATGGGAGAAATACCAATATGCTGAAAAAACTGATTCTGACCATCGCCCTGCTGGCAGCAACGATGGGATTCGCCTTTGCCCAGGTCGACGTCAACAAGGCCGACCAGGCCGCGCTTGACAGCGTCAAGGGCATCGGCCCGAAAATGTCGAAAACCATTCTCGACGAGCGCAAGAAAGGCGGTGATTTCAAGGATTGGGCCGATTTCGAATCGCGGGTGAAGGGCGTCCGCGAAAAGAAGGCGATCAAATTGTCCGATGCCGGCCTGATCGTGAACGGCAAGCCGCGCGGCAAGGCATCCAGCGCTGGCAAGGAAGAGCAGAAGCGTGGATCGGGCGGGAAATCGAAAAGGGAAATGAAGAAGAACGATGCAAACGGCTGAGCGTCACGCCTGATCTGAAACCCCGCGAACCTCGCGGGGTTTTTTTATTCTCATGTCGCTTGCAACGCACTGCTGCAGCAATCGGGCGATGCCAAACGCCGATTGGCGTCTACGATTAAAATGATGTTTTTGATGAAGCAGCTGAACACGACAACCATGCCTTATCTGACGATCGAAGACGCCATCGGCAATACCCCCCTTGTTCAACTCAAGCACATTCCCGGCGAGGACGCGACGCGTCGCAACAACGTCATTCTTGGCAAGCTGGAGGGAAATAATCCTGCCGGATCCGTCAAGGACCGTCCCGCGCTGTCGATGATCAAGCATGCGGAGGAACGCGGGGAGATCAAGCCGGGCGATACCCTGATCGAGGCAACCAGCGGCAATACCGGCATTGCATTGGCGATGGCCGCGACCTTGCGGGGTTACAAGATGGTGTTGCTGATGCCGGAAAATCTCAGCGAGGAGCGGCGCCAAAGCATGGCGGCCTATGGCGCACATATCACTCTTACGCCGAAGACCGGCGGCATGGAGTATGCGCGCGACCTCGCCGAGCAGATGCAGAAAGAAGGGAAGGGAATCATCCTTGACCAGTTTGCCAATCCTGACAACCCCCGCGCGCACTACGAGGGCACGGGACCGGAGATCTGGCGCGACACAGAGGGCCGCATCACCCATTTCGTCAGCGCGATGGGCACGACCGGAACCATCATGGGCGTGTCACGATTCCTGAAGGAAAAAAATCCGGATATCCGCATTATTGGAGCGCAGCCGGAGGACGGTTCGCAAATTCCGGGCATCAGGAAGTGGCCTGAGGCCTATATGCCAAAGATTTTCGACAAGTCGCGGGTCGATCAAACTGAAAATGTCAGTCAGGCGGCCGCAGAGCGCATGGCGCACCGCCTGGCGATGGAAGAAGGGATCTTCTGTGGTATTTCGGCCGCCGGCGCCTGCGAAGTCGCGCTGCGCATCTCGAATACCGTCGAAAACGCGACGATTGTCTTCATCGTTTGCGATCGGGGCGACCGTTACCTGTCGACCGGCGTATTTCCCGCCTGACAGGAGGTATTCGAGGCAGGCGGTTTATTCGCCGAGCTGTTCGTCGCCGGTGCCGGAGGCCGAGGACGCGATGGGCTCTTTCGGTTTGAACTGCTTGTCGCTGATACGGAATTTGTCGCGGCGATCGCCCATGAGGATACGCAGTTCCTTGATGCTGAGGTCGCTGACTTCATGCATGCGGATCAGCAGCGACGCACCAACCGGAAGCCGGCGGTGACGAATCTTGCTGATGACCGGTGGCGCAACCTCGAGCGCTCTTGACAGAGCGGCATCATTCTTGAGGTTAAGTTTTTCAATCAACGCATCCAACAGGTTGTTGGGGTCGTAATTGACTTGATCGGCGAGTCGGGTACTGTTCATGGCATTGCCTGATTGTGTAGTCATAGTCTCAATAATTCCACACTGCAAGATTATTGTACAGAAAAAAACACCAGGTGTTTAGACAAAGCAGCAAGTTTGGACAAGAAGCTTGTTACAAAATGTACAGCACATTCCATTGTCTCTATAGCTATGTCGGAATATACCTGTTGTAAATATGCAATCTAGTCAATACATTTCAAAAATGCAATGTTTAATCACAGCCAGAAAGGCAAGGCCGTCAACTGGCCGCTCAGTAGCAGTGTGGCAACGACGAGTGCGTCAGGAATCTTCGATCCCAGCATCTATATGGTGGTGGATTGCGTAAATTCAATTGCATTTTAACCAAGCACCCCATCGCCATTTTGATACCGCGCAATGGCACTTTTCTATCACTGAATTTCGGCAGGAGGCGAGGAAATTCATGCTTCGCAGGCAATTATCGGCGGCGTCCGAAATGATCGTGCGACATCAATTTTCTTTCTTTTCGCCGGCGATGAGTCTGGCCGGCAATGATGGTGCGGACATGCCTAACCCTGCCCAGCCGGACAGTCCGAGGCGGCGCATGGTTTCGATATTTCTTCCAAATATTTTTTCAGCGTCGGGAAATGCCGCCACGGCTTGATCGATACTGCTTTCCCGCAGAAGATGGAGTATTGGATAAGGTGACCGGTTGGTGAAATTGCTGATGTCATCGGGCTCGGTATCGGCAAACTGGTACTGAGGATGAAAACTCGCAATCTGGATTTCTCCTGCCAGACCCAGCTCCACCAACGTAGCGTCGGCAATGTCGAGAAACTCGTTGTATGCTAGGAAATCATTGAGCACCCAGGGATGGATCAGCAGGGTGGTATCCAGATACTCCGGACTCGCGTGATGCAACGCTAGCATTTCCGCAATGAGGTCAGTGCGCAATTCCTCTTCGGTTTCCGCGTTGCTGATGGCGAAACGAATCTGGTCCTTGACGCGAACGCTCTTGGCGAACGGACATAAATTCAGGCCGATTACCGCCTTGTCGAGCCATTGTACCGTGGCGTCGGCGATGTCACGAACGGTCTCGTCAGTGTAAATGGTCACCCTGTATATCCTGCCTTGAAACTGCGTGCGAGCCGACAACAATACCGTCGCTTCCTCGCGCTACCCCGTTTTCTGTCAAGCTGGCAACGATACCCGCTTTACTGTACATTTGCCGCTCCAATCAATCGAATACGGCTGGTTCGGCGTGTCCCGAGCCGCTGCACTCCAATATGGCTCTCAAAGCTACCATCTTCAAGGCGGACCTCCAGATCGCGGACATGGACCGGAATTATTATGCCGGACATTCCTTGACGATTGCCCGTCATCCTTCCGAAACCGACGAGCGCATGATGATACGCGTGCTGGCATTTGCGCTCAACGCACATGAAGCACTCGCCTTTGGCAAAGGATTGAGCGCCGACGACGAGCCGGACTTGTGGCAGAAGGATCTGACCGGGGCGATCGACTTGTGGATCGACGTTGGACAGCCGGATGAAAAGCGCATCCTCAAGGCCTGCGGCCGATCGTCGCAGGTCCTGGTATATAGCTATAGCAGCACGAGCAACATCTGGTGGGACCAGGCGGGCAGCAAGCTTGAACGCGCCCGGAACCTGTGCGTGCTCAACGTCCCGGCAGCCTCAAGCCTCGCGTTGGCAAATCTCGCGCAACGGACGATGCAACTGCAATGCACGATCCAGGACGGGCAGATCTGGATGAGTTCAGGTGAAGATACCGTGCAGCTCGAGCTGAAGACGCTTAAACCGCTGGCCGCGGTTTGAACGAACTCCGCGCTCACCCTCCGCGTGCGCTTCGCACGGCACGCCCCAGTTCAACGACCGACATCGCGTAGAAAAAGCTGCGGTTGTATTTGGTGATCGCATAGAAATTCGCCGTGCCCAGCCAGTATTCCGTCGCCTCGTCGCCATTCTGGAGATCGACCAGGCCATACTGCATATCGTGCGGCGGCTCCGCGCCGGGCTTAATGCCGGCACCCTTCAATTCATCGAGCGTGAACTTCGCCTCGAGCGGTTGGCCGATGAACATATCCCACCCGCGGCCCGGCTCATTGCCCGATATCGCCGCGGGAAAGGCGATCGGCTCGCCGCGCTTCCAGCCATGTTCGACCAGGAAATGCGCGACGCTGCCGATGGCATCGACCGGCGAGTTGCGCAAGTCGACGGTGCCGTCTCCATCGAAGTCGACCGCATATTTCCGAATGCTGCCCGGCATGAATTGTGGCAGGCCGACTGCGCCTGCGTACGAGCCGAGCAGGGAAAACGGATCGATGCCGGACTCGCGCGCAAACAGGAGGGTCTGTTCCAGTTCGCCGCGGAAAAATTCCATGCGCGTGCTGCGGTTCGATGTATTCGGATAATCGAACGCCAGCGTGGTCAGTGCATCGAGCACGCGGAAACTGCCGGTATTGCGACCGTAAATGGTTTCCACGCCGATGATGCCGACGATGATTTCCGCGGGGACGCCATATTGTTCTTCAGCGCGCGCCAGCGCATCCGCATGCGCATCCCAGAAGGCTACGCCTGCGTTGATGCGGACCGGTTCGATGAAGCGCGCGCGATAAGCGTGCCAGTTCTTCGGCTTGCCAGGTGGTGCTGGCTTGATCAGCTGGATCGTGGTTTCGACATAGCGCGCCTTCCTGAACAGCGACTCCAGCTCGGCGCGGTCGAAGCCATGCTTCGCGACCATCATGTCGATGAAATCGGATACGTCTTTCCACTGCGTAAAGTTGGCGAATTCGCCCTGGTCGTCCGGCGTGAAAGCGACCTTGCGCAGCTTGGCGGCTGATGATTTCTTCACCGCGAGCGGTTTCTTCTTGCTGTGCTTTGCATGGGCATCGGTATGGGGTGCAAACGCAAGCAGCAGCGAGACGAGCAGCGCGGAACGTGAGGCTTGCTTGAAAATCATCGACATTCGGACAATAACAATTTGAGTTCGGAGAGGGCGGCCGAGGGAGATGTTGGATCTGCCCCATACCGCACGGTTTCATAGCGTTCGAGAAAACGCGCCAGGGCCGCTTTTCGTTTCACGGGCAGCGGCGCATCGGCTGCGGTAAGACGTTCGCGGTACGCGCGCGGCCCTTCGTGCATCATGCGCGGCAAGCCCTCGCGCGCAAGCCGCTCGCACAGTTTTCGATAGAGGGTGTCGACCGGATCGCGTTGTTGCTGACGCAACATCATCGGCAGGACGGCGACCGCAACCGCCGCCATGCCGAAAATGGTCATGACCGCGATCATGAGCGGACGGTCGACATCGGCAAAACCGAGCCAACGGAAGAAGTTCCTTTGCTTGTCGGGCGTGTAGTTCAATACCCACTGATTCCACGCATTGGTTACAGCATCCCAGTTCTGTCGAAGTTGCAGCAGCGGCGCGAGCCAGCCGTTGTTTGTTCCATCGATGGTGATCAGGCCGCCTAGGACGCGACGCGGCAGCACGCTCGCCAGGTTGCCTTCGACGCGCTCGGGCGCGACCGCAGCGGTGGGATCGATACGCACCCAGCCCTTGTTGGCCAGCCATACTTCCGACCATGCATGCGCGTCCGACTGCCGGATCGTCATGAACCCGTCGGCGGGATTCATTTCACCGCCCTGGTACCCGGTCACCACGCGAGCGGGTATGCCGATCGCGCGCATCAGCACCACGAAGGCACTTGAATAATGTTCGCAGAAACCTGCCTTGGTGGTAAACAGGAATTCATCGACTGTGTGCTTTCCCAACACCGGCGGTTCCAGCGTGTACCTGAAATTCTGCTCGCGGAAATAGCGCAATACGGCGTCGATGACCTCCACCGGATTGCTGTATTGGCTACGCAGCCGTGCGGCGTATGCCAACGTGCGAGGATTGAATCCGGCGGGCAGCTGCAACCATGGCCGCAGGGTGGCTGGCGATTCGATCGGCTGTAAATCGAAATCAGTATGCGAGATGAGGTCATAGCGCACGCGATTGCCGATCGGGTGTGCGGTACGGATCTGCAGGTCAGGCGTGGCGCCGGTCGGATTGTCGTCGACGTGCGGCAGCGCCTGCGGCACTTCCAGTGCGAACAGCCAGTTCCGGCCATGCGGCTCCAGCGTGACCTGATAGCGGATCGGTGCGCCGCGCAGGTTGATATTGATGCGACGATTGCCCCACGTTGCCGGCAAAGGCGCCCAGACGCGGCCGTCGAAGTTCCCGAGCACGACGCCGCGCCAGTACAGTTTCGGATTCGGCGGGGCCGGGTCGATGAACTTGACGCGAAACGCGATATCGTCCGAGAGCGCGAGCTTCGCGATGTTTCCGGGGGCCATGGTTTCCGACAAGCCGGAACGCCCCGCCATGGCGTCGCCCGGCAGGCCCCAGAGCGGTCCCTGAATGCGAGGAAAGAGCAGGAACAGGACGAGCGTCAGTGGCGCGGCGAGCGCAAGGATCGTTGTGCCGAGCCTGAAACGCTGCCCAAGCGAGGGCACGGCACCGGTGTACTGGAAAGACAATTGCGTGGTGAGCAGCGCGATCACGGCGGCGATGGTCATCAGCGCCGTACCGATTGACTGCGATTCGAAGAAGCTGGCCAGGATGAGGAAGAAACTGAGGAAGAGCACGACGAACAGGTCCCGCTTGGCATGCATTTCCAGCAGCTTCAAGGTGAGCAGTAGCGCCAGCATCGCGACGCCGGGCTCGCGTCCGAAAAAGGATTGGTACGTCAGATAGACGCCGGCCATCGCGAGCACGGCGATGGGCAGCAGCAGCCAGTTCGGCGGCATCCGATTGCCGCGGAAGGTCACCCAGCCGCGCCACGCAAGGACAACCATGCAGGTTGGGAACACCCATCCCGGCAGGTGACCCGCGTGCGGTAGCAGCACGAACGCACAGGTGGCCAGCAAGAGCAGGGTGTCCGCCTTGTCGCGTGTGAGCGGGCGCTGCATGCGATGCGCAAGCGACTGGATGACACCGAGCTTCATGATGTTGTCGGATACAAGGCCAGGGCGCGCAGGCACGCTTCCCTGTGCGCCGGCCCGAGCGCGGCCGGATAGCTGGTATCGCCCAGACGGAATGCATACGCCATGTTCCGCGCATCTGCTTCCAGGATCCATCGGGCCATGCGCGAAAGTTTTGCTTCGGTATCCATTCCGTCGGACATTGCGGCGAAGTCGATGACGATCTCGCTCGCGGAGCCGCCTTCGAAATGTTTCGAGATCAGGGCGCCATGAGTGCCGGCATCGAGCTTCGCGATCTGCCGCCATGCGAGCCGCTTCAGCGAGTCGCCTGCCTGGTAGCCCCGGATGCCGGCAAAATCGTCCTGGCCGGCCCGCCCTTGCCCATCCAACTGCATCGCCGCGGTATAGGGGAGCGGCGGCGCATCGTCTTCCGGCCGAGGATAGACGAGGACTGTGGCATCCGGTTGCCAGTAGCTCCACGCGCGCAGCAGGCCCAGCGGGAATCGTGTCTGCAGACGCACCCGCGGGGCCTGCAGACGTCCTCGTTTGTCGGCCGGTGTTGAAAGGACGACGCTGGTGCCGGCATTGGCGGCAACGTCGCAGGCCTGCGCCAGATCCGGCCTGTCATCGGCGACGAAGTCGATCCAGATGGCGTAGCGTTGAACCTTGCGCCGGTTGATCAGGTGCAGTTCGAATTGCGCTTCTTCACCCGCGAAAACGGGAGCAGCGCGGCCTGCCGCCAGGTGGAGATGGGCAAGATTGCGGAACGTCAAGTGCATGGCGATGAGTCCGCAACCGCCGAGCAGGAAAGTGAGCGCGAAGCCGAGGCTCAGGTTGTAATTCGCAGAGGCGATGAAAAGCACGACAAGCGTCGCGCCGAACAGCAGCCCGGGATGAGTGGGGACGATGAAGACGCGCCGCTGGTTGAGGAATGTTTCGCCCGGCTCCGGACCGTCGAGGCGGAACAGCCATTTGCTGGCACGCTTGCGGATGCTGTGTTCAAACCGGCTGTAGAGGGAAAGTTTTTTCTTCACACCGGAACGGATTTCATGAGTTGCAGCACCAGGTCGCGGCTGCCCAGTGCGGAGCTGCCCGCCGATTTCAATGGCCGCAGCCGATGCGCGACGACGGGCACGAGGACCGCCTGTACGTCTTCGGGAATGACATGGTTGCGTCCTTCCAGCGCGGCCCAGGCGCGCGAAGCCTGGAGCATGGCAATGGCTGCGCGCGGGCTCATGCCTTCCGCAAACGATCCGTTCTGGCGCGATGCCTGTGCCAGTGCCTGCACATAATCGATCAGTGCCGGCGAGACATGGATTCCCTTGAGTGCCGCTTGCGCCGCCAGCAACTCTTCCGGCTGCATCGCCGTCGCCAGGGATTTCAGCATGGTCCGCCGGTCCTCGCCCATCAGCAGGGCACGTTCCGCGACGGCATCCGGATAGCCCAGCGACAGACACATCATGAAACGGTCCAGCTGCGACTCGGGCAACTGGAAGGTGCCGATCTGATGCGTCGGATTCTGCGTGGCGATCACGAAATACGGTTCGGGCAGGTTGCGTGTCACGCCATCCGCCGTGACCTGGCGCTCCTCCATCGCTTCCAGCAGGGCGGACTGGGTCTTCGGCGTGGCACGGTTGATTTCGTCCGCCAGCAAGACCTGCGTGAATACCGGGCCGGGATGGAACACGAAGCCGTTCTTTTCGCGGTCGAAAATGGAAATGCCGATCACATCGGCGGGCAGCAGATCGCTGGTGAATTGCAACCGGCTGAATTTCAGCCCGAGGGAGATCGCCAGCGCGTGCGCCAGCGTCGTCTTGCCCACGCCAGGCACGTCCTCGATCAGCAAGTGCCCTCCGGCCAGCAGGCAGACCAGCGACTGGCGGATTTGCACGTCTTTTCCGACGACGATCTGGCTGACCTGGCCGGCGACAGCATGGATTTTTGCGAACATGAGTCTTCTGTAATCTGTGTGAAAGGGAAACGCGCTAGGGTTATGGCATCGCAAATCCAGGCTGATGACAAAAGCTCCTGTCATCCATTCTGTTATTCGTTACACTATATGCATCGATTCCATCGATATCCGCCGTGATATCGATGACAGATAGATTCTATTCGAGAACCACACCGCACATCCGGCTTTACCGAAATGACCACCGCCATCTACACCCATCCCGACTGCAAGCGCCATGAAATGGGGCAATGGCATCCGGAATGTCCGGCCCGCCTGCAAGCGATCGAAGACCAGCTTATCGCCAGCAGGATCAATAACCTGCTCGAACACCGCGAGGCGCCGAAGGTCGATGTCGCCGAAATCCGGCGCGTGCACACGGCTGACGCGGTTGCCCGCGTGCAGGAGAACTCCACGGCACTGGTTGACACCGGCTCGGGCTATTACCCGATCGATGCCGACACGATGCTCAACGAGCATAGCTGGAATGCGGCGCTGCGGGCCGCGGGCGCGGCAGTGGCGGCGACCGATGCCGTGATCGAGGGAGAGCTGAGCAACGCTTTCTGCGCCATTCGTCCGCCGGGGCATCATGCGAGGCCATCCGAGGCCATGGGTTTTTGCCTCTTCGATAATGTTGCGATTGCTGCCAAACATGCGCTCGATGCACGCGGTTTGCAGCGCGTGGCGATTGTCGATTTCGATGTACATCATGGCAACGGGACGGAGGAAGCCTTCCTCGACGATCCGCGCGTGCTGATGGTGAGTTTCTTCCAGCATCCCTTCTATCCCTATACCGAGATCAGGCCGGATTCGCCGCACATGGTGAACGTGCCGGTGCCGGCCTACACCAAGGGCGACCTGGTGCGCCAGCTGGTCGCCGAGCGATGGTTGCCGGCCTTGCATGCGCACCGACCGGAGATGATCTTCATTTCCGCCGGTTTCGACGCGCACCGCGAGGACGATATCGGCCAGATGGGACTGATCGAGGATGACTACGCCTGGATCACGCAGCAGGTCCTGGCAGTCGCGAAAGAGCATGCCAAGGGGCGCATCGTCAGTTGCCTGGAAGGCGGTTACAACCTTTCCGCGCTCGGTCGCAGCGTCGTCGCGCACGTCAAGGCACTGGCCGAACTCGACTGAGGCGCTGCCGGCCTTCGCGTGAAGGAGGCGGGCAGCAGGTAAAATAGCGGTTTGCCTCGATACAACAATTCACGCATGTCCATTCAATGGTTCCCCGGCCACATGAACGCCGCCCGCAAGAAGGCGGCGGAATCCATGGAGAAGACCGACCTCGTCATCGAGGTGCTGGACGCGCGCTTGCCGCAAGCCAGTTGCAATCCCATGATCGAACAGCTGCGCAAGCAGCGCCAGCGTCCCTGCCTGAAGATCCTCAACAAGGCCGACCTCGCCGATCCTGCCGCCACCAAGGCATGGCTTGATTACTACAACGCGCAAAAGGACGTGCATGCCGTTGCGCTGAGCTGCAAGAAGCCGGCCGATGTCGCAAAGGTCCCGGGCTTCGCGCTGAAGCTGGCGCCGCATCGCGGGACGGCTCTCAAGCCGCTGCGCATGATGATCATGGGTATCCCGAACGTCGGCAAGTCGACGTTGATGAATGCCTTGCTCAAGAAGCGCGTGGCGGCAGTGGGCGATGAGCCCGCGGTGACCAAGACCCAGCAGCGTCTCTATCTGGGCAATAACATCGTCCTGATCGATACGCCCGGCATGCTGTGGCCGAAGATCGAGCACCCGACCGATGGCCTGATGCTTGCCGCCAGCCATGCGGTGGGGGTGAATGCGGTGATCGAGGAAGAGGTGGCGACCTTCCTGGCAGAGCAGCTGCTTGCCCGCTATCCGCAGCTTCTGGCGGCACGTTACGGATTCAGGACGGAAGGCATGGACGGCGTCGGCGTACTTGAAGGCATCGCAATGCGGCGCGCGTTTCGCGTGAAGGGCGGCGAGTACGACCTCGAAAAAGCGGCG
The DNA here is from genome assembly GCA_021821365.1 of Pseudomonadota bacterium. GTDB lineage: Bacteria > Pseudomonadota > Gammaproteobacteria > Burkholderiales > Burkholderiaceae_D > Noviherbaspirillum. Next base: position 20,591 of record JAKACN010000004.1, on the reverse strand, counting down.
CACACCTTGCTGCAGGACTATCGCAGTGGTGCGCTCGGCCGCATCAGCCTGGAAACCCCGCAGAGCCGCGCCGACCTGCTTGCAAGCTACCAGCCCGAGCCATCGCTCGGCTTACCGCAAGACCATGAGGAGGACAGCGACGATGAGCAATGAAACACCTTATGTGATCCGGGCCGTGCAGGAGGGCGTGGCGACGCTCACGCTCAATCGCGGCGAGAAGTTCAATCCGCTTTCGGAAGAAATGATGGAAGCCTTGCAGGGGGAGCTCGACGCGATCAGGAATGATCGCGGCATCCGCCTCGTCATCCTGGCGGGGGCAGGCAAGGCATTTTGCGCCGGCCACGACTTGAAACAGATGCGCGCGCAGCCTTCCGAAGAGTATTACAGGAAGCTGTTCAATCAGTGCAGCAAGGTGATGCTGACCATTCAGCAGATGCCACAGCCGGTGATTGCACGCGTGCACGGCATCGCCACGGCGGCGGGCTGCCAGCTCGTATCGATGTGCGATCTTGCGGTCGCCGCCAGCGAGGCAAAATTTGCGGTGTCCGGCGTGAATTACGGCTTGTTCTGTTCGACACCGTCGGTCGGCCTGTCGCGCAATGTCTCGCGCAAGCAGGCAATGGAAATGCTCCTGACGGGCGAATTCATCGATGCCGAAACTGCGCGCGAGCGCGGCCTGATCAATCGTGTCGTGCCCGCTGAGCAGCTCGATGCCGAGATCGGAAAACTGGCCGCCAACATCCTTGCCAAGCCTGCGGTCGCCATTGCGATGGGCAAGCAGCTTTTCTACAAGCAGCTGGAACTCGGTATCGGCGCCGCCTACCAGCTGGCAGGCCAGACGATGGCGTGCAACATGATGGATGAAGCTGCGCTGGAGGGGGTACAGGCGTTTATCGAGAAGCGCACGCCAAACTGGAAGAGGTAAGAGGCTTTCCGGGAATTATCCTGCGCGCAACCGTGCAGCCGGCCCGCGCAGGGAAGGCGATGATTACTTGTATACGCCGACGGCAAATCCATAGCCGTCGAACGCTTCGACATAGGTGGTCTTCGCCTCGATCTGTTTCGTCACGGGATTCGGCCATTTGTAGTCGACCCAGCCCGCCTTCTTCGATTTTGCGTGGGCGATCAGTTCCTGCGCGAAAAGCTTCCCGTCAGCGTCCTTCAGGTTCGTCAGATCCTTCCCGATCAGTTTTTCATTCGCGCCGTGGGCCATCATGGTGCCGTTGGTGTCGAGAATGTACACGTACATGTCGCGATCGACGAATTGCCCGGACTTGTTGCTCACCTCGGCAAAGGCCTTGTCCTTGCCATTCGCCTTGTAGAAGGCGATTGCCTTGTGGACGAGGGTTACCGCCTCATCCTTCGTTCCTTTGTCTCCCGCATAGGAGCCCGTGATAAATCCGATGCTCAGGCACGCGCCGATAAAAAACTTCAAAACACACTTCATAGTTGTCTCCGACAAGATTGATCTGATTGCACGCCTAATAACCACAAGACGATGCAGGTCTTGCGGGCGCGGCTTCGACTTTATCGGTTTTATTTCCATAGAGCAAGTAATGTCAACGACGACATCGATGAACTTGCGCCCGGATGCTGCGTGCACATCATGCATTGAAAGCAATTAAGAGATTTACATGCGATAACAAATCCACAAGAATCATCGATTTGGGGAGAAAGCATGCATCGAAAACAGTCGTTGGTGGGACTCTTGTTGTTGTCCATCGTCGGCGTCCGGGCAATACCGCTGCGTTTCGCCGCAGAATGCGGTCCGGCAAGTGTGAAAGGGACAGCTTGATGGCACCTTATCTCGAAAGCAGTACCTTTATCGACGTGGACCATCCGGCGATCCGCAGGAAGGCCACGGAACTTGCTGCGGGTGCCGCGGATGAAGAAGACCTGACACGACGCTCTTTTGAATATGTCCGTGACGCCATCAGACACAGCGGTGATGACGGGAGCGGCCCCGTGACATGCATTGCGTCGGAAGTGCTTCGCCATGGCACCGGCTATTGCTATGCCAAGAGCCATCTTCTTGCCGCCTTGCTGCGTGCCAGCGGGATACCGGCCGGGCTGTGTTACCAGCGGCTGGCCGTCGAGACGGTCGGCCCGCCTTTCTGCCTGCATGGATTGAATGCGGTCTATCTGAAACGATTTGGCTGGTACCGCATCGATGCGCGCGGCAACAAGCCGGGTGTGAATGCGGCGTTCTGTCCGCCGAGGGAGCAGCTTGCGTTTCCGGCGTTAAGCCGGCAGGAAAGGGACTTGCCGGAGATTTGGCCGGAGCCACTGCCGGTGGTGGTGAGGGCACTGACCCAATGGAAGACGGTGCAAGAGGTAGGCGGAAACCTGCCCGATATCGAACTTCTCCGGGGATGAAAAAAGCCCGCCGAAGCGGGCTTTTCTGCGATTGAGGATTCGCGGGGCAAATTACATCATGCCTTCCATGCCGCCCATGCCACCCATACCGCCCATGCCACCCATCGGAGCAGCCGGCTTCTCTTCCACCAGCTCGGCAACGGTGCAGTCGGTGGTCAGCATCAGGCCGGCGATCGAGGCTGCGTTCTGCAGGGCCGAACGGGTAACCTTGGCCGGATCCAGCACGCCCATCTCGACCATGTCGCCGTAGGTGCCGTTGGCAGCGTTGTAACCGAAGTTACCCTTGCCTTCGATGACCTTGTTGACGACGACCGACGCTTCCTCGCCGGCGTTGGTGACGATCATGCGCAGCGGCTCTTCCATCGCGCGCAGGACGATCTTGATGCCAGCGTCCTGATCGGCGTTGTCGCCCTTCATGGTCAGGTTGGCGCGAGCGCGCAGCAGAGCCACGCCGCCGCCGGGAACGATGCCTTCTTCAACGGCCGCACGGGTTGCGTGCAGCGCGTCTTCGACACGTGCCTTCTTCTCTTTCATTTCGACTTCGGTTGCAGCACCAACCTTGATCACTGCAACACCGCCTGCCAGCTTGGCAACGCGCTCTTGCAGCTTCTCGCGATCGTAGTCGGACGTTGCTTCTTCGATCTGTACGCGAATTTGCTTGACGCGTGCTTCGATCGCGGAAGCCTGGCCGGCGCCGTCGATGATGGTGGTGTTTTCCTTACCGATTTCAATGCGCTTGGCCTGGCCGAGGTCGTTCAGGCTTGCCTTGTCCAGGGTCAGGCCGACTTCTTCGGCGATCACCTGGCCACCGGTCAGGATGGCGATGTCTTCCAGCATGGCCTTGCGACGGTCGCCGAAGCCCGGAGCCTTGACGGCGCAGGTCTTCAGGATGCCGCGGATGTTGTTCACAACCAGGGTGGCCAGCGCTTCGCCTTCGATGTCTTCAGCGATGATCAGCAGCGGGCGGCTTGCCTTGGCGACTTGCTCCAGTACCGGCAGCAGGTCACGGATGTTGGAAATCTTCTTGTCGAACAGCAGGACGAACGGATTTTCGAGGATGGCAACCTGCTTGTCCGGGTTGTTGATGAAGTACGGGGACAAGTAGCCGCGATCGAACTGCATGCCTTCGACGATCTCGAGCTCGTCGTTCAGGGACTTGCCGTCTTCCACGGTGATCACGCCTTCCTTGCCGACCTTTTCCATGGCTTCAGCGATACGTTCGCCGATGGAGGTGTCGGAGTTGGCGGAAATGGCGCCGACTTGTGCGATTTCCTTGGAAGTGGTGCAGGGCTTGGCGATCTTCTTCAGTTCTTCGACGGTCGCGGTAACAGCCTTGTCGATGCCGCGCTTCAGGTCCATCGGGTTCATGCCGGCGGCCACATACTTCATGCCTTCACGGACGATCGCCTGGGCCAGCACGGTAGCGGTGGTGGTGCCGTCGCCGGCGTTGTCGGAGGTCTTGGACGCGACTTCCTTGACCATTTGCGCACCCATGTTCATGAGCTTGTCCTTCAGCTCGATTTCCTTGGCAACGGAAACGCCGTCCTTGGTGACGGTCGGGGCGCCGAAGGAGCGCTCGAGGACGACATTGCGGCCTTTTGGGCCGAGGGTGACTTTAACGGCGTTGGCGAGGATGTTGACGCCTTCAACCATCTTGTGACGCGCGGCGTCGCCGAAGACTACTTCTTTTGCTGCCATGTTGGTGACTCCTTAAATATTGAACAGGTATCTGTATTTATTTCTGGACGATTGCCATGATGTCTTCTTCGCGCATCACGAGCACTTCCTCGCCTTCCACCTTCACGGTCTGGCCGGAGTACTTGCCGAACAGCACGACGTCGCCGACTTTCACGTCAAGCGGACGGACTTTGCCGTCTTCCAGAATCTTGCCGTTACCGACAGCGAGCACTTTGCCTTGGTCGGGCTTTTCCGCAGCTGCTTCCGGAAGAACGATGCCGGACGCAGTCTTGGTTTCCTGGTCGAGGCGCTTGACGATGACGCGATCGTGCAATGGACGAAGGTTCATACAAACTCCTTAATTATCAATAAGTTATGGTTGTTTGCGGCAGATTCGCTGCAAGCTGGATTTCATAGTGCAGCAATACCGCACGAGAAAATTCGGAAGCCAGGCGGAGTTCTTGTTAGCACTCTCCCCTAACGAGTGCTAAGTATAGGGGCGGGTAATTCATTTTTCAAGACCATGTCGATGATGTCTTGTTTTTTCGCCAAGTCACGCCATGTGCAACAAAGAAAACCCCCGGCGGGCGGGGGTTTAGGTTTCGGGAAGACATGCAGGCGTGGTAGCGGGCATTTTCCCTTCCCGGCTCCTTTATAGAGGGCGGGAATCGGGACAATCAGACCAGAGCGAGGCTGACCTCGATGTTCCCGCGGGTCGCATTGGAGTAGGGGCAGACTTCATGCGCCTTGTTGACGAGGGTGCGCGCGGTCTCGCGATCCATCCCAGGCAGGGCGACGCGCAGTTCGGCGGCAAGACCGAAGCCGCCGTTGCCGTTTGGTCCGATGCCGATCTCGGCGGTGACGGATGTGTCGGCCGGCAACGGAATCCTGGCGTGCATGGAAACGAATTTCATCGCGGACAGGAAGCAGGCGGAATAGCCGGCGGCAAACAGCTGTTCGGGATTCGTGCCGTCGCCGCCCGGTCCGCCAAGTTCTTTCGGAGTACTGAGCCTGGCGTCGAGCTTGTTGTCGCTGGAAACGGCGCGACCGTCGCGGCCGCCGGTGGCGGTGGCTTGCGCCTTGTAGAGGATCTGCATGTGAAACTCCTTGATGATGGCGGGATGAGGGATTCGGTTTGGATGCAAGAGAAATATAGCACACAATTAAATTGTGTCCAAATTAAATACTGGAATGGAGAAATTGGAAAGTTTGCTCGCCGTTTTTCTATGAAGCCAGTTTGACGAGATCGTCGCGGATCGAGGAGAGCTGATTGCGCAGGCGCGCCAAGGCATCCAGCGACTGACCGCTGGCGCACACCATCTGGTGCGGAATGGCTTGCGCCTTCTTCCTGAGGGCTCGGCCTTCCTTGGTGAGGGTGATCCTCACTTGGCGTTCGTCCGCCTCGTCGCGCGTACGCTGGATCAGCGATGAGGCTTCCAGTCGCTTCAGCAGGGGGGTGAGCGTGCCGGAATCGAGGAAGAGTTTTTCGCCGATGGTTTTGACCAGGATGTCGTCCTGCTGCCACAGCACCAGCATCACCAGGTATTGCGGATAGGTAAGTCCGAGCTTGTCGAGGAGCGGCTTGTAGGTCTTTGTCATCGCCAGCGAGGCGGAGTACAACGCAAAGCAGAACTGGTTTTCCAATGCCAGCGGATCGACGGTTTGTACGGCGGCGGAAGCGGCGGATTTTGGCATGGTTTGCAGCCCTGACGTGGGATAATCGATTGCATTGCGCGTGATACGTTTTTCTAATCCTATGCGAATTCTGAAGAGACTCCAAGCGGTGCTTGCCATATTTGCATTCACCGCGCCGGCCATAGCGCAACAATTGCCGATTCCGGTCGCAGATGCGCTGCAACGCGCGCAGATCCCGGTTTCCGCTACCGGCATCTATGTGCGGGAGGTGGGAGCGGGTCCGGTATTGCTTGCTTCAAATGAAACGACGCCGCTCAATCCGGCATCCACGATGAAGTTGGTGACAAGCGACGCTGCCCTTGAGCTGCTCGGCCCGGCGTTCACCTGGAAGACGCAGGCATATGCCACCGGCACGCAGGCCGGTGATGTCCTGCGTGGCGATCTTTACATCAAGGGAAGCGGCGATCCGAAGCTCGTGCTGGAAAACTTCTGGCTGTTCCTGCGCCGCATCCGTGCAAGGGGCATTCGCGAGATTCGCGGCGACCTGGTGCTGGATCGCAGCGCATTCGAAGAAACGCCGTATGACCCGGCGCAATTCGATGGCGACCCGATGAAGCCATATAACGTTGGTCCCGACGCCTTGTTGCTCAACTATAAGGCCCTGGCCTTTCGCTTTACGCCTGACGAAGCACGTGGCGTGGTCGGCGTGACGATGGATCCGCCGCTCGCAGCTTACCCGGTGACCGCGCCGCGGCTGTCGAAGGGAGAATGCGGCGACTGGCATGTGCGGCTGCATCCGGCAATCGATACCTGGGGCGCGCGCTTCGCCGGCACCTATTCCGCATCCTGCGGCGAGAAGGTATGGTATGTGCATCCCTACCAGATGACGCACACCCAATATTTTCATCTGGCGTTTCGCCGGCTGTGGGCGGATCTCGGCGGCACGCTGAAAGGTGACGTGAAAAGCGGAACAGTGCCGGAGTCGGCGCGCCTGGTCGCGCAATGGGACTCGCCGGCGCTCGCGGAGGTGATCCGCGACATCAACAAGTACAGCAACAACGTCATGGCGCGCCAGTTGCTGCTGACGATTGCCGCCAATGAATTGAATCTGCCGGCCAATGCCGAGCGCGGTGCTGCGGTGTTGCGCACATGGCTCCGCAACAAGGGAATCGACGCGCCGGAATTGAACGTCGAGAACGGCTCAGGCCTGTCGCGCACTGAGCGCATTTCCCCGCTGACCATGGGACGGATGCTGGAGGCGGCCTTCGAGTCGCCAGTCATGCCGGAGTTCATGGCGTCGTTGCCGCTGGCCGGCCTGGACGGCACCATGCGCATGCGACTGGTCAACCAGACGGTAGCAGGAAAGGCGCATATCAAGACAGGCCTGCTGAATGAGGTTCGCAATATTGCAGGTTATGTCCAGGCCACTTCCGGCAAGCGCTATGTGGTCGTCTTCATGATCAACCATCCCAATTCCCTGCAAGGGCAGGAGGCACAGGATGCCTTGCTGCAGTGGGTGTATGAGCGCGGTTGAAATGCCGTGCGCCGAAAGTTGGCGGAGGGCCGCGCGGCCGGAAAGTCAGAGCATGACCGGTTTGTCCGGCAACTGATTGCGTGACGAGCCGTCGTCGGGGTAATGCTTCTCGAGCAGTCTGTTCAGCTGATCGAGTGCGGCGATGACGCTGTCGTGATAGGAGCCACTGGCAAAACCTTCGGTGATGGTGCGGCAGACCGCATGCCATTCTTTTGCGGCGACTTCACGGCCGACGCCACGGTCGGCGACAATTTCCACTTGATGGTCAGCCAGGTTGATATACAGCAGCACGCCGCAATTTTCCTCCGTATCCCAAACGCGATAGTGGGAAAACAGCTCTCTCGCGCGGTCGCGCGGCGACATTCCGTTGAGCACGGCTTGCGAGCTGAGCGAGGGTTCGATCACCATGCGTACCTCTGCGCGATGGCGCTTCTCGCCGGCGGTGATCGTTTCTTCAATGGTCTTCAGCGTTTGTTCCGGAAACGCGCGGCGGCCGTCGGCGGTCGTTGTGGACAGATGCCTGATCAGGCGCGAAAAGGTTTTCATCACCAATTCCCCGAAGCGCCGCCGCCATCGGCGGTTCCGCCGCCACCCGAAAATCCGCCTCCTCCGCCGGAACCTCCGAAGCCTCCGCCACCGAATCCGCCTCTGCCGAAACCGTCGCCAAGGATCACACCAGGCGCGGACCGTCCCCAGCCGCTGCGCTGATGTCCGTAACGCCGCGAACGGGCACGCGACAGCAGCAGGAACAGGATCATGAAAAAGAAAAACAGGCCGAGCGAGAACGTGTCGGACTCTTCTTCCTGTGAGGGTTTCTTGTTGCCCGGTGCCGGAAAGCGCTCCTTGTCCAGCACGCTGGTGATGGCGGAAATGCCCGCCACCAGGCCACCGTAGAAGTCGTTCTGACGGAAGTGAGGCGCCATCACATCCTGCAGGATACGCTTCGACTGGGCATCGGTGAGCGTTCCTTGTACGCCGCGACCGGCTTCGATGCGCATGCGCCGCAATGCGGGAGGATTGTCCCTGGCGATGATCAGCAACACGCCGTCGTCGATGCCTTTGCGGCCCAGTTTCCACTCGTCGAAGACGCGAATGCTGTACTGCTCGATCGCTTCGGGTTCTGTCTTGCTCATCAGCAGGACGGCGATCTGGCTGCCGGTGCGATCTTCGTATTCCTTCAGCACGTTTTCCAGCGTGGTGCGCTGCGCGGGAGTCAGCAGTCCGACCTGGTCCGTGACCCGCGCCTTGAGCGGCGGAACCGGCACGAAATCCTGGGCGCCGGCCACGGACATGGCCAACGCCAGGAAAATTCCGATCAGGTGGCGCGGAAGGAGGGCGAGCATGATGATGTTTCGCGCGCTTATTTGCCGAAGTTGACTGCCGGCGCGTTCGAAATGGTTTTCTCGTTCTCAACCGTGAACGAGGGCTTGACTTCGTAGTGGAACATCATCGCCGTCAGATTAGTCGGAAAGCTGCGCGCCAGTACGTTGTATTCGCGCACTGCCTGGATGTAGCGCTGACGAGCGACGGTGATCCGGTTCTCGGTACCTTCCAGCTGCGACTGCAGATCGCGGAAGCTGGCATCAGCCTTGAGATTGGGATAGTTTTCGGAAACCGCCATCAGCCGCGACAGTGCATTCGACAGTTCGCCCTGCACCTGCTGGAACTTCTTGAACGCCTCCGGATTGTTCAGTACTTCCGGGGTGATCTGGAAACTGGTTGCGGCGGCACGTGCGCGCGTGACGGCCTCCAGCGTATCCTTCTCGTGCGAGGCGTAGCCCTTGACGGTATTGACCAGATTCGGGATCAGGTCGGCGCGGCGCTGGTACTGATTCACCACTTCGCTCCATGCCGCCTTGACCTGCTCGTCCTTTGCCTGAAATTCATTATAGCCGCACGCGCTCAGCATCGAGGCAAGCGCCGCTACTGCCATCCATCTGATCCATGTTTTCATTGTGATTTACCTTTCGCTGAATTGTGACGCGGGAATTGCAGCAATTATTTGCGGGTGAGCGTGACGGGTTTCAACAAAACGGTACTCATCGCTGCCAGGATCAGGGCCATCGCCGCATAGTCCTGCCAGTGCGGCGTTTCGCCGAGCAGCCAGGCGCCGGAGAACACGCCGAGCACCGGAATCATCATCACGGACAGGCTGGACACCACGGGCGGAAGCGTTCGCGCCAGTCTGAACCAGACCACGTGCGCGAAGCCGAAGATAACCAGAGCGTTGAAAACGATTGCGCCAATCGTATCGATGTCAGGCAGATGCCACGCGTTGCTTTCGAACAGGGTTGCCGCGAGCGCCATGGCCGAGGTGGTCAAGGCCAGCATCCAGAATGTGAGGGAAATGGTCGGCATCGCGAGCGTCGAGCGCTTCATCGTCACCGTCCCGTAACCCCACCCGGCCGCTGCGATCAATGCCAGCACCGTTCCCAGCGGATTGCCGGCCAGTGTCGTGAATTCGCTCGACAAGAGCAGCAGGGCGCCGCCTAGCGCGCAGGCAATGCCGATCCAGCCGTTACGGCCTGGCCGGTCGCCGAAAAATACCCGGGCGGAGAGTACGGCCCACACCGGCATCGTATAGCCAAGGATGGCTGCACGGCCCGACGAGAGCATCTTGACTGCCAGGATCACGAACACGTGCCAAATAAGCATGTTGGGGACAGCAAGCCGGACGACGTCGCAGGCTTTCCCGCGGGGAATCGCGAGCGAGGCGCCTTGCATGCGCGCGGCCAGCCATAAGGCCGGCAGACCGCCGATCATGCTGACCGTGCGGAAAGTCAGCGGCGGAAAGTCTCGAACGCCCATTTTCATGATTGGCCAGTTGAGTCCCCAGCTCAGTGTCAGGAGGACGAGCAGGAGCCAGTCCTTGCGGGAAAGAGAAGTCATCCCGAAACGATAGCATGGCACGTTACAATGTGCACTATTTGACATCTTTCGGGTAAATCCGTGACCTTCATCAACAAACTGGCTGCCGCGTGGGCGGCCAATGATTCTCTTCTGTGCGTCGGGCTCGATCCGGACATCGCCAAATTTCCGGCGCAACTGCAGGGGCAGCCGCAGTCGATCTATGCGTTCTGCAAAGCAATCATCGACGCAACCGCCGGCATGGCATGCGCATTCAAGCCGCAGATCGCTTATTTCGCAGCACTGCGCGCGGAAGACCAGCTCGAAGCAATTTGCGATTACCTGCGCAAGACGTATCCCGCCATCCCGATCGTGCTCGACGCCAAGCGCGGCGATATCGGCGCAACCGCCGAGCAATACGCGCGCGAAGCGTTCGAGCGTTATGGCGCTGATGCGGTGACCGTCAATCCTTACATGGGATACGACTCGGTCGCGCCCTATCTTGAATGGAAGGACCGCGGCGTCATCGTCCTGTGCCGCACCTCGAATCCGGGCGGTTCGGACCTGCAATTCCTGACTGCGGACGGCATGCCGATCTACCAGCATGTCGCGCATCTCGTCGCCGACAAGTGGAACACCAGTGGCCAGTGCGGGCTGGTGGTCGGCGCCACGTTCCCGGACGAACTGGCGCAGGTGCGCCGGATCGTCGGCGACATGCCCTTGCTGGTCCCGGGCATCGGCGCGCAGGGGGGCGATATCCAGGCGACGGTCAATGCCGGCAAGACGGCGAACGGAACGGGCATGATGATCAATTCATCGCGCGCGATCCTGTACGCGAAGCCGGATGAGAAAGCGGGTGAGGATTTTACGCAGGCGGCGCGGCGCGTGGCAATGGAAACCCGGGACGCGATCAATCGCTTCCGGGTTTGACCTCGCTATGCGGGAGCAGCATCGTGACGGCCGAAGAATGCGAGCATTTCCTGCAGCAATAAGTCAGGCACCTGTTCCGCAATGAAGTGCCCGCACGGCAAGGATTTGCCCGTTACCACCTGCGCGCATTTTGCCTTCCAGTCTTCCAGCGGATTGAAGAGTTGGCCGATCACGCCGCGCTCGCCCCAGAGCACATGCACCGGGCATGCGATTTTGTTCGTGTCATGGTCGCGGTCGTGTTCCAGGTCGATGCCGGCCGCCGCGCGATAGTCCTCGCACGCGGCATGGATCGCTTCCGCGCGGCAGAAGCAGCGCCGGTATTCGTCCAGCGCTGCAGGATCGATGAACTTTTCTCCCTCGGAACCCCAGCCGCCAAGCAGCGTGTCCAGCAGGAACGACGCACTGTTGCCCATCAGCGTTTCCGGCAGCGGCGCAGGCTGGATCATGAAGAACCAGTGGTAATACGCCGTCGCGAATGCCTTGTCCGTCGCTTCGTACATGGTGCGCGTCGGCGAGATGTCGAGGATCATTAACTTCCTGACCGCCGACGGATGATCGAGCGCGACGCGGTGCGCGACCCGGCCGCCCCGGTCATGTCCGCACAGGTAGAACGAAGGGAAGCCGAGTGTATGCATGACCTCGACCATGTCCTGCGCCATCATCCGCTTGGAATAATTGCTGTGGTCGGGTGCACCCGGGGGCATGGACGAGTCGCCATAGCCGCGCAGGTCGGGCATGACCAGCGTGAACTGGCGCGCCAGTGCATCGGCGACCTTGTGCCAGATGACATGGGTCTGGGGAAAGCCGTGCAGCAAAAGCAGCGGCGGCCCACTGCCGCCGTGCCGCAGATTGATGGAGACGCCATTGACCTGCAGCTGCTTTCGCTGGAAGCCTTCCAGCATCATGCGTTATCCAGAAAGCGCAACAAGCCTTCAAGCGCATGAATGATCGTTTGCTGCCGTACCGCCTGCCGGTCGCCGGAGAAAACGAGCCGTTCTGTAAAGGTGTGATGCTCGATCGCCCACCCGAAACACACGGTGCCGACAGGTTTGCCCGGAACGGCGCCACCTGGGCCGGCGATGCCGGTTGTGGAGAGCGCAATGTGCGCATTGCTGTTGGCAAGCGCGCCTTCCGCCATGGCGCCCGCGACTTCCTCGCTGACCGTGCCGAACTGCGCGATCAATGCTGCCGGCACATCGAGCATCTCCGTCTTGGACGCATTGGAGTAGGCGATGTAGCCGCAATCGAACCATTCCGAAGAGCCGGCGATGTCAGTGATGGCCTGCCCCACGCCGCCGCCCGTGCACGATTCCGCGGTTGCAAGCAGTAGTCCTTTTGCCTGGAGTGCGCGTCCGACGCGCGCTGCCAGATCAATGATGTCACTCATGAGTTCTCCGATATGTATTTCACTTGAATAGCCGGTAGACCGGGCGAAAATCTGGGTGCATTGTCTTGCCGGACTTTCACCGCGGACAGGATTAACTTTACCACTGCGATTGCGCTTTTGGTTGCGTGATCGGGCTTGTTCGGCCTGAAAAATTTGCTGTGGATGCCAGTGTCATGCATGCGGGTGCTCATCGGTGTGGAATCCGATTCGTGCTCTGCGCCGTGCATGTCCTGGCATGGCAATGGCATGACTGCATCGACGATCCGCATGTTTCGGAAACGTGGTGGCTCGCAAGGTCAAGGGGGAAACGCCGCTATCGCGACGGGAACATGATCTGCATCAAATGATCGTTGCTTATTCGATCCACAATGTTGTCGAACAGTGCGCTGCCGGATGAAAGCGACCCGGCAGTGTGTTCATGGCGTGGAGTTTCGAGCTTGACGCGGCCTTGCGGCCGCGTTTTTTTCGTCCTCGTTCTACAGCGTGCGCCACAAGGCAAACACGAGCAGCGTATAGAACGCCGCAATGATGTCGTCCCACATCACGCCGAAGCCGCCCTTGAAGCGACGATCGAAATATGCAATGGGCGCCGGCTTCACCATGTCGAAGAACCGAAACCAGAGAAAGGCCCAGAACTGGGTACTGAGACCGGAGGGCGTCAGCACCAGCAGCACAATCCAGAACGCAATGATTTCATCCCAGACCATGCTGCCGTGATCCGGGATCCCCAGGTCACGCCCGGTCTTGCGACAGGCCCAGATGCCGACGACGAATCCGGCCGCGATGATGATGGCCCAATGCAGCGTCGAAAACCATTCGGGCCAGCGCGCCGTGAGCACGTTGAACGACAGCCAGGCGAGCAGCGTGCCCGCAGTGCCCGGAACGATCGGCGAGAGGCCGCTGCCGAAACCCTGCGCGAGCAGGTGGGCAGGGTGCGACAGCATGAAGCGTGCATTCGGTTTGGTGACGCAGGCGGTCTGGCCTGATTCGAGCGTGGTCATGGCGATGCGAAATGATCGAAGGATGTGACTTGCAGGTCGAGCGTGGCGCCTTGCGCGTCGACAAGACGCAAGCCGGGTGCGACATCGATCGTTCCGACGCGTGTCACGGTTGTGGATGCGGTGCGGGCCGCCGCCAGCACTGCATCGCGTCGGGAAGGCGGCGCGGTGAAACACAGTTCGTAATCATCGCCACCGGCAAGCGCGAAGCGGCGACGAAGTTCGACTGCCTGCCGTGACAGGTTCGGCCCGCAGGGGAGGGCGTCGGCGTCGAGCGTGGCGCCGGCTTTCGACCGTTCCAGGATGTGCCCGAGATCGCCGGACAGGCCGTCCGAAATGTCGATCGCGGCATGCGCAATACCGCGCAAGGCCATACCGAGCGCAACGCGCGGCGTTGGCGCATGCAGGCGCTCGCAGGCGGCCGTCATCGCATCGGCACCGAGCTTCAGTTCATCACGGCAGGCCGCAAGTGCCAGCCGTGCCTCGCCGATGGTCCCGGAAATCCAGATGTCATCGCCGGCTTGCGCTGCATCACGCCGCAACGCCTGTCCCGGTGGAATTTCACCGAAGACGGTGATGCAGATATTGCGCGGTCCCTTGGTGGTATCGCCGCCGATCAGTTCGCACGCGTGCAGGTCGGCGAGTGCGAGCATGCCGGCGGAAAAGGGCTCCAGCCATTCGGGGCGCGCGTCCGGCAGGGAAAGTGCCAGGGTGAAAGCAAGCGGCGTCGCGCCCATGGCGGCCAGGTCGGAAAGATTGACCGCGAGGCACTTGTGGCCGAGCATGAACGGATCCGCGTCCGGAAAGAAATGGCGTTCCTCGACCAGCATGTCGGTCGAGATCGCCAGTTGCATGCCGGGAGACGGATTGAGCAGGGCGCAGTCATCTCCCACGCTCAGTGCGACGCGGTCGGGGCGGCGCGTTGGGCGGGTGAAATACCGCGCGATCAGGTCGAATTCGGACAACATGATGCGATTGTACCGAATGCGGGCCTGCAACTGCGGACGGAATTGTCGTTTTCAGGCGGCGCTGGCCATCATGCTGCCGAGCTCGGCGAGCAGGGTTTGCCGGATTTTTGCGTCATGCGGCGCCACCCCGAATCCGCGCATGCATCCGTTCTCGTCATGAAAGCGGCAGACAATGTGCTCGCCGAAGCTCGTTGCGCGCCACGTGCCGCTGGCCGCTGCCTGCGGAGACGGCGGCAACAGCGCAAGCGGGAACGAGGGCGTCTTGACGATCACCGGTGTCGCCTTCAGCTCGATGGCCGTAGGCTGGCCGTCCAGCGTGCGGGCGATTGCCCGCGCTGCGGTCATCAGCGGAGCGATATAGGGCAGGACACGCCCGCCGTTGTCGTCGGTGACGTATTCCGCGCAGTCGCCTAGCGCATACACATGCGGCGCGCTGCTCTTCCCGAACGCATCGACGACGACTCCACGTGCCGTTGCCAGATTCGCTTCCTGCGCGAGGCGCAGATCCGGACGCAGGCCAACGGCTGACAGCACGACGTCGGCCTCGAACATGCTGCCATCAGCGAGCGAGACCATCAGGCCACCCTGCGCCTGATCAATGCGAACGGCAGACGTTCCGAGTCGCAGATCAACACCGCGCGCCTCCAATGCAGAGCGCAGGCCCTGCGACAACGCGGGTGGCGCCAGTGCTGCGAGCGGTGCCTTGCTTGGGTCGACCAGATTGACATGATGGCCTGCCCCTGCCAGATCGTCGGCGAATTCGCAACCGATCAGGCCCGCGCCGAGAATCGTGATGCGCGCACGTGGGCCGGATACGGCAATCCGTTGCCGGAAATGCTGGTAGTCGTCGATATGGTTCACCGACATGACCGCATCCGCGGCATTGCCGTCGATAGCGAGGCGGATCGGTTGTGCGCCCACGGCGAGAACCAGCTTGTCGTAGGCGAACACGCCGGCGCTCGTCGTTACGGTCATGGCGCCCGTATCGACGCTCTCGACGCGTACGCCGCTGAGGATGGTGACGCCGAGTTGCTCCGCCATCTGCGCAGCCGGCTGCGTGAACAGTTCCGCCGCCTGCTTGCCCTGCGCGAAGGCGTTCGACAGCATCGGCTTGGAATAGAAACCGCCATCGTCGGCGGTAACGATCAGCAGCGGCGCTGCCTTGTTCAGCTTGCGGAACTCGCGAGCCAGGGTGTAGCCGGCGAGGCCGCTGCCGATGATGATGACCGGATTCATGTGTTCTCCCTGGTGGGTGGGCGATCAGATTTCAACCATGTCGAAGTCGGCCTTCGCCACGCCGCAGTCCGGACAGGCCCAGTGCGCCGGGATGTCTTCCCATCTTGTACCGGGTGGAATGCCGTCTTCCGGCAATCCGGCCGCTTCGTCGTACACGAAGCCGCAAACGATGCATTGGTAAGTTTTCATATAGGTTCCTCTCTATGACAATGGATGTTATTTGTCGCCGCAGCGTTCCCGCGCTTACTTCGCCACGGAGGCGAGCGCGTCGCGGTAGTTGTTTGCATGGCGCTCCTCGACTTTTGCCAGCGCGGCGAATCGTTTGGCGGCGATTTCCAGTGTGTGCCGGAAGCTGTCTGCATGCTCTTTCGACTCGGCGATCTGCTCGTCGAATTCGGCGACCGCCGCCTGGTTGCCCTCCTGTACTGCGAGATGGCGGAATGTCGGGTACATCTCGGTGTATTCGTAAGTCTCGCCCCCGATGGCGATTTCGAGCGCCTTGGCGGGCGTCAGCTGCGACTTTGGATATAACAGGTCGAGGTGGCCGAATGCGTGCATGACTTCCTGCGCGGCGGTTTCTTCGAATACCTTCGCGATGTCTTCCACGCCGGCTTCGCGCGCGAGCTTCGCGAAGTAGCGGTATTTGATATGGGCCATCGATTCGCCGGCGAAAGCGGCTTCGAGGTTCTGGATCGTAACGGATGCTTGTTTTGCCATGGTTCGCTCCTTTTCGGTGAAAAGCCGATTTGTTCGGACAATCGGCATGGAACGAAAAATAGTCAATGGCTATCAATAAGAAAAATTGATTGTTTAAATAAATCCAATAGGCGTGTGGCGCATCGGAACCATTGGAATTCCGTATTTATAGCGGACGGGAAATGCAACTTGCTCCGCGACTAGGATAAATACGTATAAAAGGAGGACATGCCCTCTGATAAAATCGTAAGCTTTCCGTAAGATAAAAAGGAAGGCCGCATCATGGAATCCTCGATTGACCGAAAAGAAGCACTTCGTCAACAATTGCGCCAGGCGGCACTTGAATACCACGAGTTTCCCACTCCCGGGAAAATCAGCGTCACTCCCACCAAACAGCTTCTCAACCAGCGCGATCTGGCGCTGGCCTATTCGCCCGGCGTGGCGGCAGCCTGCGAAGAAATCGTCACCGACCCCGCCAATGCCTTCAAATACACCGCCCGCGGCAACCTGGTCGCGGTGATCTCCAACGGCACCGCCGTGCTTGGCCTCGGCCCGATCGGACCTCTGGCGGCCAAACCGGTCATGGAAGGCAAGGGCGTGCTGTTCAAGAAATTCGCCGGCATCGACGTGTTCGATATCGAGGTCAACGAAACCGATCCGGACAAGCTGTGCGACATCATCGCCGCGCTGGAACCGACGTTTGGCGGCATCAACCTGGAAGACATCAAGGCGCCGGAGTGCTTCTACATCGAGCGCAAGCTGCGCGAACGGATGAAGATCCCGGTCTTCCACGACGACCAGCATGGCACGGCAATCATCGTCGGCGCGGCCATCCTGAACGGGCTGAAAGTGGTCGGCAAGGACATCAAGGAATGCAAGCTGGTCGTTTCCGGCGCTGGCGCCGCGGCGCTGGCCTGCCTTGATCTGATCGTCGACCTCGGATTCCCCATCGAGAACATTTACGTCACCGACCTCGCCGGTGTCGTTTACAAGGGACGTGCGGAGTTGATGGATCCGGACAAGGAGCGCTTCGCGCAGGACACCAGCGCACGCACTCTCGCGGAAGTGGTTCCTGGCGCGGACATCTTCCTCGGCCTGTCGGCCGGCGGCGTGCTCAAGCCGGAAATGGTCAAGGAGATGAACGCCAGGCCGCTGATCCTTGCGCTGGCCAATCCGACACCTGAAATTCTGCCGGAAGAAGTCAAGGCGGTGCGCGACGACGCCGTGATTGCGACCGGACGTTCGGACTACCCGAACCAGGTCAATAATGTGCTGTGCTTCCCCTACATTTTCCGCGGCGCGCTCGACTCGGGCGCGACGACCATCACGCGCGACATGGAAATCGCCGCAGTGCGCGCCATTGCCGAACTCGCACAGGCGGAACAGTCTGACATCGTGGCTACCGCGTATGGCATCAGCAATCTGTCCTTCGGCCCCGAGTATGTGATTCCGAAGCCGTTCGACCCGCGCCTGATGATGAAGATTGCGCCCGCCGTGGCGAAAGCCGCCGAAGATTCCGGCGTCGCGGCGCGCCCGATCCAGGACATGCAAGCCTACATCGGCAGCCTGCAGCAATTCGTCTACCACAGCGGCACCTTCATGAAGCCGATCTTCCAGATCGCGAAGAAGGCGCCTGCCGCGAAGAAGCGCATCGTGTTCGCCGAAGGCGAGGAAGAGCGCGTGCTGCGCGCGGTGCAGGTAGTCATCGACGAAAATCTGGCCAAGCCGATCCTGGTTGGCCGGCCTGCCGTGCTGACCCAGCGCATCGAGAAATTCGGTTTGCGCATGCGGCCCGAGATCGATTTCGAAATGATCAATCCGGAATACGACGAGCGCTATCGCGAGTACTGGCAGGAATACCTGTCCATGACGCGGCGCAAGGGCGTCACCGAGCAATGGGCGAAGCTGGAAATGCGGCGACGTCATACGCTGATCGGCGCGATGGTCATCCACATGGGCAATGCCGACGGCATGATCTGCGGCACCTTCGGCACCGTGCCGCTGCACCTGCATTACATCGACCAGGTGCTGGGCAAGCGCGAGGGAGTCAACGTGTATGCGGCGATGAATGTCCTGATCCTGCCCGACCGCCAGGTCGTGCTGGTGGATACCCACGTCAACGAGAACCCGACCGCCGAGCAGCTCGCCGAGATCACGATCATGGCGGCCGAGGAGATGCGCCGCTTCGGCCTGTATCCGCGCGCCGCACTGCTGTCGCACTCCAATTTCGGGACCAGCAACAGCGAATCGGCGCAGAAGATGCGCGCGGCGCTGGCAATGATTCGCGAGAAGGCGCCGGACCTCGAGATCGATGGCGAAATGCACGGCGACACGGCGCTCGACCCGGCGCTGCTGAAATCGATGATGCCGGATACGCCGCTCACGCGCGAGGCCAACCTGCTGGTCCTGCCGAACATCGATGCGGCGAATATCTCCTACAACCTGCTCAAGACGGCGGCGGGTAACGGCATCGCGATCGGCCCGATCCTGCTCGGCTGCGCCAAGCCGGTCCATGTGCTGACGCCTTCGTCGACCGTACGCCGCATCGTCAACATGACCGCGTTGTGCGTGATGGACGCGGTGGCGGAGCGCTGATTGGCGGTATGACCCGCACGGATTGCCCGCTCGACGCGGGCAATCGACATCGCTCGATCAGGAAATGTTCCTGACGGGAACGCGCCCTGTCTGAACCAGGGGCGCGGCGCGGTCGCAATGGCCAGGCTGGTCGTCGAAAAAGATATGGGGCTTGAAGGCAGCCAGCACATCGGACTTGGCGACGCCCCCCATGAAGAACGTTTCATCGATAGCGACATCCCAGGCGCGCAGCGTGCGGATAACACGCTCATGCGCCGGCGAGGAACGCGCCGTGACCAATGCGGTGCGGATCGGGGCCGCACGCCCGTCCGCGGAACGGAAATTGTTCTGGATATAGGACAAGGCCTTCAGCAGCCTGGCAAACGGCCCTTCCGGCAAGGGCTTCATGGCATTCTCGCGTTCATGGTGTTCGAATGCTTCAATGCCCTGCGTCTGGAAGA
Organism: Pseudomonadota bacterium; assembly: GCA_021821365.1. GTDB lineage: Bacteria > Pseudomonadota > Gammaproteobacteria > Burkholderiales > Burkholderiaceae_D > Noviherbaspirillum. The sequence continues at coordinate 1,272 of JAKACN010000004.1, read as the reverse complement.
TGCGCTCCGACTCGTCGGAAAAAATCACCGCGTCTCCGTCGAAGGCAATGCGGATCTGGTCCAGTTCCGCGAGCGCGTTTTCCGGCTTCTGATAGAGCAGCGCGGAAGCGACGCCGGAGTCGATCGCCGCCTGGACATCGTCCTCGTGCAACGACAGAAACAGGCTCACGTTGAATGCACGCAGATACGGCGCCAGCGGTGCGCCGCCGGAGAGAACCGCGCGCGTGATATCGAGGTCGTAATGTTTGATTGAATTAAAGATGCGCATCGACGTCTCAGACGAGTTGCGCGACATGATGACCACTTCGACGAAGCGCTGGTTGTGAACCAGGACATTCAGCTTGAGCAACGCCCGTACCAGCGCGAAGCCGGAACCGAGTTTCAGGATTTCGTTTTCATTTTCGATCTGATGGCGACGGTACGCTTCGAGGCCTTGCGTGCGGAAAATGGTTTCTTCCGCCTCCAGGTCGAACAGGGCACGCGAGGAAATGCCGACGACGAGCAGGTTATCGAGCGAGACGGGCATGGGTCACTCTATTGCAGGCAGGAAGCCGTTTGTGAATGCGATGACAGCCATCAAGAAAAAGTACCAAGGCTTGCTGAACGATCAGACCGGCACAGTATAGAACGTTTCCGATCCGTGCATTGCATCGTCGCGATTCCATGGAAGACGTCGAAAAACGCTGCCCGAAATGAAAAACGCACCGCGAAGGGTGCGTCAATGCTGGTGTCGATGATTGGTGCCGAGAGCCGGAATCGCAAAGTGGCTCAAGGCTCAAGGTAGTGCTTTTGCCCCGCAAGCGCAATTCCAGTGGCAAGCAGGCCAGCGAGTCCCCGGAAACTGCCTGGAAGTAACGAAGTCGCGCCGCCAGACTGCGAATGCTGTTGAAGCCCGTGGTCCTGAAAATGAATGTGCCAAGCTCATCGTCATTGCCAATGACGACGTTCAATCTGCCGTAAGGCTTGCACATCCCACCTTTCGCCAGCTCACAGCCCTCCGGCGAAAGGCACGGCATGCTTTGAACTCCAGTCGCGGTATGACGGCGGCACGTTTCTCCATCGCCCACACACTGCGGACGGCCGGTTTGCCGATCAAAGAGACTAAACTCGGCGCGCAGGTTCAAATCCGGATCGTTAAACAGCATGCGTACCGGTATTGAGAGGTGGCCCCATTTGATTGGACAGGGATTTGCATCCGATAAGTGGAGCCTTGCGGATGTAGGGTTGTCCACGGCGCCGCTCGCCGCCCCCTGTGTGAGGCAAGAGCGTGCG
>JAKACN010000131.1 GCA_021821365.1 Pseudomonadota bacterium | reverse complement strand
TGTTCCGCAAGCGGGTAGGCGAGATCGTCGATGAACTTTGATGCGCCGCGTCAACACCCCTGACGCCCGCCCGCGCTACAACATCGGCTGGTGACGCGCGAAGCGACGGCCAAGTCTTTATAATTCCTTCACGAATTCCTGCTAACAATGAATAAACCAACGACAGCGATCATTACCGGCATTACCGGACAGGATGGCGCCTATCTCGCCGAGCTTCTGCTGGGCAAGGGCTACCAGGTGTACGGTACCTACCGCCGTACCAGTTCCGTCAATTTCTGGCGTATCGAGGAACTCGGCATCGACAAGCATCCGAACCTGCACCTGGTCGAATACGACCTGACGGACCTGAGCGCCAGCATCCGCCTGCTGCAGTCGACCGGCGCTACCGAGGTCTACAACCTTGCCGCCCAGAGCTTTGTCGGCGTTTCCTTCGACCAGCCGGTGACGACGGCGGAAATCACCGGCATTGGGCCATTGAATCTGCTGGAAGCGATTCGCATCGTCAATCCGGCGGTGCGCTTCTACCAGGCATCGACGTCCGAAATGTTCGGTAAGGTGCAGGCCATTCCGCAGGTGGAAACGACGCCCTTCTATCCGCGCAGCCCCTATGGCGTGGCCAAGCTGTATGGACACTGGATCACGATCAACTACCGCGAGTCCTACAACATTTTTGGCTGCAGCGGCATCCTGTTCAACCATGAGTCGCCGCTGCGCGGCCGCGAATTCGTCACGCGCAAAATCACCGACACCGTTGCCAAGATTCGCCTCGGCAAGGCAAACATCCTTGAACTCGGCAACATGGATGCAAAGCGCGACTGGGGCTTTGCGAAGGAATACGTGGAAGGTATGTGGCGCATGCTGCAGGCGGCCGAGCCGGACACCTATGTGCTTGCGACCAACCGCACGGAGACCGTGCGCGATTTCGTGACGATGGCGTTCAAGGCCGCCGATTATCAGCTCGAATGGCGCGGCCAGGGCGAACAGGAAGTCGCGCTGGATGCGGTCAGCGGCAAGACGCTGGTGCGTGTGAATCCGAAGTTCTACCGTCCGTCAGAAGTGGATCTGCTGATCGGCGATCCGGCCAAGGCCAAGGCGAAGCTGGGATGGGCGCCGACGACTACGCTCGAGCAGCTGTGCCAAATGATGGTGCAGGCCGACCTGCGCAGAAACGAGCGTGGTTTCTCCTTCTGAAAAGGCATCTGTGACTGAACAGCGTCGTGTACTGCTGACGGGCGCGAACGGCTTCACCGGCAAGTATGTCCGCGCGGAGCTGGAAGCGGCCGGCTACACCGTGATCGGGGCCGTGGTCGGCGCGCCGTCCGGGGAGCGCGAGGTGATTCTCGATATCACCTCGCCGGACAATTGCCGCCGCGTGATGGAGACGGTGCGCCCGGATTACCTGGTCCACCTGGCGGCGATCAGTTTTGTGCAGCACGCAGACGTGGAGGCGTTCTATCGCGTCAATGTCATCGGCACGCTCAACCTCATGCAGGCGATGGCGGATGCGAAGCTGTCGCCGCGCCGCGTGCTGGTCGCCAGCAGCGCCAATATCTACGGCAATGCCCGCGTGGGTGTCATTGCGGAAGAGCAACCGCCGGAGCCGGTGAACCATTACGCGACCAGCAAGCTGGCGATGGAATACATGGTACGGACCTGGTGCGACCGCCTCCCGATTGTGATCACGCGCCCGTTCAACTACACGGGCGTGGGACAGGCGCCGCATTTCCTGATCCCGAAGATCGTGTCGCATTTCAAACAGCGCGCGCCAATGATCGAGCTGGGCAACCTGGACGTGCAGCGCGACTTCTCGGATGTGCGCATGGTGGCGCATGCCTATCGCTGCCTGCTGGAGAACGACTGTGCCGGAGAGGTGGTGAACATTTGCAGCGGCCGCCCGTATTCGATCCGCGACATCCTCGGCCTGATGCGAGACATCGCCGGCTACGAGATCGATGTGCGGATCAACCCGGCTTTCGTGCGACATTCCGAGGTGAAGACGCTGGTCGGCTCCGTCGACAAGCTGCGCCGCCTGATCGGCGAGGTCACGACGATTCCGCTGGAAGATACATTGCGGTGGATGGTTCGCGAATAATGAGTTCGATCCGGGTAGGCTTGAGCACGACGACGATCGAGCCGGCATTGACAGGGGGAGCGCTCGACGGGATCGGCGTGTATTCCACGGCATTGCTGCGCGGCTTGCCTGCGTACGGATACGAGGTCACAGGGTATTCCTACCCGCCGCTGCGCGGCTTGGGGGCAGGCAAGGCGTTCAAGCTGGGGCAGGCGATGCCTCACGCTTACAGCGTGCTGGCCATGCGCGACCTCCTGACGGCAGGAATGGTCCGATGCAACATGCCGGTCGACATCTATCACGCGACCGATTATCGGATCGTCAGGATGAACTGTCCGGTGGTCGCCACCTTGCACGATGCCATTCCATTGACGCATCCGGAATGGGTCAGCCAGCGGCTGCGGCGCGTCAAGAACTGGGTGCAGAAGAATGCGGCGGGCAAGGCCGATCATGTGATCGCGCTGTCGCGTTTCACGGTGACCGAGCTGGTCGAGGCGTATGGCGTCGACGAGCGCAGGATCACGGTCGTGCATTGCGGCGTGGACGGGCAGTGGCTGGAACGGCCGCGGCAGCAGTCCGTCGAGGAAACGCTGCGCGCGATGGGAGTGCGGCCAGGCTATTTCCTGTTCGTCGGCACGCTGCAACCGCGGAAGAATGTCGAGCGCATCGTCGACGCCTACCTGGGCTTGCCCGAGGCGATGCGACGCGAACGGCAACTGGTGATTGTCGGGCGCGCCGGATGGCAATGCGACGAACTGTTGAACAAGATACGGACGGCAATCCGGAATGGCGAGGCAATCGTGTGGATCAATGACCTGAAGGATGAAGAGCGCTTGCGGCATGTGTACGCCGGAGCCGGCGTCTTCGTGTTTCCTTCGCTGTACGAGGGCTTCGGCATCCCCGTGCTCGAGGCGTTCGCTTCGGACGTACCGGTCGTCACGGCCAACACGACATCCTTGCCCGAAGTGTCCGAGGGCGCCGCGCTGGAAGTGAACCCCTTGTCCATCGGCGAGATTGGCGACGCGATGCGCAGCCTGGCAAGCGACGAGGCGCTCAGGAAGAAATGCATCGCCGCCGGACGCGTGCGTGCGGAGCGCCTGACCTGGGATCGTACGGTCGAACAGACGGCAGCCGTGTATCGCGCCGTCCTTGGCCGGCAGTGAAAGGCCGGTGATCGTGAAAATTCTCCACGTCTTCAAGACCTACTATCCGGATTCCATGGGTGGCGTGGAGGCGGTCATTCGGCAACTGACGGCTGCTACCACGCCGATGGGCGTGTCGAACCGGATATTCACCCTGAGTTGGCAGGCGAACAGGCAAGCTTCGCTGCGCGAAGGCAGCGTCGAGATCGTGCGTGCGCAAACCCATCTGGAAGTGGCGTCCACGCCGATCTCGTTGAGTGCCTTGCGCATGTTCCGCGACGAGGTGGCGCACGCCGACCTGGTCCATTACCACTATCCCTGGCCATTCGGCGACCTGCTCGACCTGCTCTCCGGACGGACCCGGCCGGCGATCCTGACCTACCATTCGGACATTGTGCGGCAGCGCCTGCTGATGCCTGCCTACCGCCCCTTGATGCGGCGCTTTTTCGCCGGCGTCGATGCCATCGTGCCGACCTCGCCGAATTACCTGCAGAGCAGCGAGATACTGCAGGAGTACCAGGACAAGGCAACCGTCATTCCGATCGGGCTGGACGAAAGCTGCTACCCGCAGCCGCTGCCGGAACGCCTGAACCACTGGCGCAAGGAGGTCGGGGAAGACTTTTTCCTGTTCGTCGGCGTGCTGCGCTACTACAAGGGCCTGCATATCCTGCTGGATGCGTGCGCCAACAGCAGCAGCCGGGTCGTGATCGTCGGCGCCGGCCCGGTCGAGGCGAGCCTGAAGCAGCAGGCTGCGGAGCTCGGCCTGGAGAACGTGCATTTTGTCGGGGCTGTGCCCGACGACGACAAGGTGGCGCTGCTGAAATTGTGCAAGGCAGTGGTTTTCCCATCGCACCTGCGCTCCGAAGCCTTCGGCGTGACCTTGCTGGAAGGCGCGATGTACGGAAAACCGCTCATCTCGTCGGAGATCGGCACCGGCAGCAGCTATGTCAACATCGACGGCCTCACCGGCCTGGTGGTCCCGCCCAGCAATCCGGATGCGCTGCGCGAGGCGATGCGCCGCATGGAAGAGAATCCGGAGCTGGTCGAACAAATGGGCCTGCGGGCGCGGGAACGTTTTCTGAATCTGTTCACGGCACAGAAGATGGCCAAGTCCTATGTCGAACTCTATGAGCGAGTGCTCGACCAGCGTCAGCTGATGCGCGCCGCATAGATTCAATCCCTGTGCATGCGGACTCGGCGCCTCCGCGACAATACCGCGACGCGCCCGAAGCAGGGCAGCGCAACCTTGATCAAGCCTCGTAGCCGAGCGGATTCATTTTCTGCCAGCGCCAGTGGTCCGCGCACATGTCGTCCAGGCTCTTGCGCGCCGTCCAGCCGAGGAGTTTTTCCGCCAGGGACGGATCCGAGTAGCATTCGGCGATGTCGCCCGGGCGTCGCGGCGACATCTCGTACGGGATGACAACGCCGCTGGCCGCCTCGAATGCCCGCACCACGTCGAGCACGCTGTAGCCGCGGCCGGTGCCGAGGTTCACGGTAAAGCTGTCGCCTGAAGAGAACAACCGCGCCAGCGCCGCGACATGCCCTTGCGCGAGGTCCACGACATGGATGTAATCGCGCACGCCCGTGCCGTCCGGAGTGGGGTAGTCGCTGCCGAATACGTTCAGGCGCGGCATGCGCCCCACCGCAACTTGGGCGACATAGGGCATGAGGTTGTTCGGTACGCCGCGCGGGTCCTCGCCGATCAGCCCGCTGGGATGGGCGCCGACCGGATTGAAGTAGCGCAGCGCGCCGATCGCCCAGGAAGGATCGGATTGACCGAGGTCGTGCAACACCTGCTCGACGATCAGCTTCGAGCGGCCGTATGGATTGGCAGGGGCCAACGGCGCTGCTTCGGTGATTGGAACCGACTGCGGCGCGCCGTAGACGGTCGCCGATGAGCTGAAAAGGAAGCGCCTGACGCCGTCGTCCGACAAGGCCTGCAGCAGGTTGATGGAGCCGGTCACGTTGTTATCGAAATAGGCAAGCGGCTGCCTGACGGAGTCGCCGACCGCCTTGAGCCCCGCGAAATGTATCGTGGCATCGATGCGATGCTGGCGCAGAAGGGAATCGATGGCCTTCCTGTCCCTGACGTCGGCCTCGACGAAGGTCAATGACTTGTTCGCGATTTTTTCGACGCGGGCCAGCGATTCGCGCGAACTGTTGCACAGGTTGTCGAGTGCGACGACCGAATAGCCGCCCGCAAGCAGTTCAACGCAGGTATGGGAGCCGATATAGCCGGCAGCGCCGGTCACAAGGATGGTCTTATTGTCGCGCATGCATGGCCTGCCGTTTGGTGGGATTTCTTTCCTTGCTGTCAACTTGCCGGTTACTTCGTGTGACGAAAACCCGGGCTTGCACGCTTATGGGATAAGCGTTTCTCCTATATTATAGAGAGTTGGCAATTTTAAAACGAAGCAAAAGTCAGGCGTGCCGGAAATCGCTTGAAAGGCTGAAAAAGCATACATGCATTCCATCATAGTCAGTTTTTTCGTGGCGCTGTTCGTCGGCTTCTTCATCATCAAGCTTGCGGCCGTTCACGAAAAGACCCTCGATTCCGAACTGGACGGCGCGCAGAAATTCCACTCCCATCCCGTTCCCCGCATCGGCGGACTGGCGATTTTCCTTGCCATGGCGGCCGGTGCCGGTCTCGCCTATCTGCGGGCCGCCGCAATCGGCGCGTGGATCTTCCTGCTGCTGCTGTCGTCGGCGCCGGCGTTCGGCTCGGGCATCATCGAAGACTGGACAAAGAACGTATCGGTCATGTATCGCCTCGTCTTCACGCTGCTTGCTGCCGTCATCGGTTTCTTCGTGCTGGATGCCGCGATCGTGCGAATCGACGTGTCCTTCATCGACCCCTTGCTGAAGTTCCTGCCGCTATCCCTGTTCTTCACGGTGCTGTGCGTGGCCGGCATTGCAAACGGCATCAACATCATTGACGGTTTCAACGGCCTGGCCGGCGCCATCTCGATCTTCATTTCGCTGTCGCTGGCGTACGTGGCGATGCAGGTCGGCGACGCCTACGTGTCAACCGCCGCACTGGTGCTCGCGGGTTCCACGGCGGGATTCCTGATCTGGAACTATCCTTACGGTCTCATCTTCCTGGGCGACGGCGGCGCCTATTTCCTCGGATTCATGCTCGCCGAGCTCGCCGTATTGCTGATTGCGCGCAATCCCGAGGTGTCGGCATGGTACGCGGCGCTGCTGATGATCTATCCGGCATTCGAAGTCATCTTTTCGATCTACCGCAAGAAATTCGTGCGCGGAATTTCACCCGGCATCCCGGATGGCGTGCATTTGCATATGCTGGTGTTCAAACGCCTGGTTCGCTGGACGCTGGGCGCGCAGGGAGCGCGCGCCAAGACTCGGCGCAATGCGTTGACTTCTCCGTATCTCTGGCTTCTGTCGCTGACGGCCATCATTCCGGCTACCGTGTTCTGGCGGTACAAATGGGTGCTCGTCGGCTTCTCGGCGCTGTTTGTCGCCGGCTATACATGGCTGTACGCGCAGATCGTGCGCTTCAACGCCCCGCAGTGGATGATCCTGCGCAGGAAAAAATAGATTTCAGCATTTGTTGATTTAGAGGTTTCGTTTCATGTCTGCACTATCACCAAGCATTTTCAAGGCCTACGACATCCGCGGCATCGTGGGCAAGACGCTGGACATCGGCGTGGCGCGCCAGATCGGCCAGGCCTTCGGCACCGCGGCCCGCGCCAGGGGCGAGCAAAGCGTCGTCATCGGCCGCGACGGCCGCCTGTCCGGCCCCGAACTGGCCGATGCGCTCTCCTCGGGCCTGCGCCGCGCCGGCATCGACGTCATCGATCTCGGCGTGGTCGCCACTCCCATGCTCTACTTCGCCACCCATGTGCTCGACGCCGCTTCCGGCATCATGGTCACCGGCAGCCACAATCCGCCCGACTACAACGGCTTCAAGATGGTCCTGTCCGGCGAAGCCATCTACGGCGAGGCCATCCAGGACCTGTATCGGACCATCGTGCGCGGCGACTTCGCCAGCGGCAACGGCGGCTACCGCACGCACGACATCCGCCAGGCGTATCTCGATCGCATCACGGGCGACGTGAAGATGGCGCGCCCGATGAAGATCGCCGTCGACTGCGGCAACGGCGTGGCCGGCGCCTTCGCCCCGGCGCTGTTTCGAGCCATGGGCTGCGAGGTGATCGAACTGTTCTGCGAGGTCGACGGCCACTTCCCCAACCACCATCCCGATCCCGCCCACCCGGAAAACCTGCAGGACCTGATTCGCTGCCTGCGGGACACCGATGCCGAACTCGGCCTGGCCTTCGACGGCGACGGCGACCGGCTTGGCGTGGTGACGAAGGACGGCCAGATCATCTACCCGGATCGGCAACTGATGCTGTTCGCGCAGGACGTGCTCAAGCGCCATCCGGGCGAGGACATCTTGTACGACGTGAAATGCACGCGGCACATCGCGCCGTGGGTGGAGCGGCACGGCGGGCGGCCGCTGATGTGGAAGACCGGGCATTCGCTGGTCAAGGCCAAGATGCGCGAGACCGGCGCGCCCTTGGGCGGCGAGATGAGCGGGCACATCTTCTTCAAGGACCGCTGGTACGGCTTTGACGACGGGCTGTACGCGGGGGCGCGGCTGCTGGAACTGCTGAGCCGGGAGGCGGACCCATCGGCGGTGCTCAATGCGCTGCCGCAGTCGAGCAGCACACCGGAGCTGCATTTGCAGTTGCAGGAAGGAGAGAACGCGGCGCTGATCGGACGGCTGCAGGCGGAAGCGCAATTCCCGGGGGCGCAGCGGATCGTGACGATCGACGGCTTGCGGGTGGAGTATGCGGATGGCTTCGGGCTGGCGCGCTCGTCGAACACGACGCCGGTGGTGGTGCTGCGCTTCGAGGGCGAGTCGCAGCAGGCGCTGCAGCGCATCCAGGGTGAGCTGCGGCGCGCCATCCTCGCCGTCAAGCCGGATGCGGACTTGCCGTTCTGACGACTGCGACGGAATAAGCGTGAACATCCTCCTCGTACGCGTCTCTTCACTCGGCGATGTGGTGCACAACATGCCGATGGTGGCAGACATCCTGCGCCACTTTCCGGATGCGAAGATCGATTGGGTCGTCGAGGAAGCCTATGTCAACCTGGTGAAGCTGAACAGCGGCGTGCGCGATGTGATTCCGTTCGCCCTGCGGCGCTGGCGCAAGAGCCTGCTGTCGGCACCCACGCGCGGCGAGATGCATGCGTTCTACCGGCGCCTGCGCGCGCAGCCCTACGACTATGTATTCGATACGCAAGGCCTGCTCAAGACAGGCGTCGTCATGCAGATGGCGCGACTCGCTCCCGGCGGCAAGCGCGTCGGACTCGCCAACGGTACCGAAGGGTCCGGCTATGAAGGCGCATCGCGCATCTTCCATACGATGAGCGTGCCGGTCGGCCTTCGTTCCCATGGCGTGCTGCGCGGACGGCTGGTGGCCGCCGCCGCGCTCGGCTACGAGGTCAACACGCCGGCCGATTTCATGCTGCGCGAGCCGGAATTCACGCCATTGCCGGCATGGCTGCCCGACGTGCCGTATGCCGCGTTCTTCCATGCGACTGCGCGCGCCGCCAAGCAATGGGCACCCGCGAATTGGATCGAGACCGCGCGCGTGCTGCATGCCCGCGGCATGCCGGCCCTGCTGGCGTGGGGCAGCGATGCGGAAAGACAGGCGGCGCAGCAGCTCGCCGAACAGATGCCGAATGCGCGCGTGCTGCCGAAGCTGTCGATGATGGAAGCGGTGCTGTTCGCCCGGCGCGCCGCGCTCGCGATCGGCGTCGATACTGGCCTGACGCATATCGCTGCCGCCTACAATCGTCCGACGATTGAACTCTATTGCGATTCGCCGCGCTGGAAAACCGAGGGCGACTGGTCGACGAACATCATCAACCTGGGCGATCAGGGAGTGCCGCCGAGCGTCACGCAGGTGAAAGCGGCCATCGCGGCATTGCTCGGAGCACCCGGCGATGCGCGCGCCACGCTGACGGATACGGCATGATGCGCGCCGTCCAAACGGAAGAAGACTGAACCAATGCGTTTCCTCTACTCCCTCGCATGGTGGTTGGCCTTGCCGCTCGTCGTGGCAAGGTTGTGGTGGCGCGGCCGCAAGGAGCCGGGCTATCGCGCGCACTGGGCCGAGCGCTTCGGCTTCTATCGGGGCAGCGCTCCTCGCCAGAGGATGATCTGGCTGCATGCGGTTTCCGTCGGCGAAACACGTGCCGCCGAGCCGCTGGTGACGGCATTGCTGCAAGCCTATCCGGAGCGCGACATCCTGTTGACGCATATGACGCCCACCGGACGCGCGACCGGGCAAGCGCTGTTCGCGAAGTACGGCGGTCGCGTTCGTCAGTCCTATCTGCCCTACGATACCGGCTGGATGGTTGGGCGTTTCCTGCGCCACTTCGCGCCGCGCGTCTGCATCCTGATGGAGACCGAGGTCTGGCCGAACGTGATGGCGCAATGCGCACGGCGCAAGGTGCCGGTGGCGCTGGTCAACGCGCGCCTGTCGGAGCGTTCGCTCGTCAAGGCCCAGCGTCTGTCGGCGCTAATGAAGGAAGCCGCCCGGGCATTCTCCTGCGTTGCGGCGCAAACCGATGCGGACGCGCGCCGCCTGCGCCAGTTCGGCGCGCCGAACGTGCATGTCACCGGCAGCATCAAGTTCGACGTCACGCCGGACGAAGCCATGCTTGCCAGGGGCGAGCGACTGCGCGCGCAAATCGGCACGCGCCCCGTTCTGCTCTGCGCGAGCACGCGTGAAGGCGAGGAGGCCTTGATTCTCGATGCCTTGCCGGCGGTCGACATGGCGGACGCGCTGATCGTGATTGTGCCGCGCCATCCGCAGCGTTTCGATGAAGTGGCGCGCCTGATCGAAGCGCACGGCCTCTCCCTGTGCCGCAAGTCGATGCTCGGCGATGCCCCTGTCCCGACCGAGATCCGCGTGCTGCTGGGCGATTCCATGGGCGAGATGTTCGCGTATTACGCGGCATGCGACCTGGCGTTCATTGGCGGCAGCCTGCTTCCGCTGGGCGGCCAGAACCTGATCGAGGCCTGCGCGCTCGGCAAGCCGGTCCTGATCGGGCCGCATACCTTCAATTTCGCCACAGTGAGCGAAGACGCCATCGCAGCCGGCGCGGCGCTGCGCGTCGCCGACGCCGGAGCGATGCTGCGCGAGGCGGCACGCCTGCTGCATGCCGAGCATGAACGCCTCGTCATGGGCGTCAGTGCAGAAGCATTCGCGCGTCAACATCGCGGCGCGACCCAGCGCACCATGAAGCTATTGAAGCCATTGCTGGACTAGCGCGGACGGAAGGGAACGGCGCAGATGTTCCTGATGCGGAAATCCACAAAAAACCTTTTGTGTTTTTCGTGGACATTCAAAACGCCTCAACCACCCCAGCGGCGCGTCAAGGCATGGCCCGCCAGTTCATCCAGCCGCAGAAGATCGTGTCCACGAAACACACAAAAAGCACAAAAATCCTTCGTGGATTTCCGTGGGCACCCATAACGCTCAGTCCTGCCTGACGGCCTGCGGGCTGGCTTCGTTGATGCCGCCACCGAGCGCGCGATACAGGTCGATAGCGTTCGTCAGGCGCAGCAGGCGCGCCTGGACCAGCGACTGCTCGGCGGAGAACAGCTCGCGCTCGGCGTCGAGCACGTCGAGCGAACTCGCCACGCCGTTCTGGTAGCGCTGTTCGGCCAGCTTCAGGCGATCGGCGTCGGCATCCAGCACCGCGCGTTGCGCCGCGACCTGGTCCTCCAGCGTGGCCCGCGCAGCCAGCGTGTCCGCCACTTCGCGGAAGGCGGTCTGGATCGACTTCTCGTAATCCGCCACGGCGATGTTGTTGCGCACTTCCGCCAGCGACAGGCTGGCGCTGTTGCGGCCGGCATCGAAGATCGGAAGCAGCAGTTGCGGCGCGAAGGACCAGGTACGCGAACCGGCATCGAACAGGCCATCCAGCGCATTGCTGGCGGTGCCGATGCCCGCCGTCAGCGAGATGCGCGGGAAGAAGGCGGCACGCGCCGCGCCGATGTTGGCATTGGCGGCCTTCAGGCGCTGCTCGGCGGCGCGGATATCGGGGCGGCGCGTGAGCAGGTCGGAAGGCAGGCCGGCTGGAATGTCGGTGACGATGTTCTGCGCGTCGAGCGACTGCTCCGGCGGCAGGCTGGCGGCCAGCGGCTTGCCGACCAGCAGGGTGAGCGCATTCGTCGCCTGCGCGCGCTGTCGCGTCAGTGTGGCGAGCGATGCACGCGCCGTCTGCACCAGGACTTCATTCTGGCGCAAGTCGAGCGCGGAGGACGCGCCGACATCGAAACGCTGTTTGGCGAGCTTGTAGGCGGCGTCGCGGCTCTCCAGCGTCTTGCGCGCAAGTTCGTATTGTTCGGCGAATGCGCGCTCGGCGAGGTAGGCCTTCGCCACTTCCGCGACGAGCGAGATTCTTGCCGCGCGCGCCGCTTCCTCGGAGGCCAGGTATTGCGCCAGCGCGGCGTCGTTCAGGCTGCGCACGCGTCCGAAGAAATCCAGCTCGAACGAGGTGATGCCCAGTCCGACCTGATAGCTGCTGTTGACGGTCGCCCTGCCGGTCGGCGACAGGTTGGCCGGCGTGCGCGAGCGCGCGCCGCTGGCGGTGGCGTTGAGCGTCGGCAGCAGGTCTGCCGACTGGATGTTGTACTGCGCGCGCGCTTCCTCGATGCGTAGTGCAGCAATCCGGAGGTCGCGGTTGTTGGCAAGCGCGGCCTCGATCAAAGTCTGCAGGCGCTGATCGGGGAAGAACTCGCGCCAGCCGATCGACGCGGCATTGGCGGAAGTTTCGGCAGTGGGAGTCGGGTAGGCATTGGCGACCGGCGCCGTGGGGCGATGATAGGTCGGCGCGAGCGAACACGCGGTCAGCAGGCCTGCGGCGGCCAGCGAAAGTGCCAGTCGCTTATTCATGGCTGTCCTCCTGTTGCAGGTGTGCGGCATACATCTGGCGCTGCCGCTCGCTGCCCTTGAAAATGCGCCGCACCACGACGAAGAAGACCGGCACCAGGATGACCGCCAGCACCGTCGCGGTGATCATGCCGCCCATCACCCCGGTGCCGATGGCGCGCTGGCTGGCGGAGCCGGCGCCGCTGGCGACCACGAGCGGCAGCACGCCGAGGATGAACGCGAGCGAGGTCATGATGATCGGGCGGAAACGCAGGTGCACCGCCTCCAGCGTGGCATCGATTACGCTTCGGCCCTGCGCTTGCAGGTCTTTTGCGAATTCGACGATCAGGATCGCGTTCTTGGCCGACAGGCCGATGATCGCGATCAGGCCGACCTTGAAGTACACGTCGTTCGGCATCCCGCGCAGGGTTGCGCCGAGTAGTGCGCCGAGCACGCCCAGCGGCACTACCAGCAGCACAGAGATCGGGATCGAGGTGCTTTCATACAATGCCGCCAGCACCAGGAACACCGCGATGATCGACAGCGCGAACAGCGCGGGCGCCTGCGAGCCGGACGTCTTTTCTTCGTAGGAGCCGCCGGTCCATTCGAAACCGAAGCCTGCCGGCAGTTTCGCGACCAGCTTTTCCATCTCGTCCATCGCTTCGCCGGTACTGCGGCCCGGCGCCGCGTCACCCGCAATCTTCATCGCGGGATACCCGTTATAGCGCACCAGCTGCACCGGACCGGTGGCCCAGCGCGTGCTCGCGAACGACGAGAAGGGCACCATGGTGCCTTGCGAGTTGCGCACATACAGGTTCAGCAGGTCCTGCGGCTGCATGCGGTCCGGTATGTCCGCCTGCAGGATCACGCGCTGCTGCCGGCCTGCATTGGGGAAGTCGTTCAGGTAGGCCGAGCCGAACGCGTTCGACAGCGTGCTGTTGATGTCGGCGAAGCCGACGCCGAGCGCATTGGCCTTGTCGCGGTCGATGCGGAGTTCGAGCTGCGGCGTGTCTTCCAGCCCGTCCGGACGCACGCCCTGCAGCACCGGGCTCTTGGCGGCCATGCCGAGCAACTGGTTGCGCGCCGCGAGCAGCGCGTCGTGCCCGAGGCCGCCGCGATCCTGCAGGCGGAAGGTGAAGCCGGTGGCATTGCCCAGCTCGCGGATCGGCGGCGGGTTGACCGGGAAGATGA
>JAKACN010000411.1 GCA_021821365.1 Pseudomonadota bacterium | reverse complement strand
CCGGCCACCTTATAACCAATGAACGTGGCGCTGATCATGATCGGGCCCGGAGTTATTTGGCCTAGCGCGATCGCGTCGACGAATTCTCGCTGGGTCACCCAGCCATACGTGTCCACTACCGTTTGCTGAAGAAGCGGAACGGATACATAGCCGCCGCCGAACATCAACAGGCTCAAGCCTGAAAAGACGCCGAGCAGTTTGAGTGGCAGCCCCGGATCGAGGCCCTCCAGCGGCGTCATGAACGCAGGCAGCGCGGCAAGCGCGAACAATCGTGCGTTCGCGCCCAGGAACGAATGGCCGGAAGACGACTCAGGGTATCTGCCTTGCGGCGTGAGACCGCCGAACCACCAGCGTCCCGCCAGGGCAGCCCCCGCCATCGTGATCAGCGTGCCGTGCACTCCAGGAAAACCGAGCGTGACCCCTGCCGCGCACGCCGCCAGCACGCCTTCCGCCAGCGAAGAGAGCGCTGCGCGACACATGTTCCAGGCGGCCGCCGCGACGATGGCGGCCACCGCCGGCACCACGCCCAGAAAACCTTTTCCGACCGCGGGCACATCGCCCCAGCGCTGATACGCCATGCTCAGAAGCGCCATCAGCAGAAAGGCCGGTAGCACCGAGACGAAGACGCACAGCGCAGCACCGGCAATGCCCCGCAAGCGATAGCCGACGTAGGCGACGACATTGATCGCTGTCGGCCCTGGGAGGACAGCGGCAAGCGCCACACCGTTCAGCATGTCCTCCTCTGACAGCAGCTTGCGTCGCTCGACCACGACATTCCGCACGACCGAGACCATTGCCATGAACCCGCCGAAACTGGTGGACGCAATGCGAAGAAAAAGCCAGCAGAGCGTCGTCAGGCCGACCGGTGCGTGCCCCGCTTGCGCTTGCGGTTCGGCGTCGGTGCGCCTCGGCGCGCGCTGCCGCCGCGTCCCTCCGGCAAGTGGCCGGAAACGCGCCCGTGCCCTCGCCATGGTTCTCAGCAAAAACCAGGGAATGCCGACCCGACGCCTAGCATGCATGCGCGCCTCCGGCGTCTTCGAAATAGGCGGCAAAAGCGTTCACGAATTCGCGCAGTTCCTCTGCCGGCAATGCATTGATTCCCGCCGCCGTCCGGCGCCCGCCGCCGGTGCGGAAGCGCGTGCACAGCGCGCTGGCGGACCGTTGCTCCGGCTGCGCGGACCGAACGCTGACGACGAAAGTGCCGTCGCTCTTTTCCGTCAGCACGGCGCAGGAGCGCGCCGTTCCCGAGGCTGCCAGCGCATTGGCGAATACGCCAGATATCCGCCGCGCCCAAGGCGCGCAGGGCAGGATATATACCACCCCGCCGGCAAAATCGTACTCCGGTGTCACGCTTGCGATGCGTGCAGCGTCGCTGCGATACCCGTCGACCAACTCCCGCAGGCGCGGCGACGCCTCGATGAAATCGAAAGGATCGACGAATGGCGCGAGCGCACGATATAGCGCTTGCGGCGCAATGTGAAGGTCCTCGACCTGCTCGCCATAGGCGTTGTAGTTGAGTACCCGCCCCAGTTCGTCCAGCGCCCGGATTCGACGTTCGTCCAGCCCAAGATCGCGCGCCAGCGCGCATGCGGCGACCGGCAGATTGTCGCCAAATGCGGCGACAATCGCCCACGGCCGAAAGCGTCCTTGCAGATGCCGGTCGACGAGTATGCTGGTGCACACGTCGGGAGCGTCGCTCCATACGAAATACAAGCGGGGATGCGCGAACGCCTGTCGATTGCAGTGGTGGTCGAAATACATCACATTGCCGCCGCTGTCGAGGATGCGCCGCAACGGTTCCGCATTCGCATCCAGTGAAACATCCAGCACGGTGACATCGGCATTGGCGCAGCGTGGGACCCGCTGCAGCAGCGAAACGTCGCGCTTGACGCCCGTCACCAGTTCCGCATCCCTTGGGAAGATCAACCGCAACTGATGCAGGGCGCAGATGCCGTCCGCATCGCCGTTAAAGACGTCGAAGGCGCGCGCCCCGGCTTGCGCCGGCAATGCGGCCGGTCGCATCACCGAGCTCATATCCCTCGTCCGGAGTGATGCGCCAGGAGCTGTTGCAGCGCGCGCGTCGCTTCGCCCAGCGACATCTGGCCGGTATCGACGTCCAGCGCGGGCAAGAGCGGGGGCTCGTAGGGCGAGGAAATACCGGTAAATTCGGGGATCTTTCCGGAGCGTGCCTTGGCGTACAGGCCCTTCGGATCGCGCGATTCGCACACTTCCGCCGAAGTGCTCACATGCACCTCAAGAAAGCGCGCGTCACCAATAATGGCGCGCGCCATGGCGCGGTCCTCCCGGAAGGGCGAGATGAAGGAGGTAAGGACGACCAGGCCGGCCTCGTTCATCATCCGCGCAACCTCGGCGGCGCGCCGGATATTTTCCTTCCTGTCGGCCGGAGAAAAGCCCAGATCGCTGTTGAGCCGAAGGCGCATATTGTCGCCGTCCAGAACGAAGCACGGACGTCCTTCCGCCAGAAGACGCAATTCCACTTCGTAAGCAAGCGTTGACTTCCCGGCGCCGCTCAACCCGGTCAGCCAGATCGTAACCGGACAATGTCCAAATCGCTCCTGCCGGTATTGCGGGGAGGCGCGACCGTCGTGCCGGTATACGTTCGCGGC
>JAKACN010000410.1 GCA_021821365.1 Pseudomonadota bacterium | reverse complement strand
ATATTTTGGGTGGGATAAGGTCGCGCACAATAACCGCTTCCTCGATCCAGAGTATTACGTCATAGCCGGTACCTCGGTCGTCGTCTCCCAAGTCGTGGTCGAGGCTGATTTCAGAAACGGTTCCCGATTCGAGTAGAGCTATAGCTTCATCCGGCCAATAGACACGCACCCAACCTTCTGGCGGATCTCGAAAGTCATTAAGAAAAACTTTCATCCTATTCCCATTATCTGCGTTGACACTTCGTTGACAGTCAGATGAAAAAAGGGGTTACGCCGAAACGTAACCCCTTGATTTTACTGGTGGGCCTCCCGTGAGTCGAACACGGCACCAACGGATTATGAGTCCGCTGCTCTAACCAAGCATGAGCTAGAGGCCCCATCTTTTGCCTGCGGCCATTACCTGCGCCGCGCTCGCCCTTGTCCCTTGAGTGGAACAGGGCGAATGTGGGTTCCTTGCCGTCTTAGCTTCCTTCGAGGAAGCTCTTGAGCTTGTCAGAGCGGGACGGATGGCGCAGCTTGCGCAGCGCTTTGGCCTCTATTTGACGGATGCGCTCGCGGGTGACGTCGAACTGCTTACCGACTTCTTCCAGCGTGTGGTCGGTCGACATTTCGATGCCGAAGCGCATGCGCAGCACTTTGGCTTCGCGCGGCGTCAGCGAATCGAGCACGTCCTTGACCACGCCGCGCATGGAAGCATGCAGGGCCGCGTCCGCCGGAGCGAGCGTGTTGTTGTCTTCGATGAAATCGCCAAGATGGGAATCGTCGTCGTCGCCGATCGGCGTTTCCATGGAGATCGGTTCCTTGGCGATCTTCATGATCTTGCGGATCTTGTCTTCCGGCATTTCCATCTTGATCGCCAGCGTTGCGGGATCCGGCTCGGCGCCGGTTTCCTGCAGGATCTGGCGGGAGATGCGATTCATCTTGTTGATCGTTTCGATCATGTGCACGGGGATGCGGATCGTGCGCGCCTGGTCCGCAATCGAGCGGGTAATAGCCTGGCGGATCCACCATGTTGCATAGGTCGAGAACTTGTAGCCGCGACGGTATTCGAACTTGTCCACCGCCTTCATCAGGCCGATGTTGCCTTCCTGGATCAGGTCGAGGAATTGCAGGCCGCGGTTGGTGTACTTCTTGGCGATCGAAATCACGAGACGCAGGTTAGCCTCGGTCATTTCGCGCTTGGCCTTGCGGGCCTTCATTTCGCCTGCGGCCATCTTCTTGTTGATGTTGCGCAGGTCGGGCAGCGGCAGCACGACGCGCGCCTGCAGGTCGATCAGCTTCTGCTGCAGTTCCTTGATGGCGGGCGCGTTGCGGCCGAGGATGGCGCTGTACGATTCATTGGCGGCGATCTCCGCATCGACCCAGTCGAGAGTGGTTTCGTTGCCGGGGAAGACCTTGATGAAGTGGGCGCGCGGCATGCCGCACTTGTTGACCGCGACCTCGAGGATCTGCTTCTCGATGTGGCGCACTTCATCCACCTGGCCGCGCAGGGTGTCGCACAGCTTCTCGACGAATTTCGCGGTGAAGCGGATGCCGAGCAGTTCGTTGGAGATGGTTTCCTGCGCCTTCACGTAGGGCTTGGAATTGTAGCCTTCCTTTTCGTAGGACTTGCGCATCTTCTCGAACTGCGAGGAGATCTCGTCGAACTTCGCCAGCGAGTCGCGCTTGAGCTGTTCCAACTGCTCGGCGGAGAAGCCCGCGGCGGCGCCGCCGCTGGTGGATTCTTCTTCCTCTTCTTCCTCCTCTTCCTCTGCTTCTTCATCTTCATCTTCGTCGTCGGAAGCGGAAACAGGGGCGGGAGCGACGTCCTCGGAGGCGTTCGGATCGACCAGACCATCGACGATTTCGTCGACCTTCGCTTCATCCTTGGCAATGCGGTCGGCTGCGGCGAGGATTTCGGCAATCGTGGTCGGGCAGGCCGAGATCGCCTGGATCATGTCCTTCAAGCCTTCTTCGATGCGCTTGGCGATTTCGATTTCGCCTTCGCGCGTCAACAGCTCGACCGAGCCCATCTCGCGCATGTACATGCGGACCGGGTCGGTGGTGCGGCCGAAATCGGAGTCGACGGTCGACAGCGCCGCCTCGGCGGCGGCTTCGGCTTCGTCGTCGCTGGTGACGGTGGCGACGTTGTCGGACAGCAGCAGGGTTTCCGCGTCAGGGGCGTGCTCGTAGACGGCAATGCCCATGTCGTTGAAGGTGCCGATGATCCCTTCGATCGCTTCCGGATCGACGATGTTGTCCGGCAGGTGGTCGTTGATCTCGGAGTACGTGAGGAAGCCGCGCTCCTTGCCCGACTTGATCAGGGCCTTGAGCTTGTTGCGGCGAATCTCGAGCTCTTCTTCGCTCGCCTCGGTATCGGACGAGAACGCATCCTTGAGCAGCGCCTTCTCCTTGGCCTTGCGGTCCTTGGCCTTGGCCTTGTCCGCGGCTTTCAGTTCGGCACGCTCGACCGCGTTGAGCGCGGTGATTTCGTCGTTCTCGGGCGTGAATTCCTTGGGCTTGCGGCCACGGCGTCCTGGGACTTTGACAGACGGCAAGACGTAACCGGACGTGTCGATGGCGGCCAGGGCGGCCGCGTCGGTTGTCGCGTTGACCGGTGCCGGGCTCGCCGTACGAACCTCGGCCGTG
>JAKACN010000130.1 GCA_021821365.1 Pseudomonadota bacterium | reverse complement strand
GAGCGTTTCAAGGCGGCGCGTGCCGGAAAAAAGGAGGCTTTTATCGACGCGCTGCTTGCGGTCAGGAATTTCGAGTATCAAGGCGCAGTCCCGCAAGTCATGCGCTATCCCCGCAAGCCGTTGCGCGATGCAGTGACGATGCAAGAGACCGGTGCCGTCGCCAATGGAAACGGATCGGAAGACGAGACATCACCCCAGGAATGCGAAGAAGCGGTCCCGGCCTAAAGGCCGGATGCGCGCCTCGACAGGTGGCAGAACGCCCGTAAGATAAATTCATAGGACATTCCCTCGAAAGGAGAATCAACGATGACGATGTTTACAGAACTGTATGCGCTGGCGACCAGCGCCACACTGACGATGGTGGTCAGCGCGGACGAGAAGACCGGACGGCTGACCATCAGTGTGTTGCCGAAGCCGAAAAAGGAGATGGGCGAACCGGCCCTCGCCAAGGATTTGACATTGACTGCCACGCCGGAGGATTTCGATGCCGGATTCGTCGAGGCGCTACGCGGGTATCGGGAAAAGCGCGCAAGCCTGATGGAGCAGGCCGAGGCGACAAGGGAAGTACTGGAAGCGGCCAAGTTCTTATCCGCGAAGAAGGCAACCGACGCGATGAGCAAGGCGGCCAAGCCAACGCATGCCGCCAAATCCGCTTCCATCACGACGGCTAAGGAAGACACTGACAATGAAGACGGCCCTGTCGAACAAAGCGGCGGAAACAAAACAGCTACTGCCGCAGCCGGCGAATCGCTGCAATTGTTTGGTTAATGTGCCAGCCCAGTTTCTTGCCGAAGACAGCCATACGGCGACGCTTTGCCGATACGAGCATGGATGTCGCCAGTAAGGGATCAACGCAAACGAAAGGGCGACGGTGTATTGTCATCATCATCATCATCGTCCAACGATTCGATGTCGACCGCTACGCCCGGAACGCTTGGAGAGGTGTATTTCTTTATGTATTGACGCCACGTCAATAAATCGTCCAGTTCGGCTCCCGCGTTTATCACCAATAAGCGTTCCTTGGCCGCTTCCGGATCGCCAAACGGCTTGACCATTTCAGCGACAGCAGCTTCGGCTTCGGTAAAGAGAATGCCGATGGGTGACCTGCGGTTCATCAGCCCAAGTCCAAGGGAAGTAGAGGCCTCAATGGTTAGCTCCGCGATGGGCAAGGTGGTTTTGTACTCTGTTGCTTTGTAGGCGGAAAAAACTTCTTGCACGCTTGCCATGGTAAAAGGAGGAACCGCTCCATTGTCATCATCGCATCTCGGTGCGTTGTAAAAGAGGTAGTGGGCAAGTTGTTCCGGATGTTTGCTCAGTGTCTCAATTTGAATGGTTCCATCCTTGGAGGTGTGGGACACGTTAGCCGATTCGTTTGCGGCGGCGCGCTTGGCCTGGAGGTAGATGCCCTTGTAAAACTCTCCCTGTGCGTCACGGCTATGCACAATGAGTCCAAAGTCTGCGCCACTTAGCTTCTCGCCCCAATCGACATTCGTCTCATGGCGAATCAAGCTGAGAGGCAGGTTGGAAATGCCTTTCTCTCTTAATGCGCTACCGGCGTCCAGCAGCCTATCCTGAAGCGCGGTTAGGAATCCGCCGGTAATCCGCTCTTCATGGGCATTGACTAAAACGTTCCCTAAAGCTGCCTGCATTGCATTGAGAACGCAATGGTAGAAAACGCTTACGACGAGCGGATCACGGGAGACAGAAACAGCCTCTATCACCTCGTCGGCAAGGGGATACTGCCCTTTCAACCATCCTTGCGGTGCCCAACGGAGAATAAAATTCTCGGTTCGGACCTGGGTTGAGAGCATCTTTTCAGTGGGATAACCAATCCCGCGTTGCTGCTGTTGAAAAAAATTTAAGGGTATAGGTTTCATACGATACATTCTCGACGATTGCCGCATTATCGCAACATTATCGCCCTCATGCGATCTATGCTTGGCATTCCAGCCTTCCACCGCGCCATGCGCTTCTCAAAATAAATACTCCCCGATTCGCTCCATATGCGCTCTGCTTGAAGCCGGTTTCACCACTGAGAAGATGGTTCCTCTCGATGCCGGAACGGATTCCGGCGATTTTTGACAAGGAGCGATCAATGGCGATCAAAGTGAGCGAAATACAGCGGTCTTACCGCTACAACGGTATTCATTTACCCGACGTGCCGGGGCTGGATGCGCGGGCAATCCGCGACTTGTACAGCGCGCAATTCCCGGAACTGGTGAGCGCGGAAATCGAGACAGGAGAAATTCACAATGGCGTCCAGGAAATTACCTTCAAACGGGCGGTCGGCACCAAAGGTTAACCACCGGCTCGCCACGTTTTCGGCGTATGTCGATGCCGTGGCGAACGGCGAGACGCCGGCGTCCGATACGGCGCTGCCAGTGTTGGAATCGGCCTTGAACAAACGGGACGTGATGCGATGCTCGGCACTATGGAAAACATTCTCTCAACAGGTGGACGCGGCCACCGATCATCAACGGCCCCCAGTGCGGGTATTGCCGCCGTCGCAGGCGCTGCCGCCACTGCCCTGAATCACGCGCTGCATTTGCCGCGCTTGCACAAGGCCATCCCGCTGTCGGTGGTGCCGCTTCAACTTGCGGCGGCGAATGCAGCGGTAGCGCGTTTCCTGATTCAGGCCGGAGCGGTGCGCGAGGGCGACATTCCGCAGGCGTGGGACGACGCGCTACAGGTATGTGATCGGGCGCTCGATGCGTGGATCAAGCGCGAACTCGGTGCGTTGCACTGCTTGCGGCCGTATTTCAGCCTGACAGCGGTGGACGATTCGGACAGCTATCATGCCATGCCGCGCAAGGGGCCGGTGTCTTACAGCAAGGTCGACATTTCCTGGGGCGAGTGCAGGGAACAGCAATGGGTGATCGGCGACGCGCTCGAAGGATTGGAGCGGCAGCATCCCGGATTCGGTGCGGCGGTGCTCGATATGCTGCGCAGTCAGAGTCGCTTCGTCTATCCACTGTTCACGCCCGATCTTGCCTGCGATGTGGCGTCGTATGTCTATTGGTGCGGTGAAGAGAATGAAGAAGTGGCGCTCGATATGGAATGCGGCGACAACGCGCAAGAGAGGGCGACGATGCGTGAAGAAATGGTGACGAAACAGAAACTGGACGCTGCGTTCCCGGCATGGGCTGTCGCCACGCCGCGCAAGCACCGCCTGTCGCGTGCTGTCCTCACGCGGCTGGCGCAAGATCTGCCCGATCCGGTTGCACGCGATATCGCAACCGATGTGCTGACGCTGGCCAAACTGCGTATCGAGGATGCATTCCGGCCGGATATCGACGGCGAGTATCTCGGCTATGGCGCGGTGCTGTCGTGGCGCGAGGATGATCTGACGGTGCGCATCTACGACGACCTGCTGCAACTGGCGCACCAATCCGAGTTCTGCGACCGCATGGGGGAACTGGAAATCGACCTCGATACGCCGCAGGCCATGCGGGCATGGCAGCGCGACATGCGCGTGCGGTTCAAGGCAATCCGGTTGATCGACCGCT
Source organism: Pseudomonadota bacterium (assembly GCA_021821365.1). Taxonomy (GTDB): domain Bacteria; phylum Pseudomonadota; class Gammaproteobacteria; order Burkholderiales; family Burkholderiaceae_D; genus Noviherbaspirillum. Next base: position 9,863 of record JAKACN010000130.1, on the reverse strand, counting down.
TGATCGACAGGCTTTCAGCGGGAAACTGAATCTGGAGGTGAGCCATGAACCAGGCGGAATTTCAGATTCGAACCCGGACCGATGGCATTTTGCGGCTCGATCAGGCGGTATTGATTTATCGGGGCGCGTCCGACCGTGCGTTGGCGACGGTGCATCAAGTCGAACAGGTGGACGGCGAGCCAGTTATTCTGGCCGGGAAGGCGATGACGCCACGCGCCGCGATTCAATTGGCGCGCGCATTGTCCAAGGGCGTCGCGCACGGCGGGTTTTTGCCGGAAACGGTGTTGTACATGGACGGTGACCTGCTGCTGTGGTGGGAGCCGCCTGCCAAACGTCACATCGTCTTTCGTGCGCCGGAACTGGGCGCACCGGAACGTGGCGAAGTCGTGCCGCATCCGGGGCTGGTGTTTGCCGCATCGGGCAGCGTCTGGAAGGTATGGGCGGTCAAGGGCAAGTGCCGCCCCACGTTGCAGACTGCGCTGTTCCAGTCCCCATACTTCAACGTATGGGAGGGCGGTGACATTTGCCGGGGCAACGTGCAGGTGCCGGACGGCACGACCGCCGAAAAGATCGACGCATGGAATGCCGCGTTTCTACGTTCGTTTTTTACGCACCCGAATACCAAGGGCAAGCTGGTGCGCTATCGCGACGGCGCCTATGCGTTCTGGCGCGACATGCTGGATGGCAAGTTCAAGACATTTCCCGAGCGCGTACTGGTGGATGCCAAAACGACGCTTGGACAATTGCTGGGAATAGGAGGACAGCATGACGATTGATCCGCGAGACAGCGCGTTACAGAGCGCATGTCCGGTACTGGCCCAGGTCGTGTAAAAACAACTGCATATCTAACTTTTGTAATTAGGATGCTGCCGCCTACGATGCGTTAATAGGTTCGCATGGCCGCCGGAGCCGTGAAGTCGGTAGTTTCGGTTATAGGAAATTGCTACAACGAGAACAAGAATAAAAAAAGGGCTCTTATGCCCTCAACGCTGCCATGATCGATTCGCGCTTAACAATGCGCATGACCCGCTTCATGTTATAGGCGAGCACATGCAAACTCATCTCGGCGTGCACCCGTTTCAAGGTCCGCATTAGGAAGTGTGCTGAGCCCATCCACAGCTTCAATGTGCCGAACGTGTGTTCGACTGTCGAGCGTCGCACGCGCATGGCGTCCGGTGCGCGATCCAGACGCCTTTGCACGTCTTCCAGAACATCTTCATGCTCCCATCGAGTAACGCGGCGCTGGGTGCTTGGCGTGCATTTGTCCTTGATTGCGCATCTACTGCAATTGGAACTCCAGTAGCGATGAAAGGTTTGCCCATGCTCGATGCTGGTAAAGCGATAGATCAGGCGCTCGCCAGCCGGGCAACGGTATTCGTTGCGTTGCGCGTCGTACCGGAAATCATCGCGGCCGAACCGGCCGTCGGCTGTGGCATTCGACGTGGCTGACTTGGGCACGATGGCTGCGATGCCAGCCTGATGACATTTGCGCAGTTCCTCGCTGTTGTAGTACCCGCGGTCGGCAATCGCGGTGATCGATTGCTTGCCCAGTACGTCGCGCGCCCTGGTTGCCATCGTCGATAGTAGCGCCCGGTCCGACGGGATATTGGTTACTTCGTGATCGATGACGAGATGATGCCGGGTCTCGACTGCCACCTGCACGTTATAGCCGACCACGCCTGTGCCACGCGTCTTCATCGAGCGCGCGTCGGGATCGGTCTGCGACAGCTGGCCATCGGGCGTGCGGCCAAGCTCCTGCTTGATGGCTTGCATTTCCCGCATTTGTTCCTTCAGTGCTGCAATCTTGTCCTTGAGCCGCCCGCTACGCAGTTGCGCCACTTCCGGCTCCTGCCGGTCGGCCGAATCCATCTCTGCGAGATAACGGGCAATGCCGGCTTCGATCTCCTGCATGCGCCGCTGCAGCTTGGCGTGGGTGAAGTTCTTGTCACGATGGTTGACCGCCTTGAACTTGCTACCGTCGATGGCGACGGTTGCCTCATTCAACAGGTCGAGCTTGCGGCACAGGACAATGAATTGCCGGCACACATTACGGATCCCCGGTCCATTATCCTTGCGGAAGTTGGCAATGGTTTTGAAGTCGGGCGTCAGCCGCCCGACCAGCCACATCAATTCGACATTGCGCTGCGTCTCCCGCTCGAGTCGCCGGCTGGACTGAATACGGTTCAGGTAGCCGTAAATGTAGACCTTGAGCAGCACCGCCGGATGATAGGCTGGCCGCCCGGTCTTGGCTGGTGTCGCGCGGTCAAACCCGAGCGCAGCAAGGTCAAGGCCTTCGACAAATGCGTCGACAATGCGCACCGGGTTGTCCTCGCTGACGTAGTCATCCAGGGTTTCTGGAAACAGCGTGGTCTGGCTGCGATCCTCTTCTTGAACGAACCGTTTCATGCGCGGCTCCTGTCGCGTCATTCACAGTTCCATTAGACGGCATGACAGAAGATAGCGAGGTCGAGAAGATCAATAACCGTGTAAACCGGCCCGGATTCAGGTGTTTTTACACAGTCTGGGCCGCGCCGCGCTTCGGGGTATTGCCCGACATGAAAAACGGACAACGGGTCGTGATCGCGGCTAACGGCATGTTCGTGCAGGTGAAGCTCGACTGGCTGGATTGCCTATTGCGCATTGCAGACTTGCCTTCGGCTCCCCCGCTGCCATATGGGACCGCGCAGGAGCGCACCACATTTTCGTTTGGCGTCATCCCGGTGCATCTGCTGGAGGCATTCATCCGCGCAGGAAGGGAGAAGCTGCCGGACGAGATTGCAGGCGGGCTGATTTACTCGCGCCGCACCGGGGAACTGCGCTTGCAGGTGTACGACGCATTGCAGGCGTCGCCGGACGGTATCGCGTACCGGATGCCGCAATTGAATGAAGACGAGTCCATCGCCATCGATCTGCATACGCATGGCCGCTCCCGCGCCTTCTGGTCGCCTATCGACAACGGCGACGACCGGGGTATCGAAGTCGCGGGCGTGTTCGGGCATCTGCACCGCGACAAGCCGAGCGCGGCCTTCCGGCTGGCGGTCAATGGTTTCTACCAACCGTTGCGCCATCCGTGGGAAGAGTCCGAACCGTCGAACGACGGACTTGCGGCGGGGCCGGGGCGGTCGATACTGAACTGATTGGGTTTGGAGAGAGGGCGGAAATGGAACATGTGATCGATGCAAGCCTGCTGGACAAGCGGGTAGAGGTTCATCTGATCGGCGTCGGCGGCAATGGCGCGCAGATGGCGACATGCCTGGCGCGGCTCGATATCACGATAAAGGCATTGGGGCATCCCTATGGGCTGCATGTGACGGCGTTCGACGGCGACCGCGTAAGCGAGGCGAACATTGGCCGCCAGCTTTACAGTCCGGCCGATGTAGGGCGCTGCAAGGCGGTCGTGACGATACATCGCCTGAATCAGTTTTACGGACTGGACTGGAGTGCGCAACCTTACCGGTATGAGGATTTCCTGCGCAATAGTCTGCTCGGTTCGAGCGCCGATCTGATCGTCAGTTGCGTCGATAGCCGAGCGGCGCGGCGGGCTATCCACGCACGCATATTCGATGGTCATGGCAGCACCTGCTATTGGCTCGACCTCGGCAATACCGAATCTACGGCGCAGGTGGTGCTGGGCGAAGCGCCATCGGGCGGGAGGCAGCGTCATTCCCCGCGCCTTCCGTGCGTGACCGAGCTGTTTCCTGAACTGCTGGACGAGTCCGTACCGGATGACAATGTTCCATCGTGCTCGGTGCGCATGTCGCTGGCGTCGCAAGGCTTGTTCATTAACGATGTGGCCGTGCGCTATGCGGCCCAACTGCTGTATGAACTGTTTTCCAATGGACGGCTCACGCAGCATGGCGTGCTGGTCAACCTCAACTCCAAGCGCAGCGGCCCGATCGATGTCGATCCTGTTGCGTGGCGTCGGTTCGGTTTTGAGACGGAGGGTGCTGAGGTGGGTGCTGTTGCAGAATTGCCGCAAGCTGCGTGATTCGCGCCCGCAAATGTCAGTACAGTGACACTGTAGTGTGACTGGAGAAACAGGTGAAAATATTTTTGAAAAACAGCGTAAAGAGGTGAAGACAAGCGGATGAAACAGCGCGAAAATCGTCGGTGCAACAGCATGCTGACATTGACGACGATGATCCGCCTCGGAAACCACATTCGACTGACCAGAACAGAAATCGCGCGTTTCACCAAGATCACGGGCTTTCCTCCCGCTGACGTGAAAACACTCGATGATCTGGACACGTACATCCGGCAGTGCAAGCAGCATTATTGGGGTGTCTCAAAAGAAACAAAATTCCTGCATTGGCTGATGGACCGCGAACGCTCGCGCTGCTGCGGAAGCCAGTCGGCGTAACGGCAGCCTATTCCCGTTAGACGAATCCGAGCGCTTCACGCCACCGGCGCGAAGCCGGTGAACGTGAAAACGCTCGATGATCCGTAACGCCTACAGCGGATGCCGCAGGCGTTTCTATAGGAGGCGGGGGAAACCTCCGGTAGGACATTTGCCGGGGGAACGGTCTGCATTCTATCCTGCGTTGCTCGCTTTCGAGGCAGGCGAGGATGCAGTAACAGCGCTTTCGGCCTTTGTCTGCCGTGATGCAGGCACCGCAGCCTGACTGTCGAACTCCGATTGCGTTTGCGCAAACTCGGTGTCTCGGGCCAGATTCTTGACGTGCCGTACCGCCGGTTCCTTGCGCACCTCGGGCAGGCACTCGACGGCAATAGTGCCGCCTTGCCGCAAAAATTTCTGGATCACGGTCGCCGGTGCCACGAACACAATACCGAATAGCATGCGCACGAACTGGCCGATGCGCTTGTGTCGCGCCTGCCGTGCTTTCTGCGCGCGCAACGATTCCTTGCAGCGCAAATAGAGGGCGAGATGCAGCCGCTTCATCTCGGGATCGGACTCGAGCTGGTGCATGACTTCCATGGCAATGTCGGGATTGCCGACACGGCGGTAAAAGCTGATCCAGGCTTTCTCCTCTTCGCGTTGGATGCCGGAGCGCCGGGTGTGGGAACGATGGATTTTCTCTTGGGACATGGTGTTCTCCAAATAAAAAAGGGGAACGCCATCCCCCCTGGGGAAACGGCGAAGTTTCCCCAGGGATGTGGCGATGTAAAACACTGAGAGGCACTTCAGCATTCACATCTCTCGAGGACGAGTTCGGGGTCGTCCATTACCAGCGCGATGTCGATGGCCGACGCCCGTTCATGGTCAAGGTCATGGAAAGCGACCTCCCACGGCGGGACAACTGCATCCGCCGGCATCGACCGTGATACACCAAGGTCGGTGCGCGGTTTCAGCAGGGCGCCGACGTCCGGCTTTTTCTGCTCGACGGTGCGGTGCATGCCGGAACCGCCCAGCAGTACGCTGACAGGACATGCTTGATGACTCAGACTTGCTGCGAACATGGTGTTCTCCTTCCATCAAGAAGGGGAACACCTTCCCCGGCAGGGAACGATGTTCCCCGCTAGGGATGTCTCCGGTCATTGCTGACCAAAGGCGCTCGGTGATCGCACGCTTTGCGGCGCGCGCAAAACAACAGGTCCGCAGTCCTTGCGAACTGGGGCCGGCTTCTACCTCTACTCTCAATGAGAACATCGACCACGCACCAGGCGCAGACGAACGCTCGGCATCCGACACCGGCAGACCCGAAGGCCGTCCGGCATGCTTCATGTTCAGTGTATGAAACTGAACGGATACGACGAGCCACTTGCGTGGCTGGATCGGAACGGGTTCCGATAGCTCCAGGGCAGGTAACGACTGCGACGCCGACATGGATGGTCGGACTTCACGCAAGGCCTGACGACAGGACAGTGTGAAGGCTGTGTAGGTTCGATACCCACAAGTAGCGATTTGAGTATTGCACCGTAGGGGGTGCTGTTCAAGGGCGATGGCGGGCTTTGGTGCTGCGCCACTCGAAAGCCTGCCACGCTATGGGGCCTTTCGGCTTGCGGCTGAGCACACCAGCGGGGCGGGATGCTGGTTGTTTGGATGAACCGCTCGAAGCACTGTTCATCGGCCCGCTCCGTTCCACGACAGGACGCTGGCATGGGCCGGAGAAGCTGCCTGCCGCCTCAGGTTCAGATGCGTAGCGGTTCGCCGTCGTGGATCCGTACGATGTTAGAAAATCCATCGCTCTCGCTGTCCCAGGCTTGGCCATGAATTGGCACGAGCACCTTCGGCTTCATGGCTTTAGCAAACGCCTTGAGGGCGGAAACCGAGGCGTGTCCAGACGTGTGGATGTGGGCAGCATTCGCGCCGCCCTCGTCAAACCAGGACTTCAAGGCAACCCCATCCGGCTGTTCAAGGTAGCCCCGCCACTGGGAATAGCTCCAGGCGTCGCCAGGGGCAGGTCTTACCCCTTTCGAACCTAGATCGCGTATCAGAGAGGGGCGGATCATGATGACCCATTTGCTCGTGTCCGCTGCTAGCCGGGAGGCCGAAATCCCATAGGTGGCCATACGTTCCACAAAATCATTACGCCCCTTCGCCTTATATAAACGCGAGAGCGCTCGGGTGATGACGACCTTGATATTGTTCCAGCCTGCTCTGGGCAGATGGCCTGCGTCGGCGAGCAGGTCAAGGACCTCTGCAGTGTAGAGATCGATAGCGAGCGTTCGACCTGATCTCAAACAGGCGCGGTACAGAGACACAGTCCGATCAATGTTTTGGGCAGACCAGCAGACGAAAACGCGTCCCGGCGTTCTCCGAAAAAGATTGACGAACTCGCCTTCGATGTCTGTCTCGCTATCAGTCGGCTTGCCGCTTCCCAGATTAGTACCTTCCATGAGAAGGACATCGATGTCGGACGGTGGGGACTTCATCAGTTGCTTCACTAACGAAGCCTTGCGTCCGTGACACCTAAAATCGCCGGAATACAGGATGCGTTTCCCGGCTGCCTCTATTAGCAGCATGTAAGCGTCAAAGGCCGAATGGTCGGTGAGGTAGGGAGTGACCCTGAAAGGGCCAATCTCAGTCGTCCTGCCACTTTCCCAATGGCGAAACTCTCGCATCGGCGCCTTGCCGAAGATGCCCGCGGTAAGATGGATCAGTCGCCCTGCAGCTTTGCCTGAATAGATGGGCCAGTTGACTGGCGTCTCGTCGAGTAGGCCGTAATGGTCCTGGTGGGGATGCGAAATCAGGATGCCCTCAACAGGGTGTTCGAGGTCAAGTGACTGCGGAAGAAGGTTCGTTGCACCCGTCGGAGCGTCTAGCGGACGGCCAACATCAAGCAAGATGCGGCTACCAGCAGCGCAAGCAATCTCGATGCAATTCCCGCCAATTTGGTCCGTTGAACGGTGAACGATGAGATTGAGGCCGTTCAAGCTGGGCGCCTCAATTGGAATGGGCCACCTTCCTCGATGACGGTCATGAAAACACCCGCCGTTCTGAGTTTTTCAGCGTGCACGGCCCATGCCGTTTGGTTTACGCCTTTCTCGTTCATGACAAGAAGACGGGGATTGTGATCAACACCAAGGTCGGCTTCGGAAGCTGCGGCCAAAATTTCCGCCCCCAACGGATGCTTCTCACCCAGGTCGTCTGCCATGTCGCGAAGTTTCTTGAGCAAATTCGCTGCATTTTTGTACGCCACGGCGACCAGCTCCATATGGGTGTCCTCTTCAGTCAAGAACCGCCGATAAGCAGCCAATTGCTTCAAGACCTCTGGTTTCTCATCTCTCACGACATCCACGCGGCATCGAACACGGCTATCGGAGATGCGCTTTGCCTCCCAGAATACAACACGTCGACCGTTCCCCGATGTTTCAATCTCGACAATATCCATTCGAGGGGCAGTCTTTTGTTCCCGCCAAGCCGGAAGGCCCATCTCCAAATCAATGATATTCGGATTTTCGGCCACCACCTTGTCGACGAATTTCTTTTCGACTCCAGCATAACCATTCTCACCAGCGGCATCCGGCTTGCCATCAATGGCTTCGATCCATGCCGTGAGGGTGTTCATGCCCTCGTACCGTTTCCACGGTTTCCCATCCCGAATGAGCCATTCATCGCGGAGTTTCACGTACTCTTGGCCAACCGGCACATTCTTTGAATCATCAACATATTTGATGTGAGTCGTCGCGACCGGCATGCCTCCATTTCCGATTTCTACGCGGGCAATGGACTGCTCACGCCTATAGAAATTCAGGTAGTTATTGCGAACAGCGAGCCTGAGGCCGTACGCGCCGGCTTGAACCCCACTTGGTCGCCACAGTGAAAGCAGGTTATTCCACCATTCGGGCTTGCGGGATAGTCCGCAAAGAGCATCAACGCGATCAAGGCGTCTTTCAAACAGGTTCATGGCTTAGTCGTCCAATAGTCGAAAGGTGTACATATCGTAGAGACCATCTCGAATGGTGACCAAATCTCCATAGCGTTATCCTAGAATCAGGGAGAACCAATGGCTCAATGATACGATCTTCCTAACGATGAATACATGCCAAAACAGCGCCATGCGACGCGCGATGTCGCACCAGCCAGGCAGTCTTATATTTATGCGCAGAGAAGAAACAGCGACCCGAGACCAGATGTGGTCGCTGAGGTCGCAATGACCGGCACTGGTGGTTGTCGCTGCTAACCCGACAAGAATGTCGCGTTCGGTGGGTTAAGGTACGAATAGTCACCAGCGGGAATTCCGAAAGGTGTTCGCACACATGAGCGATGGCGCATGCGTTCATGCCTTCTGCATGCTTATTGTGGCGTTGCCATAGGCATTTCAAGGCGGCGTTGTGCATGCTGGTCGGCTAAGAATATGAGGGACGAAAATCATGAGTAGAGATGATCTATTTCAGCAACCGACACATGAGGCGATGGCGCGCGAGCTTGAAGCGCATCCGGACTATCGTGTGCTTCGGCGTTTTTTGCCAAAAACGGCATATGCCATGCCTGATGGTCGAACGCTGCTTAAGGGGATAGTGGTCGACACTGAAACGACGGGCACCAGCCACAACACCGACAGGGTGGTCGAACTGGGTATGGTCGCGTTCGAGTTCGACCAGGAGACGGGCCAAGTCTACCGAATCCTGGATTCTTACAATTCGTTTGATGATCCTGGGATGCCTATTCCGCCGGCAACGACAAAAATTCATGGCATCACGGACGAAATGGTTGCGGGGAAAGCGATTGATGAGGCACGCGTCGCACAAGTGCTCGACGGCGCAGCCATTGTTATCGCCCACAATGCGCAGTTCGACCGGCCTTTTCTGGAAGCGCGCCTGCCTTTGTTCGAAAACGTGCCATGGGCCTGCTCATTAGTTCAAGTAAATTGGACGGAAGAGGGGCTTGGATCTCAAAAACTCGACTACATCGCCTATCAATTTGGTTTTTTCTACGAAGCCCATCGTGCCGAAGCCGACTGCCTGGCGCTATTGGAGGCCCTGCAGCACAGTTTGCCGATATCGGGTGTTAAAGGCTTGAAGCGGCTTCTCGACGAATACCAGTCGACGGATTACCGTGTCTGGGCGCGCGGGTCGGGGTTCAACACCAAGGATATGCTCAAAGAACGAGCATATCGCTGGGATGCTGATGAAAAATGCTGGCACAAGACCGTGGAGAATGCGGCCCTAAGATCTGAAGTTGAGTGGTTGAAGGCTGCTGTCTATGGTGGGCAGTCAGTGATGCTCGATTTCGAGGTGTTTGACGCTTACTGTCGTTTCTCCCGGCGCCCAGGGCGTATCGTAGCAAAGCCGATCTAGGGCAACGCTGAACAAGTAAACGAGAAAGGCTGCTCAAGCGTTACAGGCATCATTGGCAACGGATACGGCGAACGACGATGAAACAGCAGACACTGGCGATGGCGGCGGACCAAGGCTTCGAGCAATACCGCAAGCCGACGCGGCGCGATCAATTTCTGGAG
>JAKACN010000409.1 GCA_021821365.1 Pseudomonadota bacterium | reverse complement strand
CGACCTGGTGTTCGGCTCCAACTCGATCCTGCGCGCCTACGCCGAAGTCTATGCGCAGGACGACAGTAAGGAGAAGTTCGTGCACGACTTCGTCGCCGCGTGGACGAAGGTGATGAACGCGGATCGCTTCGACCTGAAGGGCTGAGCCAACCCACGGCGTCATCCCGGCCGTCCCGTCTCGTGGCGCGACCGGACCCCTGAGCATCACGAATCGGCCGCTTCCTGCGGCCGATTTGCATCACGCGCGAAACCTCAGCGGCGCACCGTATGCGAGGCAGCGCAGTGAGGCAGATTCAATCGGTGAACGGGCCGGTCTGGGGCATGCTGAAGATTTCAGTCGGGGATGCGCCGCCCGTCATTTCCGGAAGCCGGACCATCCGCATCGGCGACTCCCTTGCCGGTTGCCTGGAGCCGGCCATACCAGGCAACGGCGATTTCCTGATGCGTGGCAATGAAATCCTCCTTGTAGGCGTTGTACTCGAGAGGGTCGGAGAAATCCATGGCCGCGATCCTGCGCTTCAGTGCCTGATATGCCTGACGGACCTCCGGGTGTGCGCGCAAATAGTCGCGGAATGCAATGTGCCGCATCCAGTGGTGCGTGCCCCGCATCATGACGTGGATATTTGCGACAGAGTTGTAATCCCGTCCAAACGCCAACACGTCGTCCATGCCGATCACCGTTGGCAAGGGAATTTCCCGAAGTGGGACCAGCTTGACGAAGAACCGCCGATACGGCATCCCGGCATTGAATTTTTCGATGTGGGTGTAGCCGGCCCGACCCATTGGCTCGACTGCCGTGTCGAGCGTCTGCCCCCCGGTCAAGCCGACAAGAATGTCAATGATGGGCTTTGCTGCGATATCGCCGAGTGAAGTGCTGCCGATATGATCGATGGTGGGTCTGCACCCGGATAACGCACTTTCGATGATCGTGCGATGACGCTCGAAATCGGTCCGCCAGCTCGGTGTATAGGGTGACAACTCTACCTTCATGGAAACCTGTGCAAAAAATAGCCAGGCTCATTATTCCTGCATCAGCCATTGCCGTGAATTCCTTCAGACACCTTGGGGCGTTCATCCAGTGAATGCATGGCGGCGCGCGCATGCTGAGGCCCGCGCCGGGTCGTTCGGGAGGCGCCTCTGCCTGGACCAGGAACGTCCCGATCGAGTTTTCCTTGCGGGCGCATGGCCATGTTTTCAGGGTGGCGACTTAGGGTTGGCCAAACAAAAGACGCGAGGTTACGATTCCGGTTTTTGAATGCAGTCGGCCATGAATCGTCCGCGGGTGAGCGTATTTGTCGGCCTGAGTCTTGACGGCTTCATCGCAGGTCCGGGGGGCGATTTGTCATGGATGGAGCCGTACTCAACGGACAGCCCGGAGGAGACGGGGTACGGGCACTTGATGGACAGCATCGATACCCTGATCATGGGGCGCAACACCTACGAGAAAGTCCTGTCCTTCGGTGCGTGGCCTTATCCGGCAAAGCGGGTCGTTGTGCTTACGCACCGCCCACTCGATTCCCGGCATGGGGAAATGGCCTACGCCGGTCTCCTGGAAAACCTGCTCGATCGCCTAAAAAGACAAGGCTCTAGGCATGTCTATCTCGATGGCGGGGAAAGTGTTCGCCAGGGGCTGGCCGGCCACCTGGTCGATGAAATGACCCTGTCGTGGGTGCCCGTGATACTTGGCCGCGGCATTCCACTGTTCGACGCGGCCTTGTGCCCATCGATGTGGAAGGTTAAAGAGGTTCGGGCGTTGCCCAGTGGCCTTGTCCAGACGGTCTATTCGTGTCCGCATGCCGAGGCAGCTGAACGGTAGCTGAGGAGCAACCCATTGAAACGACTTCAGGAAAAGACGGCCTTGGTGACCGGAGCCGCGCGCGGCATCGGCGCTGCAATCGCTTCCGCCTTCGTCGAGCATGGCGCCTTTGTTTATGTGACCGACATTGATGATGATTCGGGGCGCGCTGTCGCGGCGGCGCTGGGTCGCCAGGCCCGCTATCTCCATCTCGATGTGCGCGATGAACAGGCGTGGCAGACGGCGATGAGTAAGGTACTCGACGAGCGCTCGGGGCTACATGTGCTCGTCAACAACGCCGGGATCACCGGCTTCGAGCAAGGCGATTTTTTGCATGACCCGGAGCATGTTTCGCTGGAGGCCTGGCATGCCGTGCATCGCACCAATCTCGATGGTGTCTTTCTGGGCTGCAAGCACGCCATTCAGGCGATGCGCAGCTCAGGAAGTGCGGGCTCCATCATCAACATCTCCTCGCGCTCCGGCCTGGTCGGCATTCCCGGAGCCGCAGCGTATGCCTCGTCCAAGGCGGCCGTGCGAAACCATACCAAGACCGTCGCGCTTTACTGCGCCGAGCAGGGATTGGACATTCGATGCAACTCGATACAGCCCGCGGCCGTGCTGACCCCAATGTGGGACCCAATACTGGGTGACGGCCCAGAGCGCGAGCATCGAATGCGCGAGTTTGTGCGGGATTGTCCGATGCGCCGCTTCGGGCGTCCGGAGGAGGTGGCGGCGGTGGCGGTCATGCTGGCCTCCGACGAGGCTGCCTACATGAACGGCGCGGAGCTCAATCTGGACGGGGGCATTCTTGCCGGCGCCGTGGCGTCGCCCGCGGTTGCGGAATCAACGGGGTAGTAGCCG
>JAKACN010000408.1 GCA_021821365.1 Pseudomonadota bacterium | reverse complement strand
GCACACCGGCCGCGGCGGCTGGACCTGGTACACCGGCGCGGCGGGCTGGATGTACCGGCTGACCGTGGAAACCCTGCTCGGCCTGCGGCTGGAAGTCGACCACCTGCGGATTGCACCGTGCATACCGGCGCACTGGGACGCGTATACGATCCACTATCGCTATCGCGAAACGGTCTACCACATCAGCATCAGGCGCGGTGGCGAACAAGCGGGACAGGCGGCCCGCGTGGTGGTCGATGGCATCGAGCGTCCCGACACCCGCATTCCGCTGACCGACGACCGCAGGGAGCATTATGTCGAAGTGGCCTTGAGTTGAAAGCGATCGCTTCCGCGAGCCAGACGACATCTCTGCAAACATGAAGGTTCGATCGCACCCGGCAAGCACTTATCCGGGTACGATGCAACCACGACAGGCCGGCCTGCGCCCGGCACTCAGCCAGAACGACCGTGCGACGGGAGACAGCAATGGGCAAAGCAGACAATGGCGGCGCTTCGGATACCGGCAATCCGGGTCAATCCGGCCAGCTCGAAGACAGGTTGGCAAAGGTCCTCGAAAAAGACATCGCGCGCAGGGAAAACGCCGTCGTCGACGATGAAGCGGCCGTCCTGAGCCGCGAGAAAGCGGCCGCCGCGCGGGAAGATGCCGTCGACTTGCGCGAAGACGCGGCGCAGGGCCGCGAGGGCGCGGCGCAGGTGCGGGAAGAAGAGGCTCAGGAGCGCGAAGGCGCAGCCACCTCGCGCGAGCAGGAAATTCGCACGGCAGAGGCGCAGTCGGCGTCCGACGATCACATCCTGATGTTGCAGCACGCCAGCGCACATCTGGCTACCGCCGACCTCGAAGCGCACAAACTGACCGAACAGGTCCAGGTCGCCAAAGACAATCTGCAGCATCTGGTCCACCACGACGTGCTCACCGACTTGCCCAATCGAACGCTGCTGCAGGACCGGCTTGGCCAGGCCATCGAGATGGCCCGCCGTCAGGACAGGCAGCTTGCGGTGATGTTCATGGATCTGGATCAATTCAAGCACATCAACGACTCCCTGGGGCACGCGGTGGGCGACCAGCTGCTGCAGGCGGTGGCGCAACGCCTGGTGGGGTGCGTGCGCGACTCGGACACCGTCAGCCGCCAGGGGGGCGATGAATTCGTGCTGCTGCTGCCCCATATCGAGCACGCCGAAGACGCGGCGCTCACCGCGCAAAAGCTGCTCGCGGCGCTGGTGCTGCCGCACCGCATCGACGGACACACGATCCACATCGGCGCGAGCATCGGCATCAGCATCTACCCCGACAATGGTCCGGATGCGGAAACCCTGATCAAGTGCGCGGACAGCGCGATGTACCACGCCAAGGAAAACGGACGCGACAATTACCAGTTCTTCGAGCAGAGCATGAATGTCCGGGCCGTCGAGCGGCAATTCATCGAGGGCGGGCTGCGCCGCGCGCTGGAATTGCAGGAATTCGTGTTGCATTACCAGCCGAAAATCAATCTTCAGAGCGGCGCGATCGTCGGCGTCGAGGCGCTCATCCGCTGGCAGCATCCGCAACGCGGACTGCTGTCGCCCATACAGTTCGTGCCCATCGCCGAAGACTGCGGCCTGATCCTGCCGATCGGACGCTGGGTGCTGCGCGAGGCCTGCCGCCAGGCCCGGGCCTGGCAGGATGCGGGCCTGCCGCCGATCGCCGTCGCCATCAACACCTCCGCGCCCGAGTTCCGCGCCGAGGATTTTCTCGATAATTTACGCGCGACCCTTGAGGCGTCGCGTCTGGAACCGCGCTATCTGGAACTCGAACTGACCGAAAGCGTCCTCATGCGCGATGCCGAGGCCACGGGCTCCGTGCTGCACGCACTCTCGGACCTGGGCATCAAGCTCGCGGTCGATGACTTCGGCACCGGTTATTCCAGCCTGAGTTATCTGCGGCAGTTTCCGATCGACACCCTGAAGATCGACCAGTCGTTCGTAAGCCGGATGACCCACAACCCGGACGATGCCGCCATCGCCGACGCCGTGATCAGCATGGCAAAAGCGCTCAGGCTGCACGTCATTGCGGAGGGGGTGGAAACAGCCGGGCAGGTCGCCTTTCTGCTGGCGCGGCAATGCGACGAGGGTCAAGGCTACTATTTCGGCCGGCCGGTGGCGGCAGAGTCACTCGCCGGCTTGCTACAGGCCGGCACCGTCCACGCATTTCCGCCGGCCGCCAGGAACATGGGGCCGAAGTGATGCGGGCCTGGCCGCGTTAACCCGCCCGGGCTTCAGGAGACGCTTTAATTCGGTATGACCGTCAATTGATTAAGCAGGCACTGGATCGCCCCACCAGGGGACGCCGATCCACTACCGTGCTCACGTGCGTGTGGAGTCGCATGCCGCGTCGCTTCCTGCCCGCGATGACGGATCAATCAGCGCTTCCTTAGCGCAATCCAAAGAACGACAGGATGGCGATGATGATGACGACGGCGCCGACGATGTAGACGATGTTGTTCATGAGATGCCCCTTACGTGGTTGAAAAATGCGTTCGATCAGCATCGACTCGCAGCGGATGTGCGGTTTTACGCCACCCATCCAGACAGTACCCTTTGCCCGCCAGCGCTGCTATAAGCGCACATACCGTCAAGTTGTCCGACGACTGCTCGCCGGCATGACGGATTGCTCCGCGTCGCCTGGCACCGCGCCTGCCCGTGCCCTGTCAGGCAGAACT
>JAKACN010000407.1 GCA_021821365.1 Pseudomonadota bacterium | reverse complement strand
GCAAGAAGGTGCAGCTGGTCGGCGACGACCTGTTCGTGACCAACGCCAAGATCCTGCGCGAAGGCATCCAGAAGAACATCGCCAACTCGATCCTCATCAAGATCAACCAGATCGGTACCCTGACCGAAACCTTCGCAGCAATCGAAATGGCCAAGCGCGCCGGCTACACCGCCGTGATCTCCCACCGTTCCGGCGAGACCGAGGATGCAACGATTGCCGACATCGCCGTGGGCACCAATGCACTGCAGATCAAGACCGGCTCGATGTCGCGTTCCGACCGTATCGCCAAATACAACCAGCTGCTGCGCATCGAGGAAGACCTCGGCGATATCGCCAGCTACCCCGGCCGTAGCGCGTTTTACAACCTGAAGTAAGGTCGACGAAAAAATTGGGGGCGCAAGCCCCCAATTTCGTAGAGAATACCGGAATGCGCCTGATCACCCTCAGCCTCGCCATCCTGCTTGTCCTCATCCAGTATCCCCTGTGGCTGGGCAAAGGCGGATGGCTGCGCGTGTGGGATCTGGATAACCAGGTCGCTGCGGCGCGCAAGAAGAACGACGACCTGAAAGCGCGCAATGCCAAGCTGGCTTCGGAAGTCAACGACCTGCGCGAAGGGACGGGCGCGGTCGAGGAGCGCGCCCGTTATGAGCTGGGCATGATCAAAGACGGAGAGATCTTTGTCCAGATCCTTGACGCCAACAGCAAGACCTCTGCCTCGTTGCCACCAGCGCCCACCAATCCGCCTCCGAACAAGGCGAACTGACATGCCCTAGTGGCCCGTCACACCCCAATTTACGGTTTCTGCCGGACACTCGACAGCGATTGTTGCGTTGCCCATCCTCGCGATAGCAACACTATCGCTCCGGTGGGCGCCTTGCACTCGCTGCCGACTGCCTCGGCATAAACCGCAAATCGAGGTGTGGCGGACCACTAGTGCCTGACGGTGCCGGCAGCCTGGATGGCGTCGCTCGTATTCTCAATCGCAAACAGCTGCGCGCAATCCACTGCATCGAACTCGTAATACTGGCCGCAGAAATCGCAGTTGATGGACAGCTTCCCGAGCTCCTCGATGGCCGAATCGACTTCAGGCTTGCCGAGCATCTTGAGCATGTTGGC
Organism: Pseudomonadota bacterium; assembly: GCA_021821365.1. Classification (GTDB taxonomy): domain Bacteria; phylum Pseudomonadota; class Gammaproteobacteria; order Burkholderiales; family Burkholderiaceae_D; genus Noviherbaspirillum. The sequence goes on along the minus strand of JAKACN010000407.1, from coordinate 1,591 downwards.
GACTTTCTCGCGTGTGCAGCTGCAATGGAAGCTCGGGTGGCGCGGTTCGAACACGCGAATCGTCTCCTCCCAGAACAGGCGGTGCATCAGGGTGTTGATGTCGGTCGACAGCAATTCTTGCGTACGCACCGTGGATGCCAGCATCACCGTACGGTTCCATGCCTCCGCGTCATCCTCGGCTGCATGGGTGCCGACGCCGCCTTCCTGCGGCAGCTTTTGCAGCAGCAGGCCGCGCGAAACATGCGCATCCGCTGCGAGCCATAGTTTGGTATCGAGCTGCTCGGAGCGCAGCATGTAGTTCTCGATCACGACTGCGACGGAGTCGCCATCCAGCGGTACGATGCCCTGGTATGGCTGCTGTCCCGGAAGTTTGTCCGTGGGATCCAGCGTGATCACGAAGCGGCCGCGCCCGTGTGCGTTAACCAGTTGCGCGAGGCCGACGTCTTCGGGAATTTTCACATCATGCCCCAGCTTCGCTGTTGCCCTCAAGCGCAGGTCCGAGTCGCATTCGACGACCAGCAGTTTGACGGGGCCGTCGCCATGCATCTGCATCACCATCATGCCCTTGAACTTCAGGTTGGCCGACAGCAGGGCGGCCGCTGCCAGCATCTCGCCCAGGAGCTTCTTGACCGGCGCGGGATAATCGCGACGTGCCTGAATCTGTTTCCAGGTGTCGGAAATTTCAACCAGTTCACCGCGCACCGCGGTATTTTCAAAGATAAAACGTTGTAATGTATCCATCATTCTGAGTTCTGCATGCCAGGGCGGCATCGCGAAATGCCCGGCCCTGTTGCGCCGTGCCGGCGGCATGGCGATCGGGACATCGTGAAAGGGAATGGTGGGGCCACTCCCGCAATATTCAACGGTCGATCCGTTTCAGTTCTTTCTTGAACGTCTGGCCGCGTTCGACGTAAACCGCGTTATTGGCTTTCAGGCGAGCGATGTCTTCGTCACCCAAGGTGCGCACCGCCTTTGCCGGCGAGCCGATGATGAGTGAGTTGTCCGGAAACTCCTTGCCTTCGGTCACCAATGCGCCTGCGCCGACCAGGCAATTCCTGCCGATCTTCGCGCCATTCAGGATGACGGCCTGGATGCCGATCAGCGCGCCGTCGCCGATGGTGCAGCCGTGCAGCATGGCCTGGTGGCCGACGGTCACGCCCTTGCCGATCGTCAGCGGGCAACCGGGATCCGTATGCAACACGCATCCTTCCTGCACATTGCTGTTTTCCCCGACGGTAATCAATTCATTGTCGCCGCGGATGGTCACGTTGAACCAGATGCTTGCGTTGGCTTCGATGCGCACTTTGCCGATGACGTTCGCGGAGTCGGCAATGTAAGCGGAAGAATCGATTTCGGGGAGGTGTTCGCCCAATTGGTAGATGGCCATGGATTTCCGTAGAATGATCGGTTTTCGGTCTGATCCGCCATTTTACCGTCCCTTGCATGAATCCATTGACCGATGCGGCGCCCGTTGCCGAAATGACAGAGTTGCGCAGCGCCGCCTTGCACTGGCTGTGCGAGACAGATGTCCTGCGCAAGGCAGCAGGCGTCAAGACATTGCTCGACAGATGGCAGCGCGGGGCAGCAGCTA
>JAKACN010000406.1 GCA_021821365.1 Pseudomonadota bacterium | reverse complement strand
GAGCGTGTTGAGCGCGCGCGTGGCGCCGACGTCCAGCAGGCGGCGCAGCTCGATCTCGCTTAATACGCTGATTCCCTCCCCCGACAGCAGGACGTCCTTGTCGGTAGATGCGATCCGGGTCTCCATGCGCTTGAAATACTTCTGTTTACGGCGCTTGATCTCTGCATCATTCAAGCCCTCTTTTGTATGGCGCGAATTTCTCCCAAGGCGATTGCAAAACATGGTTTGCACGGCAACGCTGGCATTGGGCTTGCCGGCGTGCAAATACACCCAGGGCACGTCCTCATTCAAATGGAACAGCGATTTCTGGATCGAAGTGCTGCCCGTCTTGTGCATTCCAAAGTGCAATATGCAGCGCCTAACCATTGCCAATTCTCACAACAAGCAGCCCACCATGAATACCTGAATATTATTTACCTGAGCCTGCGTTGACGCAGCCAGAATGTCAGCCTTACCCCCGCCGGCCTTTAAACCACCTGGATATGCGCCCCCAGCAGGAATTGTCGACGCGATCCGCAAGCAATTCCTTATACTGCCGGTCCAGCTTGCGCAGAGCCTCGAACGAAGCTGCGACAAGACCGTCGAGTTCGGCCGCATTGGGTTCCTGCGGCTGGCAGGGTTCGACCTTCCTGTCGGCATAATACTCGGCGGACCACCAGGCTGGATCATTCTGCATCAACAGCTTTTGCTCGTCATCGAGGCAGTCCATCAGCCTTTTGTTGGAGTCGTGCGTCTGTTTCAGAACCCGATCAACCAGTTCCGGCGGCAGCACCCAGGGGGTTTTCCCCTTTTCCATTTTCAAGTGCCTGGACAGAACGAACTCGATTTCCGGCGAATGCGGGTCGGGGCGCAGTTCCCGATGACGCTGAAGCACGCGCAAAACACTTCCGGGCAAGCTGACATTCGTTTCGTCCAGATGCGGCGGCGGAACAGCGCCAATCACGCGTGAAAAATCCGTAACGATATCCTTGGGCAGCAGCCTGACCGTAACCTTCTCGACGCCAGGCGTATTGCGCCAGCCCTCCACAGCCCGGTGCCAGTCGATCTTTCGATTGGCCCATTGCTCCGGCGATCTGTCTTCCCATGCCCCCCACTGCCACCAGCCCGAATTCAGCCACGCCAGCTGCGGCCTTACGTACAACACGACGTGGCAATTCAAGCCCAGACTCTCCAGCAGGCGTTCGCGCTGGAAAAACTCAAAGTGGTTGCTCCAGCCTTCATTGGACAGGATCAAAGTGTCATTCGCCTTGCGGATACGGCCCAGCATGGCCTTGAGCATGGCCAGCCTCGCCGACCCCAGTTCGGACAGAACCTTCCAAGTCGTCGAGACAATATAGGACTGCCCCCTTACAGGCAGTTGCTGCCTGAGCGAATCTCCATGGAGCAGCAAGCCGTCCGCGGTGATCGCAGCGTACAAATATCGCCCGCCTGAGGTTTTTTGCAGGACCGGATGCAGGCTAAGTGCCTGCTGGATGGCGCTGCTGCCGCACTTTGGCAGGCCCACATGAAGAATGCAGTTTATGCTCACGGAATAAACCTGTTTTCAAATTCTGCGTGGGCCAGACTCACTGCCTGCCATACACATCGCTGAATCGGACGATGTCATCTTCGCCAAGATAATCACCAACCTGCACCTCGATCATGACGCAATCGGCTTCGCCGGGGTTTTCCAGCCGATGCCTGACGCCGACCGGGATGTAAGTCGACTCGTTGGTGCGAATCAGAATCTCGTTTTCCCCGTTGACGACTTTCGCCATGCCCGACACCACCACCCAATGTTCACTGCGATGGTGATGCATTTGCAGGGAAAGGCTAGCGCCAGGCTTAACCACAATTCGTTTCATTTTAAAACGCGCGCCTTCCTCAAGCACCGTATAGGTGCCCCAGGGCCGATGCACGGTTTTGTGATGGTGAACGGAATCGTGGGATTGCAGCTTCAGTTCCTGGACTACGCGCTTGACATCCTGGGCGCGGCGCCTGTCGGCCACCAGCAGCGCATCCGGCGTATCGATGACGAACAAGTCGCCCAGTCCCACCAGCGCGACCAGACGGCCATGGCTTTGCACATAGCAGGCGTGCGAATCGATCAGCACCGCCTCGCCATTGACGCGGTTGCCGGCCGCATCCGCCGGGGTAAGCTCTGCCAGGGCATTCCAGGATCCGATATCGTTCCAGTCGAACGCAGCCGGCACTACCGCAACATTTTCGGCCCGCTCCATGACCGCGTAGTCGATCGACACGTCCCGCACGCGGTCCAGATGCTCGCGGCTCAGCTCAAACGGCTGCTGGCGTGTGTCCGATGTTTCCAATGCGCGCAGGATCACCTCCAGCACGTCGGGCGCATGCTTCTCCATGGCCTCCAGGAGGGCACTAGCCTGGAAGCAGAACATGCCCGAGTTCCAGAGGAAGTTCCCGGAAGCCACATAGGCCTGTGCCGTTTCTAGATCGGGCTTTTCCACAAAACGGCGGACCTGATGGCATCCCTCGACATCAAGCAAGTCGCCGCACTCGATGTAGCCGAAGCCGGTTTCAGGCCGGTCCGGCCTGATGCCGAAAGTGACGAGTTTTCCAGTATCAGCCAGTTGCACCGCTTTATCGACGGCCGCGGCGAAGGCCCCCACATCCCCGATCAGATGGTCGGCGGACAAGACCAGCATCACCGCCTCGCCGCCGAAATGGCGCGAAACGTAGGCCGCCGCCGCCGCTACG
>JAKACN010000003.1 GCA_021821365.1 Pseudomonadota bacterium | reverse complement strand
CGTAATGCCCGTCGTGCGGACGGATATTGCCGTCGAAAAAGATTACCGCGCGCCGCTCGCCAGTTCCGTGTGATCGAAGTAGTTCAAGCCAAGCGCGCGTTTCACAGCCGAGAGTGTGCGCGCAGCCGCATCCCTGGCTCGCTCCGTCCCCACGCGCAGAATCCGCAGCACTTCTCCCCGGTCGGTCGCCAGGCGTTCGCGCTCCGCGCGAATCGGCCGGATGGCTTCCTGCAGGTGCTCATTGAGGAGCCGTTTCAGCACCGTGTCGCCAAGTCCCCCGCGCCGATAGTGTGCCTTCAGGGCGTCGAGCTTCGCGACATCCGTCTCGAAGGCATCGAGAAAGGCAAACACGACATTGCCTTCCACCTGCCCCGGGTCATCGACACGCAGATGATTGGGATCGGTGTACATGAGGTTCACCGCCTTGCGGATCTCGTCTTCGCTTGCGCCCAGTGCGATCGCATTGCCGAGCGACTTGCTCATTTTTGCCTTGCCATCGATGCCGGGCAGGCGCGTGACACACGAAAGGACGGCTTCGCACTCAACCAGGACATCCTGCCCCACCGTGCTGTTGAACCTGCGGACCAGTTCATTGGTTTGCTCGATCATCGGCAACTGGTCATCGCCGACCGGGACCAGCCGTGCCCTGAATGCCGTGATGTCTGCCGCCTGGCTGACCGGATAGGCGAGAAATCCGGCGGGAATGTCGCGCTCGAAGCCGCGTTGCCGGATCTCGTCCTTGATGGTCGGATTGCGCTCAAGGCGAGATACGGTGACCAGGTTCATCAGGTATTGCGACAATTCGGCGAGCTCGGGCACCTGCGATTGGATGAAGATCGTGGACTTCGCCGGGTCGATGCCGACGGCAAGATAATCGAGTGCGACTTCAATCACGTTCTCCGTGACTTTCTGGTGCTTGCCTGCGTTGTCGGTCATCGCCTGGGCATCGGCCAGGAGCAGGAACTGTTGTGCTTGATCCTGCAGCTGCACGCGCGAACGCAGGGAGCCGACGTAATGGCCGAGATGCAGGGGACCGGTCGTGCGGTCGCCGGTGAGGACGATGGGCTTTGCAGAGGTTGTGGTCATGGAGACTCCGGATAAGGTCGGGAGGCCGCCGGTGCTGTAGACATGCTGCAAAAATGACAATGCCGCCAGAGCCGGCGGCATCTCAGTTAACAACAATGGGAATGGAAACTGGCCGCCTGTGTCAGGCGCGCCACCAATGGCGGTTGCAGAGGCATTGCGATGTCTTTTCCATGGGCGACAGTATAACAGGGGGCAATCCGGTCTGCCGAAGGCCGCTTGACACGACCTCTTCACGACGACGCGCACCTTCGTTGACTTGGATCAAGTTCTCCCATACATTCCATGGGGTTTCCATGGGCGATGATGCTGCATTGCGGCCAGAGTACGGCGGCTTCCGGGTTCGGCCCGCAGGCATCGCCGCCATGACGCATGATCCGATGGCATTTCGGATGACGGCAAGGCTGGGGCAGGCATATAGAAATAACAAGGAGACGGCCGTGCTTCGAAGGCAGATGAGGCGCTTTCTGTCGAAGTGCCAGGACGATGCCAATCAGACGCTGCGAATACAACGCTATTACATTGCGGCGGGGTCGTCCCTGCTCGTCATCGGCCTGCTGTTTGCCTGTGCCCTGCAAGGCGTGCTGTCATTCTCCGCCTTCTTTCAGAGCGCGGCGCTCATTCTTTTCCTCTGCGCCCTGTTCTTCATCCTGTTCTGTTCCGGAGTGAACCGGAAGTTTGCCGATCCCAGCCTCACACGGTTCCAGATGTGGAGCGCGACGGCCGTCATCGCTTACGCGATGTACCGCGCCGACCAGGGGCGCGCGGTATTCCTGATCGTCCTGCTGATGATCTTCCTGTTTGGCGTGCTGCGGCTGACGCGTCGCGCCTTGCTGTGGCACGCGGTCGGAATCCTGCTTGCCTATGGCGCACTGATCGCACTGCTGTGGCATTTCAAGCGGCATAAGCTCGATCTGCAGCTGGAACTTCTGCAATGGGTCGCGCTGGCGATCACCCTGCCCTGGTTTGCGCTGATGGGTGGCTACATCAGCGGCCTGCGGGATCGGCAGAAGCGGCTCAACCGCACGCTGCGCCTTCTCAGCGACTGCAATATCAGCATGGTGCAGGCCACCAGCGAGTGCGAACTGTTCAATCATCTTTGCCGCATCCTGGTCGAGTCCGGCGGCTACCTGGTCGCATCGGTCGATATCCTGCCGCGCGATGCGAGGACGGGCCGGAAGAATGCGCAACGTCGGCGCGACGACACCGGCCCATGCGGTCTGCACCTGACCTCGCAAGCCATGCAGGATTTCGCGCGCGCACTGGCCGATACGGCCATCGGCAGCGGCATCGCTCACGCGCGTCACGCGTGCCCATGCGATCCGGCCGTCTCATCCTGCAGCGACGGCGCCCAGCGGCAGGACGGCTGTACCTGGGTGGCGCTTCCGCTCATCGTCGATGGACAGACTTCTGGTGCCCTTGTGCTGTGCTCGACGAGTGCCGATGCATTTCATCGGGAAGAGCTCAAGCTGCTGGAAGAGCTGGCCGCGAACCTGGCGTACGGAATGCAGTCGTTGCGAGCCCGCGAAGAGCTTGTCAAGCAGCGTGAACTGCTGGAACAACGGGTCGAACAGCGAACGCAGGAAATCGCCTCGCTGAACGCCGAGCTCACGGTGAAAGCGCGGGATGCGGAATCGGCCAGCCGCGCCAAAAGCACATTCCTGGCGACGATCTCCCATGAGATCCGCAATCCGTTGAACGCCGTCGTCAGCCTGGCGCGGCTGATCGCCGATTCCCGATTGAATCCGGTCCAGCGCGAATATGTCGACAATCTCCATCTGTCGGCCCAGACCTTGTCCCTGCTGATCGGCGACATCCTGGACTTGTCCAGGATCGAGGCGGGCGCACTGCGTCTCGATCAGGCGCCGTTTTCCCTGGATGCGCTCCTTCAGCGCGTGGCGGCGGTCGCCTGCAGCGCCTTGCGCGACAAGCCGGTTGAAATGGTGTTTGATGTGGCGCCGGATATGCCTGCCACGCTGATCGGCGACGCACTGCGGCTGCAACAGATCCTGGTCAATCTGGCCGGCAACGCCGCCAAATTCACCGAGGCCGGCGATCTCGTGGTATCGGTCCATCCGTGCTCGCGGCAGGACGGACAGGTCACCGTGCAATTCACCGTTCGGGATACCGGCATCGGCATTCCGGAAGAATATCTGGGCCGGATATTTGACGTGTTTTCGCAAGGAGACCCGTCCCGGGCGCGAAAATATGGCGGTGCGGGACTCGGCCTGGCGATCAGCGCCAGGCTGGTCGAGCTGATGGGAGCCCGCATTACGGTCGAGAGTGCCGTGGGAAAAGGCACGACCTTCGGCTTCAGCGTGAACCTGGCCCTGCCCGAGGATGCGCGATCAGCCCCGGCGGAGCGGGACCCGAGTGAACTTCATCTGCTCGTCGTCGACGATCATCCTTTAATCGGCGATATCCTGGAGCGGACCTGCTCCGCCTTTGGCTGGCATGCGACGGTGGCCCGCTCCGCCGCGGCGGGGCTGGAGAAGCTGCGGCTGGGCGCGCCTCATGGGCGGGAGTACGACCTGATGCTGCTCGACTGGCACATGCCTGCGATGGATGGCATCGAGATGCTCCGGCGGGTGCATGATGACCCTGCCATTCGCCTGCCGACAGTGCTGCTCATGGCGAGCGGCCACGAGGTGGGAGAGGCGGCCGCGGCGAGTGACGGCCTCGATGTGCGGGGCGTGCTGGCCAAGCCGGTGACGGCGGCAAGCCTGAGCGACGCGGTTCGCAGGGCGCGCGGGATCGAGGTCGCGGAGGCGCCGATCGCACATCAGGAGGCAAGCCAGCGCCTTGCCGGCATGCGCGTGCTGATTGCCGAGGACAATGCCATCAACCGGCAGGTCATCGAACACCTTCTGAGACAGGCAGGCGCCGCGGTCGTCGTCACCGCCAACGGGCTGGAAGCCATCGACGCATTGCGCGATTCCGGCCAGGACTTCGACGCCATCCTGATGGACATTCACATGCCCGTCATGGACGGCTATGCAGCGACACGGATCATCCGGGAAGAATTCGGTCGGCACGATCTGCCGATCATCGCGGTCACCGCCGATGCGCTGGCCGATGACATCGAAAGGTCGCGGAACGCCGGCATGAACGCGCATCTCGTCAAGCCGATCGACATCTCCGGCCTGCTCGCCGTCCTGGTCGGCTTGCGCCATTGTCCGCAGCAGCAGTCCGTGGCGGATGACCCCGCCCGCGAGGAGCGGATGCGGGGCGTCGCGCTGCCGGTGGTCGACCTCGCTGCGGGCCTGGAGATCTTCAACGGCAACAAGAATAACTATGCCGAGCTGCTGCAGCAATTCGTCACGACTTACCGCGACACCGTCGATGAAGTCGTGTGCCGTCTTGAGACCGCCGATCCGGCGGAGGTGATGGAGGCCCTGCATGGCATTCATGGTGCCGCCAGGTTTCTCCGGATTTCGCATCTTGCGTCCGTGGTCGCTTCGCTCATCGCGGCATTGAGACAAGGTCACGGCAACGCGGCGACGCAATTGGTCGAAGAGCTGGGGTCTGCCATGCGGGCGCTGCAGGACTTCGTGCAACAGTTCGGCGATAGGCAAGACACACGCGAGACAGAGCGCATTTAAGGCGCGCCGGCACATTTTCCCTTGACGTCGAAGTCTTGCGTAGATTACATTACAATCCAATAATCGTTAGATTATTAGCTTTATGGATTTCGGAGACGCGCACCCGTGCAAGCACGGTTCACCCTCGGCACCGCGCCTTGCGGCAATGAAATGACCCGTAACGGATTGCACCCGGCCCCGCCATTGTGTGCGGCGCCTGCATGGATGCGCGCTCAGGGAACTGACGGGCTGGTGCGAATGGACAACAAGACCTTGATATGTCAGGAGACGACTATGTTCTTCAAGCAACGCGTCAACGACGACGCTTCCATTTCGTATTTCTTTGGCTGCGGCGGGCTCGGCAAGGCAGTCGCCGTCGATGTTCTCGCGGGCGACGAGGCCTGGTACCTGACGCAGGCACAGAAGCTCAACGTCGCCATCACGTTCGTGTTCGATACGCACATCCACGCCGATCACTTGTCCGGTGGCCGCGCGCTGGCCGAACAGGCTGGCGCCGACTATCTGCTGCATGCGAGTAATCGCGGCAAGACCGCTTATGCCTTTTCGCCGCTGAACGACGGTGACGTGCTCATGGCTGGCAATACCCGCGTCGAGGTGCTGCATACGCCCGGACACACGGGAGACAGCATTTGCTTGCTGGTGGCCGATCACCGGCGCGGCCCGGCACCATGGTTCATCTTGACCGGCGATACGCTGTTCGTCGGCTCGGTCGGGCGGCCGGACCTGGCCGGACGCGAGTACGAAATGGCCGGCCGGCTTTGGGAAAGCCTGCACGAGAGGTTGCTGGCATTGCCGGACGATCTCGAGATTTTCCCCGGACATACCGCCGGCAGTCCGTGCGGCGCGGACATATCGGGCAAACCGCTGTCCACGCTGGGTTTCGAGCGGCGCGCCAATCCGCTGCTGTCGCTGGGGCGGGAAGACTTCATTGCTGCCGTCACGGCCAGCGTGCCTGCAAGGCCGGCGGACATGGAGCGCCTGATTGCCGCCAATCTCGGCCAACATACCTTCGCCTGACATCATGAGCGCCGTACCATCGATGCGGGACAACGACGCCGGGCTTGCGCTCGGATTGCGCGCGAACTGGCGGCAATTCAGTTTGCTGGTGCTGGTCAATGCTTTCGTCGGCGCGATGGTCGGGATGGAGCGCAGCATCTTGCCCGCGATTGCCGAACAGGATTTCCGGCTCGTCGCGCATACCGCGATCCTGTCGTTCATCGTTGTCTTCGGCATCACGAAGGCGATGACGAATTATGTCGCCGGTCGTTGTTCGGACAGCTACGGCCGCAAGACGGTCCTCGTGACCGGCTGGCTGGTCGCCGTCCCGGTGCCGTTTCTGCTGATGTGGGCGCCGTCCTGGAATTGGGTGCTGTTCGCCAATGCCCTGCTGGGCATCAGTCAGGGCTTGACGTGGTCAACCACCGTCATCATGAAGATCGACTTGGCCGGGCCGAACAAGCGCGGCACGGCGATGGGGATCAACGAGTTTGCCGGTTACTTCGCAGTCGCCGTCGCGGCGCTCGCGACCGGATGGATAGCCGCACGCTATGGATTGCGTCCGGAACCCTTCTATCTCGGAGTCATTTTCGCCGTATGCGGTTTGCTGCTCTCTGTCTTCGTTGTGCGTGAAACGCGGGCCCATGCGCACCACGAAGCGGCATCGGCCGCGCAGCAACACGGCGGTAGAACGCCCTCCCAGCGCGAGATCTTCTTGCGCACGAGCTGGCGCGACCGCGAGCTGTCCTCAATCAGCCAGGCCGGGCTCGTGAACAACCTCAACGATGGCATGGCGTGGGGCTTGTTCCCCCTGGTATTTGCCGCCGCCGGCATGACATTCGCACAGATCGGGATGCTGGCCGCGATCTACCCGGCCGTGTGGGGAATCTGCCAGCTCTTCACCGGCGCATTGTCGGACCGGATCGGCCGCAAGGGGTTGATCGTGGTTGGCATGTGGGTGCAGGCAATCGGCATCGCCATTATGGCCATGACGGCGGCATTCGTTAGCTTCGTTGCCGGCGCCGTGCTGCTTGGTGCCGGTACGGCAATGGTGTATCCCACGCTTCTGGCCGCCATCGGCGACGTCGTCCATCCGGCATGGCGCGCGTCAACTGTCGGCGTCTATCGTCTGTGGCGCGACCTGGGCTATGCCGTCGGCGCGTTGCTGTCCGGGCTGGTGGCCGATGCATTCGGCGTGACCAGCGCGATATGGCTCGTTGCCGCGTTGACGTTTGCCTCGGGTTCCGTCGCCGCTGTCCGCATGCGCGAAACGCTGCGCAGAGACCAGCCGCGATAGACGACGCGTTGTATTCGCGGTCCTACGACCGGCAGGGGCACGAGATGGACTGCGGCAACAGGTGAAAAGCGGCCAAATTTGCTGTCTTTGCCGAAGGGTGTCAAAGGCATTGCCGTCACGCACATGAGCATGAATCTGGCGGTTGTCGTGCTGTATCTGATCAACCTGTGGATGCGCTCACGAGGCGTCGAGACCACCACTCCGCAATGGCTATCGGCGATCTCGGTTATCGCACTCGCCTTCTCGGGATGGCTCGGCGGCCGCATGGTGCATGTTCATGGGGTGGCTGTCGTGACGCCGCCGGAACCCGTAGAAAGCGCCTTGCCTGCTTCGGCCCAGGTCGAGCGGCGCCATGGAGAGCGCCGTGTCAGGCTATGAGAGGCTATGCATGACCGGCTGCACACGCCCGATGCTGTCGACGGCAATCAACATCCGAATATCAGCAAGATGTTGCAGGGCTGTGCATCGCTCGTGCGCGAAACCCTTTCTGCGCATGCCGCATTGATTGTCCCCATATTCATTCCCCTTGCTGTCGGCACACTGTTGCGCGCAGCCGGCCGCGTGCCGCATCAACGTCCCTGATAGCGTGCGCGCCGCTTCTCGAAGAACGCGGCGATGCCTTCCGCGAAGTCGGCCGTCGCCGCGCAAGCGAGGAAGCCTTCCGCTTCCGCATCGAGTTGCGCGGACAGATCGCGATCGAGCGACTCGCGCACCAGGCGCTTGAGCTTCGCCAGCGCAAGCGGCGGACCGTCAGCGAGGCGTCGGGCGAGTTTTTGCGTCTCGGCTTCCAGCTCGGCTGCCGGCACCACGCGGTTCACCAAGCCCAATCGCAATGCCTCGTCCGCATCGAAAGTCTCCCCGAGGAGTGCGATCTCCATGGCTTTGCGCGTGCCGACCAGGCGGGGCAATGCCCATGAGGTGGCGCAGTCCGAACTGGTGCCGATATTGACGTATGCGAGATTGAAGCGCGTTCCCTCGGCGGCGATCGCCAGGTCGCATGCGAGCGCGACGCCGAGGCCGCCCCCCGCAACCGCGCCATGCAGGCTGGCGATGACAGGCGCTGGGAGATCGGCCAGCAACCGGATCGCGGCGTGCATCGGCTGGATCAGCGCCCACGCCGTATCCACCGGGTTGTCCCGCATCGCCGCGAGGTCGCCGCCTGCGATGAACGCCCTCCCCTCTCCGCTCACCACCACGACGCGCACCGACGCGTCCGCAGAGATGTCCTGGCACGCCGCAAGAAAAGCATTTGCTGAAGGAAGATCCAGCGCATTCAGCACCTCGGGGCGGTTGAACCGCAGATGCGCGACCGGGCCGTCGCGCCAGTAGCGCAGCGGTTCGCCCGAATGGGCCATCGATTCAGAATTGCTCATGACTGGAACCTCCCTGTGTACGATGCAACGATGGATGCGCGCTGGAAGCTGCCAATGTAGCACGGGATGTTTTCTGGCGCGCGGTGCGAGGCGTCGCGTGCCGATCGACAATTCATGGCAAGATAAGCGCCCGAACGCGCAGGCGCGCTGCTTGACCTGCATCAAGACACAGAACAGGAGCATCCATGAAAACACGCGTCACGGACATGCTGGGAATTCGCTACCCGATCATCCAGGGCGGCATGCAATGGGTCGGCACGGCGGAACTCGCGTCGGCGGTATCGAACGCCGGCGGTCTTGGCATCCTGACTGCGCTGACGCAGGCAACGCCCGAGGCGCTCGCGCAGGAGATCCGGCGCTGCCGCGACATGACCGACAAGCCATTCGGGGTCAACCTGACCATCCTGCCGTCGGTCACGCCGCCGCCCTATGCGGAATACGTGGCCGCCATCATCGAGAGCGGCATCAGGATCGTCGAGACCGCCGGCAACAGCCCGAAGGATTTCATCCAGAGCTTCAAGTCTCATGGCATCCGGATCGTGCACAAATGCACCACGGTGCGCCATGCCTTGTCGGCCGAGCGCAATGGCGTGGACATCGTCAGCATCGACGGCTTCGAATGCGCGGGCCATCCCGGCGAAGACGACGTTGGCGGGCTGGTACTGATTCCGGTCGCCGCGAAGGCGCTGAAGATTCCCGTGATTGCATCCGGCGGCATCGGCGATGGCCGCGGCATGGCTGCTGCCCTGGTGCTCGGCGCGGAAGGCGTCAACATGGGGACGCGCTTCTGTGCGACGAAGGAAGCGCCCTTGCACGACAACATCAAGCAGGCGCTGGTCAAGGCCGGCGAGCGTGACACGAACCTGATTTTCCGTACGCTGCATAACACGGGACGCGTGCTGAAGACGTCGGTCTCCGACCAGGTGATTGCGATGGAGCGAAGGCCCGGCGGATGCACGTTCGACGACATCCGTCCGCTGGTCGCTGGACAGCGCGGGCGCGCTGCGCTGGAGACGGGCGACCTCGATGCGGGCCTGGTGTGGGCCGGTGAAGTCGTCGGGTTGATCGAGGATGTGCCATCCTGCGCGGAGTTGATCGACAGGATGGTGGCGGAGTGCCGGGAGAGGCTGGGCGTGGCGGCGAGCTATCTCTGATAGCCTCCGCGGCGCTTCCCTGCGGCATGGGGAAACGGTTGATTCTTTTCCGGGCCGGACGACTGATGCCAGCGGCCGCCGTGATTGACCTTGCAGGATCAGTACGAAGGAGTTCAGGATGAAGGTGAGCGATGCCATCACGACACGTCGTTCGGTGCGCGGATTTCTCGACCAGCCGGTGCCGCACGATGTGATTCGCCGGGTGCTCAGGGGCGCAAGCCGCGCTCCTTCCGGCGGCAACCTGCAGCCATGGCATATCCATATCGTCAGCGGCGCCTCCATGGCCGGGCTCAAGCAGATCATGCAAGCGCGAGTGCGCGAAGCGCCCGACGGCGAGGCGACCGACTACGACATCTATCCCGGGAGCCTGATGTCGCCCTACCGCGAGCGGCGCTACAAGGTCGGCGAGGATCTGTACGCGTGTCTCGGCATACCGCGCGAAGACAAGGCCGGGCGCAAGCGCCAGTTCGCGCGTAACTTCGCATTTTTCGGCGCGCCCATGGGATTGTTCTGCAGCATCGATCGTCGCATGGGGCGGCCGCAGTGGGCCGATCTCGGGATGTTCCTGCAAAACGTGATGCTGCTGCTACGCGAGGAAGGCCTGGACAGCTGCCCGCAGGAAGCATGGTCGCTCTATCCGCAGACCGTCGCGAACTTTCTGAAGCTGCCGGAGCACATGATGCTGTTCTGCGGCATGGCAATCGGTTATGCGGATCCGGATGCGCCGGCGAACAGGCTGTCCACCACGCGCGCGGACCTGGGCGAGTTCGTGGAGTTCCTGGACTGAAATCACACCAGCTTTTGCTCCGGCAGGTTGCTGGCGGCCCAGGAATACAGCGCGATGAAGGCGAGAACATCGAAGGTCGTCCCGAAACACATGTAAAGCAGCGGCATGAACAGCACCGAACCGTGCTGCAGTATCAGGGCGTGCGCCACGGCCTTGTGCGGAATCATCAACACGAAATATCCGAAAATAATTGCGGTGTACTGCACCTTCTGCAGCAGGCTTGCGTTGAACACATAGTAGCCGGCGCCAAGCATGAAGGGCATGGCCAGCATCACCCGGTAGCCGTTGTTGACCAGATCGGCGACATGATCGTGCGCGGTGAAGGAAAATGACGCCGGGAAGAGCCAGATCGCGACAGTTGCCGTCAACTGTATGCCGCACGGAATACGCACCAGATACCGGAGCGGCATTTTCTCCCGCTGCAGGCGGTACGACAATATCCATCCCGCGATGGCGGCTGTCGCGGTCGCCGTCGAGAGCGCCAGCCCTGGCAGGCGAAACGCACCGTCCGCGGCGAGCGATACCAATGCGATGCCGAAGGCAGGCGGTTGCGGCGCAACCGTCCTGAGCGGAATGCCAAGCTGCGTCAGCCACCAATCCAGCACCGCACGCCACAGGACCATGAGGTCCAGCTTGAACCCGATCAGGAGCGCCCAGAGCAGGAGAGGCAGGCCGATCGCATGGACCAGATTACGCGGTGTGAATGGAATTCGCCCGATGGATCGATGCAGTGATTGCCGGCCGTGGCGCCCTCTCGCTGCGCTGAGGGCGGCGCGCGCTTGCGCAAATGCCGCGTCGCGTTTTTCCGGCATGAAGCATGTCTCCCCGCCGCGGATCAATCGAATTCATGGAACAGACCTGCTGCCACACCGGTCCGGCGATAGATCGGATTGTGGTAGCGCTCGGCCCGCAGCATGACGCCCGAGTGGCGATTGAACCAGTGCCGCCATGCGAGACTCCGCTCCCTGCTGTCGAAGCCGACGATGCTGCTGCCCGGGCCGATCGCCTGATATCCTTCGCTGCCCCAGGCGACTCTCGCGACCACCAGGTTTCCTCCGCTGCGTCCATAGGTCGCTGCCACGAACTTCTGGCTGGAGTCGACTGCGCCGGGCGAGCTGCGATTGAAGCGTACGCCGCCTTCCACGACCCACGGCGCGTCGAAATAATAGATGAGGCCGACGGTCAGGCTGCGATCGATGTGGTGGTCGGGCGCGCGGTAATAGCCTGCGCCGAGGGACGTGACCAGCTGCCGCGACGGGAGCCATTTCCTGTTGATGAAGGCATCGGCGCGATAGCGCGGCAGGAAAAATGCACCGTCGCCGGCGCCAAGCGCTATGCTGCCGTACCAGTCGGCGTCGATGGTCCACGTGTCCATCACGCCCGCGTACATGCCGTCGGTATTGAAATGACGCTGCGCGGAAATCTCGCCCCGCAACAAGTGCCGGCCGCGCTGCATGCCGCCGCGCAGCGTGACGTCGCGCCAATCGCCGAATCCGCCGCTCAGGTTGGCGTGCAGGGCCTCCGCTTCGATGAATCCCGTGTCCGAGGCGGCGGGCGCGGCCGGCATGGCGGAAGTGTTTTCTTCGGCAAGGCATGGCATCAGGCACAGCGATGCCGACAGGCCGAGTACCCATGCTTTGATGTTCATTGCTGCCCCCCTTTATCACAGTGCATGATGTGGGATCGCATGCTCGCCGCCGGCGAGGATGCGCGCGATGCGCTGACCGGAGCGTCCGTCGCCGAACGGGCAGCGCATCAATTGCATGCCGCGGTACAAGGCGGCATCGGTCAGCAGCGCGTGCGCCTGCGCAACGATGCGGGCGACGTTTGTTCCGACCAGGATGGCGCCGCCCGCGTCGACCAGTTCCTGTCGCTCGGTGCTGGCGCGTGTCACCAGCACCGGTTTGCCGAAGGCAGACGCTTCTTCCTGTATGCCGCCCGAATCGGTGAGCGCGAAGGCGCAACGGCTGAGCAGGTCGATCAGGGACGGATAGTCGGCGGGCTCCGTCAGGCAAAGACGCTCGCGGACATCGTTGTCGAGCGCTTCCAGCGCTGATTGAATATCCTTTCTCACCGCCGGATTGGGATGCATCGGCCACACCGCCGCCGCTTCGGCATGCTGTTGCAGCAGGAGACCGACGGCACGCGCGATGCGGCGGATCGGCGGGCCCCAGTTTTCGCGGCGGTGCGCGGTCACGAGGATCAGTTTCCTGTCCTGCATCGCATCAAGGAAACGGCACAGATCGGGCGCGTGCGCCGCGATGGCATCGCCGCCTGCCAGCCGGGACCGTGCCATGAGGGCGGCATCGACCACCGTGTTGCCGACCTGGTAGATGCGCTGGGCCGAAACATGTTCTTCCAGCAGGTTGATGCGCGCTTGGCGCGTCGGCGGAAAATGCCAGTAGGCGAGGCGGCCGATCAGCTCCCGGTTCTTTTCTTCCGGGAAGGGCTCGCGTTGCCATGTACGCAATCCGGCTTCGACATGGGCAACCGGCAAGTCATGGTAATACGCGGCGAGTGCGCCGACCATGGCGGTGGAGGTATCGCCTTGCACCAGGACTGCATCGGCCGGGTACGTGCACAAGACATCCTCCATGGCGTCGAGCAGCGCGGTGGTGAGGTGCGCCAGCGCATCCGACTTGCGCCGCAGCGTGATGCTGATGTCAGGAGGCATATCAAAGAACCGGTAGAGGCCCCGCGCCATGCTGTCGTGCTGCCCGGTATGCACGACGGATACCTGCTCGCCCCGTTGCGTCAGTGCCTGGAAGACCGGCGCCATCTTGATGATCTCCGGGCGCGTGCCGATGAACATCATGAACTTCCGCTTGCGCATGGTTCGCCCCCCGACTGTTCTGTTCCTCGCGCTCCCACCGCGCGTCGCCGTAAGTTCTGCCTTTCTTTCAGCGGCATGCCGCGCGCGGACCTGCCGCCTGCAGGTGGCGCGCCCGCAGCACCTGGAAGACCGTCTCATCGGTGACCGTCCAGTGCTCCGAATGCCGGAATGGCACTGCTTCCCGCAGCCAGCATCGCGCGCTGAACCGATCGCCCTGCTTCATCGCGATCAACGCGATCAGTCCCCACGCGAAGTCATGCCGGATCTGCGCCAGCCATTCCTTGCGGTGCTGTTTCATCCACCCGGCGTAGTAACGATGCGCGGAGACCGGCAGATACGGGTAGTCGAACAACAGCGGAAAAATCTGCGCCACACGGTCCGGATAGAAGTACGGTGCGGTGGACGCCTGCTCGGGTTGCGTGGAGACGAGGAAGCGTTGACCCTTCGCGTCCCAGAACACGGCATGTATCGACTGTGCCAGGCGCTTCGCCTCCTCCGCACTTTGTTCGCCGGGACGGTGCGACTGGGCTGCCCACACCTCAAGGTTGTCCATGAACAGGCCCTGCTGATAGATCGCCGACACCAGGTAGATGCCGCGCCGCGCGTCGAACAGTCGCGCCAGCACGTCGCCACTCTTCCTGTAGCTGGTGCGCAGGGCGAGATCGGAATCGCGCAGTGCCGGATCCGAATCGAGCAACTGCATCCACATGGCCTGCAAGGCATCGTCGGCGTCGGCGGTCTTGCAGCCGACCCA
Source organism: Pseudomonadota bacterium (assembly GCA_021821365.1). Taxonomy (GTDB): domain Bacteria; phylum Pseudomonadota; class Gammaproteobacteria; order Burkholderiales; family Burkholderiaceae_D; genus Noviherbaspirillum. Next base: position 42,071 of record JAKACN010000003.1, on the reverse strand, counting down.
TGTCGGACCGGCGCGGCAATGGCGGTCGAACGTGCCGTCCAGCTTCTGGCGGATGGACAGCCACCAGACCCACTTTTCCCGGTATGGCGTCACATCCAGTCCGTTCTCCTGCGCCAGGAGCAAGGCCTGCACTGCGAAGTACGGATCGACGATATTGCCGCCGCGCAGGATGAGGATGGCGCCGGACGGTTCGGCGTAGCCGGCCAGGTCAAGCGTGGCGGCGCCCGCATCCGGACGCGCGAGCAGCGCCCAGGCCAGCATGGCCGCGATGAGCGTATGGAACAGTCGGGTCTTCATGCTTCCACCAGACCAGCGCGGCGGGCCCACAGCGCTCCGTGAACGACGGCGCCGATGCTTGCCAGGATGACGGGCGCGGTGACGGTCGTCATGGCATCGGGCGAGCCGATGCGCGCGCCGCGGCCAATGCGCACGCGAAGTTCCGACACGACCGGCCCTTCGACGTGCGCGCCAGGTTGAACGTCGATGTCCTGTTCGGAACTCAGCGCTCCGTCGATGAAGGCGCCGCGCCCCGTGACGATGCCGCGCCGCGCCTTGAGATTGCCGACGACCGCTGCCCGGTCGCCGATGCGAAGCAGGCCGGAGACGATCAGCGCGCCTTTGAAGAAGCGTCCGGCGGGTAGCATGCAGTCGCCGCGCACCAGCCAGGTATCGGCGGCGCGCCGGATGGCGTCGGGAAATTCCGCGATCACGAAATCGTCCGGACTGGGGCGAGCCGGTATCGTGACGGCCCCGCCCACGCCGAACCGAATGACCGGAGCGCGCACGCGGGTAAAGCTGGAGCCGGGGCCGAATGCCACCGACGTATCCGACGACAGGCGTCCGAGCACGACGCTCGCGCAGCCCATCCGTACGGCGCCTCGGGCATGCGCCCATTCGACGATCTCGCTGCCTTCGCCGAGGTCGAGTGCGCCTTCGCACATCAGCGCGCGGAAGCAGCTGCCCGCCGGCGCGGAGAAGTCGCCTTCCGCCATCACCGCCTGCATGCAGCGGACCGGTGCAGCGATGAACGTGCCGGCCGGCGCGATCACCGGTTTTGTCAGGGTGTCCCACCGCAGGTTGCTGCCGTCGGTCGCGGAGCGCAGGAAGCTCTGTTCGGCCTTTCCATCGGTACTGGATGCCGCCAGGGCCTGCTCAAGGAAGCGATCGCGGTAATACAGGATGTCGCTGGTCGGATCGGACGGGATGGGCAGTGGAGCAAGATCGGTCGGATGCCGCCACTCCCGCCATGCGGGCACGAACGGCAATCCAAGCAGGGCCATGCAGGAAATGGTGAATACCAAAAGGACAGGCAGGCTCATCGCGACGGCTCCGCGTGTGAAGTCGCGGCCTGCCGGTAGCGGACCGTCTTGTCCCAGATCATTTCGCGCTTCATGACCGAATCGACGATCAGGCGCCACGACGCATAGGAAATGGAAAACATGCTGACGAAAAAGCCGAGCAGGTTGAACGGCAGCAGCCGCAGGCGACGGCGATTCCCGTCGAGGATGACGGCAATGACGATTTCGTAGAAGGCGGCGAAGTTCCCCTGCGTGCCATAGGCGACGAAGGCGGTGGCGGGAATCAGATCCACCAGCAGTGAAGTCCGATTGGCGAAATACAGGAGAAGGGTCAGGACCCATCCGGCAAGAAGGAGCAACGGCATGGCAAAGACAAACAGCAGCAGGACGCCGTCGATGCGTTCGCGCAAGCTGAGCTGCCTGCTCGCGAGAAAGCGGAGCCCGTGACGCGCCAGCACCTGGTTGTGGCCTTTCGACCAGCGCATGACCTGCTTGAGGCGCACGGACCACTCCTCGGGCACCTCCTCATAGCATTCCGAGCGATTGCTGTAGACCACCTTCCATCCGTTGCAAAACAGGCGGTAGGTGATGTCGGTGTCCTCCGCCAGCGTATCGTCGTGAAATCCACCCACGGATTCTACCGCGGACAGGCGAATTCCTCCGACCGTGCCGCCATACTGAGGGACCAGGCCAAGGTTCATGCGCGCTTGCTGGTCGACCTGGTATCCGCCCGAGCGCTCCAGGTCCAGCAGGCGCGTGAGCAGATTGCTGCCGGCGTTGAGCGGCACCACGCGACCCATCACCGCGCCGACGTCCGGGTCGAAGAAGGGAGCGACCAGTTGCTTGAGCAGACCGCGCCCCGGGACATAGTCGGCGTCGAAGATGATGATGACGTCGCCTTCCGCATAGGCCAGGGCATCCTTCAACGCCGCGGCCTTGCCTGCCTTTCCGCCGGAGCGGTGAAAAGGGCAAATGCGCCCCGGATGGCGGGCAACGAAGTCGTCGATGATTTCCCTGGTGCGGTCGGTGGAGCGGTCGTTGACGGGGATGATCTTGAGCCGGTTGGGCGGGTAGTTGGTCTCCAGCAGCGCCTGGATGCAGCCCGCGATCACCTTCTCTTCGTTGTGCGCGGCGATGAATACCGTGATCATCGGCCAGCGCGCGCAATCGATGTCGATGTAGGGATGGCGCTGTCGCCCGAGCAGGCGACTCAGGGTGAACAGCAGGTGGCGCAGGGCGTAAATGCAGATGATCAGGACGATGACGAGCAGAATGTTCGCCATCGCTTCGACGCCGGCCGGCATGGCGACCGCCAGCATCGCGTCGAGATCGCCATCCCAGGCCAGATGCATGCCGGGCGGCAGCAGGCCCAGCATGAGCGTGCCATGACCAGCGGCCGGTCGCCGCGAATGCGCCGGACTGCGGCAAGGATTCTCGATGGGTTTCATGGCAGGCTTCCGTTCGTCGTGCGATCGACACCCTGCTGCCTGCGGCCGGAGGTCGCAGACATCGCGCTGAAGCGGGCTAGAGCGGAAGGCTGATGAATACCAGCGATTTTCCTCCGATCGCACGCACGACCCAGTCGCCGCCGCCATCCTCGACCACTGCGCCGCCGCTGATCACGACGGGTCTCGTATAGGCCGCTTTCGGCAACTGCCAGGCCATGCTGGCAAGGCTGACCGGATGCGAGGCGGTGAACTGGCGAAAGCCGAGCGTGACTCTTTCAGTCCAGGCCACCTGATTGCGGGACGCCATGAAATTCGCCAGGCCGGCCATCGTGTACCACTGGAAGCTGCGACCAGCCGACTTGGCATAATCGAGCATGCCCTTCAGGACATTGAAGGAATCGGCCGCACCGGGAGGATGCATGTAGATCATGCGGCTGGTTCTGGTCTTCACGTTAAAGTCGATGAGCTGCTTGTACCAGGTCAGCACGTCCGCGTCCGGGACGCCGAAGTCCTGGAATTCCTCGAAGGTCGCGTAGATGCCGAAGGGCATCACCGGGAAGGCCCACATGTTCGGCGTCGTCATCACTCCCTCCCGATAGTCGCGGGTCGGGCCCATGCCGGTGTCGCCACCGTAGTAATAGCCGACCGTATTGCGCTGCTCCAGCCACCTCAGCGCCCATTTCGGGTTGTTGCCTTCCGGCGAGGAATATTCGATGACCCGGTCCTGGCCGATCACGGCCTGAATGGCGTTCCTGTTCAGGTCCAGCAGGTCCTGGAACGTGTGCACGCCATCGGCCGTCAGCGCGAACTGGTTGTCCTCCGTCGCATTGAGCCCGTAGTAGTCATGGATCCACCCGCCGTGGCTTCCCACCTGATGTCCCTGCTTCACGAAATCACGCAGGAACTGCTGCGCTTCGGGGTTCTGGGGCAGATTGAAGCCAAGTCCGTCACCGAAACTGATGACATCCGGCCCGGCCGTCATGTGGATGGAGAACGGGCCGTCTTTCCAGACGTTGTTCGCCTTGAGGAAGCGCATCGGTTCCATGGCATCCTGCGAATCGAGGTGCCAGTTGAGCGTCAGGCCGCCGCGCGCATTCGGTTGCTTCGCCAGGCGTGGCTGATTGAGCATGTCATGCGCAAAAACCGTCAGCAGGCCGTGCATCAGCATGCCGTCGGTCGCGCCCTTGAGATAGGTCAGCGGCGTGTTCACGAACAGCACGCGGCCGCCGGCGCTGCCGTACGCCGAAATGCCGGCGATCAGTCCATGGTAGGGCGATGCGGCGATCAGGTCGCCTGCGTAGCTGCCGCGCGTGACGTAACTCGGATACGTCAGGAAGCCATAGACGTAGCCGGAAATGCCGTGCAGCGTGTCCGCCGTCACGGCCGTCGCGGACAGGGTTGTCGTGCTCAGCACCTTCGGTCCCTGGACCGCGGTGGCGAAGCGAATGCTCTTGCTGGGAAATGCGGTCTTGGTCGTCCTTGTCCTCGGCACGAAGGCAAGGCTCAGTTCCTGGCTGTGGTCATATCCCTTGAGACCGCCAGGATTGCTGGTGCTGACCGGGAGGAACAGCGCCTGCTCGGTGTCGTTTACTGTGTAGGGCATGCTCTTTCCGGGTGGCACGCTGATGCGCCTGAGCTGGCTTTCCAGCCCGGTGATGGGGCCGAGGCCGGTGGTGCGGTCACCGAGCTCCGCATAGAGGCAGTAGTCGACGCCGGCCAGCGGGCCGAAGCGCGATCCTCCGCTTACCGGATAGAACCCGGCGCCGTCCAGCACGCCGAAGTCGAACACCAGCATGACGCTTCCGCCGGCGTTCGCATAGGTATAAACGGTATTGACCAGGGCATCGCTGGCTTGGGAATGCACCTGGTCAGGCAGGATCACGCCGCGGTATGCCGGCGGACCGCCTGCCGATGCCATGAACATGAACTGCGTGTCGGTGATGAGATCGAGCCGGAAACCCTCCTCGCGGGCGGCGTCCAGCCAGGACGCGACGCGCGGATCGGATGCGGTCATGCCGTCGGGAACGAGCAAGGCAATGGGAGCGTTTTGCGCCAGGACGGTGTTGGCGCACAGGCCCGTCAGGAGCAGGAGGCCAATTGCCGCCAGCCGGCAGGCCAGCCGCACAAGCACTCGGCATGCAACGCGCGGGAATAAGTACGTAATAGACAAGCCATGGTTCAGCGCGACAGGCTTCATGGCGCCCTCCTTCGCGGAATGTTGTCATTAAGACCATCTTAGAATTCGAACTCTACCGCCGTATGCTTTAGATCAAGCGCTCCCTCCGGCGCGCACAGCGGGCTCCGAATTTCTTGATCTCGGATAGATTTGAAAAATGCCGGCGTTATTTTGCTGCTGCCTGCCGTGCCCGGCGCTCGGCGTGTGGAACGCGCATCATGAAAACTATGCCGGCAAGGACATCGTCGGCTCAACGATGGGATTCCGAACAATGAAACGCCGGGCAGCGGCCTTCCTCATGCTCCCGCAGATCCGTTGACTGCCAGCGCACTGCCACCTATGCCGTTTGGCGGTGCGCCTGGCAAGAAAATCCATGCACCGGTTCATGCAATCGCCTCTTGTTCCGATTTGCCGAAGGATTTTTGTCAGCTGGCATGAGTCTTGATAGTCCGTGTTCAGGCCATCCATGGGGGCGCTCTCGACATGAAACAGGAACTCAACAGTCGTATGGAAACCAGCAACGGCATCAATGCATCCACCCAAGTCCCCGCTACGGCCAACAGCGCCGGCAACGGGCCGATCGAAACCGATGCCGTGATCGTCGGCGCCGGCCCGGTAGGCCTGTTCCAGGTCTTCGAGCTGGGACTGCTCGAGATCAAGGCGCATGTGATCGATTCCCTGGCCAGCGTGGGCGGACAATGCGTCGAGCTGTATCCGGACAAGCCGATCTACGACATCCCCGCCGTGCCCAGCTGCACCGGCCAGGAACTGACCGATAACCTGCTCAAGCAGATCGAGCCCTTCGGCGCCACCTTCCACCTCGGCCAGGAAGTCACCGTCGTCGAGAAGCGCGAAGACGGCCGCTTCAATCTCGAAACCTCGGCCGGCACCCGTTTCATCACCAGGACGATCTTCATTGCGGCCGGCGTGGGCTCCTTCCAGCCGCGCACGATCAAGGTCGACGGCATCGAGAAATTCGAAGGCAAACAGCTGTTCTATCGTGTCAAGGATCCGTCGCGCTTCCATGGCAAGAACCTGGTCATCTGCGGCGGCGGCGACTCCGCGCTGGACTGGGCACTGGACCTGGTCGGCAAGGCCGAATCGATCGTGCTGCTGCACCGTCGCGAGGAATTCCGCGCCGCGCCCGCTTCCGTGGCGAAGATGAAGGAGTTGTGCGAGAACTACGAGATGCAGTTCCTGGTGGGCCAGGTGACCGGCTTTGAAGAGCAGAACGACAAGCTCACCGAGATCAAGGTCACCGGTGCCGATGGCGTGACGCGCCGCCTGCCGCTGGACGACCTGCTGGTGTTCTTCGGCCTGTCGCCCAAGCTGGGGCCGATTGCGGACTGGGGCCTGGAGATCGAGCGCAAGCAGCTCAAGGTCGACACCGAGAAGTTCGAGACCAATGTGCCGGGCATTTTCGCGGTGGGCGACATCAACACCTATCCGGGCAAGAAGAAGCTGATCCTGTCCGGCTTCCACGAGGCCGCGCTGGCGGCGTTCGGCGCCGCGCCTTACATCTTCCCCGAGAAGAAGATCCACATGCAGTACACCACCACTTCGCCGAAACTGCACCAGATTCTCGGCGTGGAGTCGCCGGTATTCGATTAGAACTCAAAAGCCCGCTTCGCGCCTGAGCACGGCGACCGCGCCGCGCACATAGCGCCAGCCGGGCGCTTCCCAGCGGCCGGAGACGACGACCTTGCCGCGCCAGGTGTGCAGCGCTGCCGTGTCGCTCGCATGCATGGCCTTGAATGTCACGCGGTAGACAGGACGTTCGGGATAAAACTGGCCATTCTTTTCCCGCACCACCACGCTTCCGCCGAACAGCGTGGACAGTTCCGGATCGGCCAGTGCGCGGCTGGCATCCTTGTCGATGGCGGTGACTTCGAGAGGTTCCACCGGCCCTTCCGGCGCGTCGGCGTAAAACTTCGCAGAATCGCCGACGGCGATGCGCGCCACATCATCTTCGTCGAGGTAGGCCACCGCGATCTGGTCGCCGTCGGCGATCAGGCGGGCGAGCGGTTCCTGCGTGGCGACCCAGGTGCCGTTTCGCAGATCGGGCGCCATGTCGCGCAACACGCCGGAAAACGGCGCGACCGGCGCGTAACGCGCGGCATCGGCTTGCACAGCCGCCACTTCTGCTTCGGCGGCGCTGAGCTGTTCGCGCGAGGCCTGCCATTGGGCACGCTGTTCATTGTCGAAGGCGGCGGCCGACGTCTGCCAGCGCAGGCGCTCGACCTTGGCCACGGCGCTGTCGAGGCGGCTGACGATATCCGGCGAGGACATCTTCATCAGTACCGTGCCGGCATTCACATGCTGGCCTTCGGCGACCGGCAATGCGGAGATCATGGCGTGCGGAGGCGCGTAAACCACGAACTGCTCGGCGGGCCGCAGCGATCCTCCGGCGGAAAGATGCGCAGGCCAGGGCACGCCGAGCAGCGACAGCAGGACCAGGGCGATCGCCGCGCTGCGGCGCGCGCGGGATCGCCCGCGCAGGACTGGCCAGAGCCTGCGCCACTCGCGCAACTCCCGATAGAACGGCAACAGCACGAACCAACCGATTTCCACGGCGAACAGCAGGATGCCCACCGCCTTGATGAAGAAGGCGTACACCAGCGCGGCGATGCCGAGGAAGACCACGAGGCGGTAGATCCAGGTGGCATAGGCGAACAGGATGAGACCGGTCCGGCGATGCCGAACCATGCTCTCCGGCGGCGGTTCGTCCAGGGCGAACAGACGCTCGCGCAGATCCCAGCGGGCGAGTGCGAAAGCGCGCGCATGGAGGTTGGGCATGGCGAGCCAGTCGGAAAGCAGGAAGTAGCCGTCGAAGCGCATGAAGGGACTGGTGTTGATGGCGACGCTGGCGATCCAGGTCGTGGTTGCGACCAGGAAGGCCATGGCTTTCGGAGTGCCTTCGGGCAGCACAGCCCAGGCCAGCGTGGCCCAGGCGGCAACGGCCAGTTCCGTCAGCACGCCGGCACCGACCACGGCCAGGCGCTGGCCGCGTTCGGTGAGTTTCCATACATCGTTCGTATCGGTATAGGCGACCGGCCATAGCACGAGAAAGGCCACGCCCATCGCCGGCACCTTGCAACCGAGACGTTTTGCGGTGAACGCATGCCCCAGCTCGTGCAGCACCTTGACCGTGGCCAGCGTCACGCCGTAACTTGCCAGGCCCGACCAGGACAGGGTATCGACCAGCGTCGCACTGAAACTGTCCCACTGCCGGTACACCTCGATCACCCCCCAGGCCAGCGCGGCCAGCGTCATGAGGAGAAACTGGCGCGAATAGAAGAAGTCCATCCGTGGTGCCCAGCGCCCGAGCCAGGCATCCGGCCGCGCGAGGGGAATCCGGAAGAACAGGTAGTTGTGCAGCAGCCGCTGCGCGATGCTGCCGCGCCGCTTGTGCAGTCGCTCCGCCAGGTCGGCGGCCTTGCCGAATGGCGGCCGCAGCAACTGGTTGTCGCGAAAAAAGACGCCAATTTCTTCCACATCTTCCGCCTGCAACTGCAAGGTGGTCTCACGGCTGACTTCGCGCGCGATGGCAAGCGGATCGCCGAGATGCCAGCGGCGCAGCACTTCGAAGGTGGGCCAGTCGATCTGGAAGAACTGGTTGCGCACGGGGTCGTGCAATGTGTGGCTGGGCTGCCCATCGGCCAGCACGGGGCCGGGCAGCAGCGCCAGTTCCTCGCGCAGCGGCGGCAAAACGAATTTCATCATAGACCGATGTGCTGGCGGATGGTCGCGAGCGGGCGGCGCAGCATCCAGTAGACGAGCGGCACACGCTCGCCGCTGACCTTGGCCGTGCCTTTCAGGCCGACGCGCTGATCGATATGTCCGTCGAGCCGGGCGCGCACGCGGTAGGCGTAAGTGCCGTCCGGACGCGGAACTGCATCATGCGCAACATAGCGCACGCGCGCGGAAATCGCCGAGAGCGGACTGGTCGACAGGTAGAGGCTGACGCTTGCGTTGTCCGGCAGCGGAATCGCGTCGCCGATCGGCAGCCAGGCTTCCACTTCGACGTCGTCCGGCGCGGCGATGCGCATGATGCGTTCGCCGGTCTGCACCGGTTTGCCGATCCATTCGCTCGGATCGTCGAACAGCGCGATGCCGTCCTGCGGCGCCGTGACGCGGGAACGCTCGAATTGATCCGTCGCGTAGTCGGCTTCCGCGCGCTTTTCTCCGATCTTGCCGTTGAGGATGGCGAGCTGCGACTTGGATTTCGCATCGGACAATGCCTGCTGCGCATATTGCCGGTATTCGGCCTGCGCCGTCGCCAGCGACTGGGTCGCGACCTGCATGCGCGCGGCGATCGGCGCCTCGTCGAAGTTGAACAGGGGTTGCCCGGACTTGACGGCCTGGTTGGGCTGCACCTGGAATTGCGCGATGACGCCATCGACCGGCGCCCGGATCACGGCCGGATTGGCAGGCACGAGTTCACCCGGCGCGAGTACCGAAAGGCGCACCGGAAACAGCAGCACCGCGGCTACTGCGGCGGCAATTCGTGTGCGGCGCTGCTTCCACCACGGCATGGCAGGATCGGCAATCAGCGCGTTGCGCGCCATGTGCCATATGCGCGGCCATGACAAGGGCGCGGACGTGGTCTGCCTTGCCCACGCGAAGTGCCAGGCATCGATCCATTCCTGCAGCAGGGCGATGGCATCCTCGGGCCATGGACAATCCGCTGCCAGCAACAGACCACCGCTCTCGCCCGCTTCCGCGGCGCCGGCAAAGGGTAGCCAAAGTCCAAACGGCGGCAGCCACTCCGCCCATTCGCCCGACTGCGCTTCGGGCAGTTCGAGCGCGCCGACGGCGCCGGCCTCGCGATGCGTCTCCTGCAGGATGCGGCACACGCTGTTCAGCCATTGCGCATAGGGTGCATTCGCTTCCGGCTCGACAACGCCGGAGAGGGCCCGCACGCCGCTGCCGGCGAACCACAGCGCGCCCTGCCTGTAGGCGCAGATGGCGTGGCTGTCATTGACCACGAGGAAGGCCAGCTCTTCCGCGCTGCGTGCCGAACGGGCGCGGCGGGCGAGGTCGACCAGCGGCAGCAGCGGATTTACCGCCGCGGCAGGGGCGGGTGCTGCATTCACGACTCGGACCATGATGCTGCCTTGGCAAGCCTGGCGAGACGGTCAAGCACGCCGTCGGCGTTCTTGTGGTTCGCGGCCAGGTGAAGCTGTTCGCTCAGACTGGCGCGGCCCGGTGCCGGACGCTGCTGCTGTTGCTGGCCCTGCCCCTGACCTTGTTCCTGCCCCTGCCTGGCGCCGACGCGGATCTTGAAGACCGACGCTACCTCATGACCTTCCGAATCGCGCGCTACCAGCTTGATGGACAGCTCACCTCTCACGCCCGGAGGCGGATTCACGATGAACTTTCCGCTGCGTCCGTCGAAGGCTACCCAGTTCGGCAACGGCTGACCGTTCGCCTGCTGGGCCGACAGGTGCACCGACGCATTCGGGTTGGTATGGGCAAAGGCGTCGGACGGCACGCTGATTTCGGCGCGACCGGTCGACGACACGACCTGGTCGCTGATGCCGCGATTCAGGACCAGCCCTTCCCCGCCCAGGCCGGACGAGGAGGCGACCACGACCTGGAAACTGCTTCCGCCGCCTTGGGTCAGGCTGCTCCTGCTGCCAAGGCCAAGGGTGGTATCGCCAGGTCCGGTTGTGGAGAGCGTGCCCGTGTTTCCGAATGAGGCGCTGCCGAATCCGGACGGAGTGGCGAAACTCGTGCTGCCGGCGACCGTGGACGTTCTGATGGTCGACTCCAGCGATGGCGACAGAAAGGCCGTGGACGGCTGCATTGCCGGTCCTCCGGTCGATGCCGGCGTGCCGGAATTGCCGCTCGACGGCATCGTCGTCCCGCCAGGTGCCGTGGTATTCGGACTGCTGTTCGCAACTGTGCCGCTCGTGGTGCCGGAGGTCGTCGTCGAACCCGGCGTGGAAGGCGTGGTGACGATCGGCAACGGCGGCGTACTGACCGGCGGGACGGGCGGCACGGCAATAATCAGCGAGCCGGACGCGGCACTGGTATTTCCGGCCGCATCGGTCACCGTGACGGTCACGCCGTAACTGTTGCCCACCGCAAGCGAGATGCTGCCGCTTTCCGGCGTGGCCGTGCCGAGGTCGAGGCTCCAGCTTCCGCCGGACGCAACCACGCGGTACGTTGCGCCACCGACGCTCACCGTCAACGCATCGCCGGCGCCGAGCGCAGCGCTGCCCGTCAGCACCGGCGTCGTGATGGTGGTCGTTTGCGAATCGACCGATGGCGCGACGGGCGCCACGGTGTCGAGCACATAAGCTTGCGACAAGACCGGACCTTCATTGCCCGCCGCGTCCATCACCTTGGCTTTCAGTGTGTTGCTCGAAGCGAGCTGGGCCGAGATCGACCAGCTATTGCCGCTGACGCTCGCTTCGGACCAGGTGCTGCCGCTGTCGAGCGACACATAGACCTTGTCGCCGCTGCCAAGGCTGCCGCTCAGCGTGCCGCTGATGGTTTGCGCGGCGGTCCTGGTGATGAGATCCGTGCTGCTGATGCCGGTATCCGCAGAGAACGACACGGAGGTAACGGCGGCGGCCGGGGCGACCGTGTCGATGACATAGGGCTGGCTGGCGATGACGGCTTCGTTGCCGGCCGCATCCACGGCCTTGACCATCAGCGTATTGCTGCCGGCCAGCGCGACGTTCCAGCTCAATGCCGTGCCGGAGACATTGCCGGTGATGTCGGTCCAGGTGGTGCCGCCGTCGGTCGAACCGTAAATCCTGTCCGTGGCGACCGGTGCCGTGCCCAGGGTGGCCGTGACGGTTTGTGCTGCGGTCTTCGTGATGAAGTCCGTGTTGCTGATGCCGGTATCGCTGGACAAGGCCAGATCGCTCACGGCAATCTGCGGTGCGACCGTATCGAAGACGTAGGCTTGCGAGAACGCCGGGCCTTCATTGCCGGCGAGATCCGCGACCTTGACCTTGAGCGTGCCGCTCGCGGAGAGCGTCTGGCCCGCGAGCGACCAGCTGGTTCCGCTGGTGCTGGCGGCAGTCCAGGTGTTGCCGTCGTCCAGCGAGACGTATACGGTTTCGCCGTTCGCCAGGTTCGCACCAAGGGTACCGCTGATGTTCTGCGCGGCAGTCTTGGTGATGAAGTCGGTACTGCTGATGCCGGTGTCCGCGGAGAACGATGCAGAAGCGACAGTAGCCGTCGGGGCCGTCGCATCGATGGTGTATGGCTGGCTGCCGATGATGCTTGCGTTGCCGGCGGAATCGCTGGCCTTGAACATCAGGGTGCCGCTGCCGGACAGCGTGACGTTCCAGTGCAGGGCAGTGCCGGAAAGGCTGCCGCCGATATTCGTCCATGTCGCGCCGCCGTCGATCGAACCTTGAAGGATCTCCGGGGCGCCACTCAAGGTCGCGCTGACAACCTGCGCTCCGGTCCTGGTGATGAAATCGGTCTTGCTGGCGCCCGTGTCGTCGGACAAGGCGAGATTGCTCAGGCTGATTGATGATCCCGTGCTGTACGTGTACCCCTGGCTCTTGACCGTGCCGTCGTTGCCGGCCGCATCCGTGACCTTGAGCTGGAGCGTGCCGCTGCCGGACAAGGTGACGCCGTCCCACGTCAGCGTCGTGCCGGCCACCTTGCCGGTAATATCGGTCCACGTCGCACCGCCGTCGAGCGAGCCGACGACCTTGTCGGTGCCGGCCGGCGCGCCGCTCAACGTCGCGGTGATGGTTTGCGACGCGATGTTGGTGACGAAGTCGGTGTTGCTGGTGCCGCTATCGTTCGAGAGAGCGAGGTTACTGAAGGTGATCGCCGGGGGCGTGGTATCAATGACGATATTCTTGTTGGCGCCGAGCGATCCGGCGGCGCCCGGCGTGGCGAGCGTCAGGATAGCGTCCTGATGCGCGCCGCCGCTGTCCTTGATGGTGCCGCCGTTCAACGACAGCGATCCCGTGGCGCTGTAATCCAGGTCGGCGGTATTTTCGCCGGCACCGACCGTATAGGTAAAGACCAGTGCCGTACTGCCCGATCCGCTGGCATAGGTGGCCGTGCCGCCGCTGCCCAGCGCGATGCTCGGTGTGCCGCCTGTCGTGTCCACCGTGACTGCCGCGCTGAAGGTGACGGTGACGGCGACCGTGTTGCCCGCCTTGTAGGCGCCGTTGGCCGTCGTGGATGTCACGTCGGTCACATGCGGCTGGGAGCCATCGACGTTCACCAGGGCGGTGCTGCCCACGCTGTTCATGGTCAGGGTGGCGTCGTTGCTTGCCGCATCTCTGATTGTGCCGCCGTTGGCGTTCAATCCGCCGACGGTAATGCCATTGTTATCGACCAGTCCGCTGCCCACCGCATAGCGGAAGACGAGGGCATTGGTGCCGGATCCGGAGAGATAGTCCGCGTAGACGGTCGTAAATCCAACGGCCAACGCGATACGTGGCGTGCCGACCGACGTGTCCACGGTCACCGCCTCGGAGAAATTGACGGTGAAATCCAGATTCTGGTTGGCATAATAGGTGCCGTCCGCCGGCACCGAGACCGAATTGACGACCGGAGCCGTGGTATCGACCAGCACGCTGGAGGTCGAACCGACGCTGTTCAGCGTCACGTTCATGCTGTTGCCAGCCGTATCCTTCAAGGTGCCGCCGCTACTCTGCAGTGTGCCGACGGTGATACCGTCGGTGTCGGTATCGCCGGGTTGGACGGTGTAGGTGAAGACCAGTGCCGAGCTGCCGGAGCCGGAAGCATATGTTGCGTATACCGTTGTGCCGCCGATGGTCATGGCCATGCGCGGCGTGCCGCCGGCGGTGTCGACCGTCACTGCCTCGCTGGTATTGACCGTGAAGCTGAGCGTGTCACCGGCCTTGTAGCTGGCGTTCGAAGGCACCGATACGGAGGCGACGACGGGTCCGGTGGTATCGATCGTCGCTGTCATCGCTGACGAAGCCGTCGAGACGTTACCGGCCGCGTCGGTCGCCTTGGCGGTGATGGTATGGCTGCCTTCGGACAGTGCCGACGAGGTAATCGACCAATTGCCGCCGGTAGCCGTCGCTGTGCCGAGCAAGGTGATGCCGTCGGTGTCGTACAGCGTCACCGTGCTGCCGCTCTCGGCCGTGCCGGTGAAGGTTGGCGTCGTGTTGCTGGTGATGTTGTCGGCGTTCGACGTGCCGGTGTCCGTGCCGATCGTCATGTCGGGCTTCGTCGGCGCGCCCGGCGCGGTGTGGTCGAGCGTGTAAGTCGAGCCGGCGGTGTAGCCGCCGGCGATATCGACATTGCCGCCGTTCTTGATGCCGGTGCCGCTGCTGTTCAGATCCAGCCGCAAGGTGCCATCGCCGGAAATCGTGTCTACCGTTACGGTATAGGTTGTGCCGCTGCCGGACACGCCGGCGATGTTGCCTGCCGCCGTGCCGGTCGCCGTCAGCGCAAAGTCGGTGACGTCGACGCCGGTCACCGACTCGCTGAAGGTCACCGTGTACTGGATCGAAGTGGCGCTGGTCGACACCGTGGATGAAGCACCGCCGGTACGCACGATGGAGCTGACGCTCGGCGCGTCGACGATGGTAATGGTGAACGCCTGATTGGCGACATTGCCCGCCGCGTCGGTGGCCGCCACGTAGATGTTGTAGGTGCCTGCAGTGAGTGAGGTTCCGCCCACCTTCAGCGACGTGCCGGAAATCGTGAAGCTGCCGTTGTCGGCGTCATTGGTTCCATTGCCGACGGCGAGGCTGTAGGAGATGGCCTGGCTGTCGGTGGCCGACAATGTGGCAATCGTCGTGGTACTGGTGGCGGCGTTCGACGCGATCGTGGTCGCACTCAAGCCCAAGCCGGTCGGCGCGGCGGTATCGACCGTCACCGTCAGCCCGGAAGAGGCCGACGAGACATTGCCCGCCGCGTCGGTCGCCTTGGCGGTAACCGTGTGGCTGCCCGTGGACAGCGCCGACGAGGTGATCGACCAGTTACCGCCGGTCGAGGTCGCCGTGCCCAGCACGGTGGTGCCGTCGGTGTCGTACAACGTCATCGTGCTGCCACTCTCGGCCGTGCCCGTAAAGGTGGGCGTCGTGTTGCTGGTGATGTTGTCGGTGTTCGACGTGCCCGTATCCGTGCCGGCCGTCATGTCGGGTGTCGACGGCGCGGTCGGGGCTATGGTATCCAGCGTGTAGGCCTGGCTCTTGATGGCGCCGTCATTGCCGGCGACGTCCGTGAGCTTGAGTTTGAGCGTGCTGCTCGAGGTCAGCGTCACACCATCCCAGGTCAGCGTCGTGCCAGACACCTTGCTCGTGATGTCGATCCAGGTGGCGCCACCGTCAATGGACCCATAGACGATATCGCTTCCGGCCGGCGCACCGCTGAGTGTCGCCGTGATGGTCTGCGCCGCTGTGGCCGTCATGAAGTCGGAGCTGCTGGAACCCGTGTCGCTGGAGAATCCGATACCGCTGAAGGTGATCGACGGCGCGGCGTTGTCGACGGTCGCGTTGGTGGTATCTGCGGTCGTCTTCGCGTTGCCTGCATTGTCTGTCGCGGTGACGGATACGTTGCGGTTCGTCGTGCCGTTGATGGACCCTGCAACGATGGTGTACGTGGCCGTCCACACGCCGGATGCATTGGTGGCAGCGACAGCCGAGCCGCCGCCGAACTGGCTGAAATCGACCGTCACGCCCGAGATCGTGTCGGAGTTACTGTCGCCGGCAGCCGTGTTGTCCCAGGTCGCCGTCACCGTATCGCCGGTCTTGAATGTCCCGCCCGTGCCGCTGGCACCGCTGATGCTGATCTTCGCGTCGGTCACGGTCGGCGCAATGTTGTCGACGACGGCACTGGTCGTGTCGGAAGTGGTCTTGGTATTGCCGGCATCGTCGGTGGCCGTGACCGAAACGTTCTTGCCGCTGCCGTCAATCGCGCCGGAGGTGATGGTATAGGTCGCCGTCCATGTGCCGCTCGAATTGGTGGCCGCTATGGCGGAACTGCCGCCGAACTGGCTGAAATCCACGGTGACGCCGGAGACATCGGCGTTGTTGTCGCCGGTTCCGGTGTTGTTCCAGGTCGCCGTGACGGTGTCACCGATCTTGTAGGCGCCGCCCGTCCCGCTTGCGCCGCTGATGCTGATCCTGGCGTCGGTGACCGTGGGGGCCTGGTTGTCCACCGACAGGTTGGTCGTGTCAGCCGTGGTGGTGCTGGCCCCGTTATTGGCCGTGACCGAGACGTTCCTGTTGGTGGCATCAATGGAGCCGGCGGTGATGGTGTAGCTGGCCGTCCACGTGCCGCTGGAGTTGGTAGCTGTCACGGCCGAACCGCCGCCGAACTGGCTGAAGTCCATCGTGACGCCGGTGATGCCGCTGTTGTTGTCGCCACTTACAGTGTTGTCCCACGTTGCGGTGATGGTGTCGCCGATCTTGTAGGTGCCGCCGGTGCCAGTGCCGGCGGAGATGACGGAGATGCGGGCGTCGGTGACGGCGGGGGGAGCGTCTGCCTGAGTGACGGAGAATTCCAAGTCAAATGACGAGCCTTGGTCGACTCCCGTGTCGTACAGCGTGCCGCCGGCGTAGTCGGTAGCAGTGGTATAGGTAAACGACACCCCACTCGCATTCGTCAGCCGATACGTATAGACGTTGCCGTTTGTGATGCTGACCGGCGAGGCAAGCATGATGGTCGATCCGATGTATCGTTGGTTACCGACATCCGCAGTGCCGGCGGCATTGAACGCCGCCACCGTTTCCGTATCGAGCACGATGCCATTGGTGCCATCGCCGGAATAGATCGTTAGCGTCGAGTTCGACGAAGTCGAGCCATAGATGACGATCGAGCTGAGCAAGCCTGTCTTGGTCGCCGTAAAGGACTGGGCGAGGTCGAGAGTCGTATTCGAGTTGGTATTGCTGTACGCGGCACCCGGATCGTTGCCGGTGGTGACATTGCCCAGCGTGTTCGTGAACCCATCCAGCGACAAGGTCCTGGTATCGATTTGTCCTGTTTGCTTTTCCAGCATCCAGTTTCCGCCCTTGCTCGCCGCTCCGGTCGCGTCGCTCGATGCCGCGACGTCGGCGCCGGTTGCAGCGGACAGGTCGTGGATGAATTGATCACCATTTGTTCCGCTCGCCAAATCGCAGCCGTACACCAACAAGTCGCCGCCAGCGTTCAACGCATGACCGATCATTCCCAATTCTGCCTGCACGCCCGCACCGGACATAGCCTGATCGGTAAGGAATGCGGAGCCCAGTTCCAGCACCCCTTCGTTGGCGTGACTGAAGATGTGGATGGCATCGTAACCGCTATGTGTTTGAGCCCATTTCGCCATCTGAGCTAATCCGTTTTGCGAACCGTCGATCTCGACGATGGCCAAACCCGCCGGAATATCTGCTTCCAGCACTTTGTAGCCCGCAATCGAGGTGTCGATGAAGGCGACTTCTTTTTTGCCATGGTTAAGACTGGTATCCGCCTCTCGTACCTGTGCAGGAGCGATGACATCCGGGATCAAGGCAAGCGCAGCCGCATCGGGCTTGGCGTGCGCCGCGTCGGCCGCCGTCGCCACTGCCGCCGCGTCGAACATGAGGCGCTGCTCCAGCGACATCAATCGAGACGCTCGGCGCAAGGGCCGCTGTGCAGACACCGTGGAAGGCTCGCTCTGGGCGCGCATCTTGCGGAACAGACGAAATGGAGAATAAGAGTCGTTCATGGCATGCCTTCCCAATGATTGCTGATGACTTACTTCGAGTACTTCGCCAGGTGTGCGAAAACTTGTTTGTCGAGATCAGGCCGCCATGAGGCAGGCATCACCGTCAACACTTGCGCCTCGATCTTTTCTGCTTCGGCGCGTTCCTCCGGCTTGTCGCTGCGCGCCTTGGCGGCGGAAGTCCAGAGATAAATCTTGGCGAGATGTGCCGGTGCCAATACGCCGGTTTCCTTCTGGACGGAGGCGTTGGAATAAAGGACGGCGGTAGGCAGGTAGGCCGGCGCATAGCCCGCGCTTGCCGCAGTTTCCAGCCAGAAGAGCGCATTGTTCAAATCCGGCTCTCCGCCTTCGCCTTGGGCGAGCATGACGCCGAGGTTGTATTGCGCCTCCACATTGCCGAGCGCTGCGGCGTTCTGGAAACAGCGGCGCGCCAGCGCGAGGTCTTGCGGAACATCGACGCCATCCCGATAGTAGTGCGCCAGCTTGAGCATCGCGGGCGCCGAGTTGGCCTGCGCCGCTTGCGTGCATAGAGCAAGGCCGCGCGCGACGTCCCTGGCCACGCCCTTGCCCTGGATGTAGTAATCGCCAGCCGAGCATAAGGAAAGCAGGTGGCCATCGGCGGCAGCCTTGCCGTACCAGTCGAGGGCGGCGGGAATATCGACGCTGCGCCCGATGCCTTGCGCCAAGCAATCGCCCCAGAAATGCTCGGCGGTCGGCACGCGCCGCTGCGCCGCCTTCTGGAACCAGTCGCAGGCGACCACCGGGTCGCGGGCACGGCCCCAGCCTTGCTGGTAAAACACGCCCAGCGTGAACTGCGCGAGCGGATTGTGATCCGCTTCACGCCGATACAGGTCGAATGCGCGCGGGTAGTTCGCAGCAGCGAGCGCTGCCTGCGCTTCCTTGAGGTCCTGCAGCACGGTGTTCGGCTTTGCCGCGCAAGCGATTTGCTGTCCAACGCCCAACAGCACCAGCGGAAGAAAAAGTCGTTTCATTTGATGAGGCCTTTTCGGCGCCCCGCCTCACGGAGGAAAGCAAGGCGCAGGGCGCGGTTTAGTCTCGTGACGGATAAATTCCGTTGGTGGCGATGAAGTAGTTCATCGCCAGGTAGGGCATCATCGTCGCGACGGGCGCGGTTGCGTTGGTGCCCGCGACCGTCGTCGAGCCTTCCAGGGTTACACTCGGCGCGCCGGACAGCGTGGTCGTAGGCGTACCGGAAATCGTCGTCGTCGGGTCGCCGGTGAAGCTGACCGGAGCGCTACCGCCAATGCTTCCCGCGGCCATCATTACGCCGGGCGTGCCGCCGGCGTAGATCTTGGTCAATCCAGCGGATGCGAGTGCGTTGCTGTTCGGCGTACCCGTGGCCGCATTCGCGCTCGTCGCATTTAGCGACAGGCCCGAACCTGCCGCCGTCGCCGTCACGCCTCTCATGGACGTGGTGGCGGAGAGGCCGGTCAGAGTGGTCGTGGCGGCCAGATTGCCGATGCCGGTCGCGACGGTGACTGTGTTCACACCGTGCGAATGCGGAACCAACGGGACCATTGCGTTGGTCAGCGTTACGGAGACCGCGCCGCCTTGCTGTCCTACCGTGAATACGGGAAGACCCGGGCCGGCTCCGGCGCCGACTACCACGCGCCCGCGCAGATCGGGGATGTTGAACAGAGTCGAGCTATTCCCGCCGTAGGTGAATCCGATCAGCGAAAACAGGGCCTGCTGCGCCCCCACCGAGAGCTGTGCGCCATTGGCCGGCAGATAGCCGCTCAGGTTGGTCCACGGCACTGCCATGATGCAAACGGCAGAAACATAGGGTTCGGCCGCGCAAGCCAGAGCATCGTTGCTCCAGGCCATGGCACAGGAGCAGCCGAGGATGGCTAGTGACAGGCGAGGTCGGGTAAGGCGGGCTTTCATGAAGGGCTCCTGAATGTTGAGGTTGTAGTAGCTACGGCAGATCCTGTTTGAGGAGACTTGAACTGCACTTCGTTACAGTTTTTTGTGCGCTTCACACTTGACGTCAACGTCTTCCTGGCGGCGTCATCTGCACCGTGCCGCTCATGCCCGCGATCAGATCGTTGAACTTGCCATCGATGACAGCGGACAGCTTGACCGACTGGCTCACCGGGTCTACCCGCGCGCCGATGCGCTGGACCTTCGCCGGATAAACTTTGCCGGTTTCATCAATGGCAACCTGGAAGCCTTGGCCGGGCTTGAGCCAGACGAGCCACCTGCTGGGGACAATGAACTCCAGTTCCAGGACGGAGTCGTCGAGAATCTCCAGCAAAGGCTGACCGGGTTGCACGTACTGTTGTTCACGCACGCGCTGTTCCGCCACGCGGCCGTTGAACGGCGCGGCAATGTGGCATTTCCCCAGTGAGATGTTCATCAGCGACACCTCTGCGCGTGCCTTATTGGCTTCAGCCTCGGACACTTCCAGCTCGACCTTGCCGATGGAGTTCAGTTCGGCCAGCCGCTTGTTGGCGCTGAACGTACGGTCCGCGGCGGCCAGCGCCGCCTTGGCCTTTTGCAGTTGCGCCTGTTGCAGCGAGCAGTCGAACGACACCAGCGTCTGTCCGGACATGAAACGGCCGCCCTCCACGACGTTGATGCGATTGATCTTCGCGCCGATTTCGGCGGCAACGGTGGTGTAGCGGCGCGGCGACAGCTGGGCGCGAATGTCCTGGCGTTCCACCGCGGGCCGGGCGGATGCCGCAAGCGCGGCAGCGGATGCATTGCCTGGCGCTGCAATCGCGATATTGACGAAAGCTGCGCAAGTGGCGGCAAGCAAGACGCCTTGCCTGACGTACCTCCGCCATGATCGGGTCATCTTCAGGTACACGTCACACCCATCTTCATTCAGCGGCGTGCGGCATGAAGTCCGCCTTCTTCAGTGCCAGCTGGGGCTGCTTCGATTCCTGCCGTGCCTGCCCGGGCGCGGTCTTCGAGGAGGCCGGGGTCACTTCCTTCTTCCATTGACGCATCGATGCGCCGACCTCCTTC
The DNA here is from genome assembly GCA_021821365.1 of Pseudomonadota bacterium. Classification (GTDB taxonomy): domain Bacteria; phylum Pseudomonadota; class Gammaproteobacteria; order Burkholderiales; family Burkholderiaceae_D; genus Noviherbaspirillum. The sequence goes on along the minus strand of JAKACN010000003.1, from coordinate 21,509 downwards.
GTCAGCGCCTCCAGCGAGAGATCGCTCACGCTGTCGAATGCTGGCTCCAGCCCCATCGTGGCCTGCAGCTTGCTGCTGGCACTCTGCACCTGCGACAGCGACTGATAGCGGCGCAGCAGGCTGAGGATCGCGGTCGTGCTGTTGGCGACCTGCTCCAGCTTGCTCTGCGTCTCGGCGTTCTCGCGGTTCCTGATGTGCTCCGCGATTTTCGCGTCCGCCTGCCACACCTGGTCAGCGCGCATGTATTGATGGTAGGCGATCTGATACTGCAAACGCGACAGGTGTACCTGCGTCAGCACGGACATCTGGGTCGCGATACGGCGCTGGTCCGCCAGTTTGACACCGGCGTCGGCCAGCCTTTTTTGCGATGGCGCGGACAGCAGATTGAACAGGTTGTAGGAAAGCTGCAGGCCGGTGTCGTTCCAGGAGTTGTTGATCAGGAAGCGGTCGGTGTCGTGCCTGATGTTGTAGTTGAACGAGAGGTTCGGGAACAGGCGCAGCATCGTACGCTTCGTCTCTTCGACCGCAATGCGGCTGGTGTAGATCTGTTCGCGGATGTCGGCATTCTGGGCGAGCGCCAGCTCTTCCATGCGCTGCACCGGCACATCCAGCAGCGAAGCGTCGGTCTTGTCGGTCGGTTCCTGCACCGTGAATTCCTGATCGAGCGGAGCGTTGATCAGATGCGCCAGTTCGATGCGGCCGGAAGACAGCTCTTGTTCGATACCTTCCAGCAGGCGCAGATTTTCCAGCAACTGACGCTGATAGCGCAGCGCATCGACGGGGGAACGCAGGCGTTCCTTCTCAGCCTTGCGCGCATCCTGCAGCGCGGTTTCCGCCAGGGCGATTGCGTTACGAACGTCATCCCGCAGCTTCTGCGCGCCGACAGTACGCCAGAAGGCGGTGCTCACGTCCTGGATCAGTGCATGCATGGCTTTGCGGCGGCGCTCGGCCGCGATCAGCACGCGGTCGCCCTGCTGTTTGGCCGAAATGTAGCTCATGCCGAAGTCGAGCAGGTTCCAGGTCAGACCCAGGTCATAAACCTGGTGCGTGCGCTCCGACGAAATATAAGGATTGGCGAGCGAGGGCGCGCCGGTGACCGAATCGATGCTGCGCGTGATGAGGTCCTTGTCGCGCGAGGCGTAGCCGGCCTGTGCCATCAGGCGCGGCAGCATGTCCCAGCCCGCGGCATCCAGCTGGTCCAGCGCCACGGCTTCTTCCATCCTGCGCACGCGGCTGTCGAGGTTGTATTTCAGCGCGCGAGCGATGGCTTCGTCCATCGACAGCGTCCCGCTGATCGGCAGCACGCCTTCGCGGGCAGCGGCTGCGTCCGCGGTCGTTTGTGCGGCGAGGTCGCTTTGGGAAAGCGGCTTGAGCGAAACCGTGCCGCACCCTGTCAATGCCAGGGCGGCGGCGAAGATGGCGGTTAATCCAAGGGGGCTGCGAGCGTGGCGGAGGGTTGTGTTTTTAGGCGACAGGAAGTCCATGAACTCGGCATTGAAAAATTGATCGGGACAAGCACACTTGAGATGACCCGCACGAGGAAGCTGGATTCGGCGTCGCCCAGGCTAGAGCTTGGGTGAGAGGTCTCGGCTATTTTAGCGAGAAATTGATCTAAATCAATTATTGTGTGAGGAAATGTTTCATGTACTTCGCCGGGTGTTGCAGGAAGGCGAGGCAGTCTTGCGCCTTCAGACGAAGCGCCTGATTGTCAGTTACGCGACGCCCCTGACTTTGCCCACTTTGCTGTATCGAACTCGAAACACTCTTCGTCAAAAATCGAGTCGCGACGCCATACGATCCGATGCGGGAATACCGCAAGAGTCCACGTCTGGCTTTCGGCAGGTTCCGCATGCACAAAGGCCGTATGCGTCAGTACGGCGGCGCACCCACCCGACTGCGGATCGCGCACGGATTGATAGCGGATCAGTTGCACCCCGTCCGCCCTGGCTTCGTGCGCGAGCTGTTGACAGGCGTGGTAATCGTCAGGGTCTGTCCACTGTTTGCGCCGGCGGGACAGGGGCGGAACGCGCAAATCGATGGTCTCGCCTGCGACGGCGGTGCGGAACAGCGTCTGTGGAACGGGAGGGATCGATGGCAGCTTGGGACTGTCGGCCATGAGACGCCAACGCCAGTATCCCAACTCGGCGCAGGCGGTGCGGATCGCGTCGGCGCCGTAAAAAACCCCGGAGTCGGACGGGGCGCGAAAGCGCGATCCGTTGGGCAACGGCGGATAACGGAACGGCGTGAACAGGAGATAGTGCAGCGAACGTTGCCCGGCTTCCAGCGTCGGCTTCGATTCATCGAGAATGCGCTCCAGCAGTGCCTGTTCGTCGAGCGTGTCGACAAGCACCATGGTCGATACGCGGTGCTGCGCTTCGACCGCCCGCCACAGGTCAAGCGCCGCATTATGCGTATCAAATCCGGCCACGGTGCGCATCCAGGTAATGAAGCACGCGCACCAGGCCTTCGGTATTCTGGATCAGCTCGACCGGCTTGCCATGCAGGGCGAGATTCGCGCCATTCAGCCATTGTCGGGCGGTGTCGGCATGACCGAAGATCGCGTCCATCGACCGGAACAGGCGCACAAACAGGACGGCAATCTCCCATTCCTTCCCTCGCTCGCGGGCAAGCTGGTATTGGCCGGAAAACATCCGGGAAATTGTTGCCGGGCTCACCCCGATGATGCGGGCCAGGGACTGTTGACTGACGCCCATCAGCCCGGCGGCGCGCACGACGGCTTTGGTGAGGGTCGCGGCAGCCGCGTCGGGGCCGGTGACGGGTTGGGATTCGTTCATGATGATGCCGTCCTTTCCATGGAAAGGATATGGCAGAATTATTGCTATAGCAAGGTCAATTTTTCATCGCGCCCGGGCCTCGATAGTGAAATCGTTGTCATGCCGGGAGCGTTCCATGACTTGCTCACAATTGTTGTGGTCAATTCTGTGGACAACCCGGTATGAGATTCCGTAGTGCCATGATTTTCAAGGGAAATCCTGCGCTGATGAAAATCAAGGCAAGGGGGCCGGATAGCGGCGAAGGACGCGCGGGGCAACGCCGTGATTCAGCGGTTACCCGGTTTTGCCGGGGCGGGGTGTCCACTCGGCTGCCGCGGCTTTCGCGGCGGCGAGATCCTGCGCCGACAGCCGTGCTTCGATGGCGCGCCGATGACGCGCGGCGCGTGACAGTCCGGCCGCTTCGGCGAGGTTCAGCCATTGCCAGGCTCGCACCAGGTCGACCGCCGTTCCCTGTCCGTGCGCAAGCATCAGGCCAAGGTTGAATTGCGCGCGCGCGCTTCCCTGCGCGGCCGCCCTCCCGTACCAGTGGAAGGCGGCTTCGTCATCCTTGTCGACATCGACGCCGCAGTCGTAGAACACGCCGAGGCGAAGCTGGGCCTCCGCCATGCCCTGTTGGGCTGCGAGCTCGTAGAAGCGCAAGGCTTCATGCGTGTCGCGGGCAATGCCGTCCCCCGCATCAAGGATTTTCGCCGTCTGCAACCGGGCTTCCGCATGGCCGCGCTCGGCCGCCGTGCGGTACCAGGACAGGGCCTCGGCCGTGTCCTTTGGCAGGCCGTTGCCGCCACCGAGGATCTGTGCCAGGCTGAGCTGGGCCTTCAGGTGTCCCTGCTCGGCCGCCTTGCGATACCACCTGGCAGCCACGCCGAGATTCTGTCCGACACCCCTGCCCGTCTCGTACAGGCTTGCCAGATTGTACTGGGCGGCAGCGTGGCCGAGGGCCGCGGACTTCGCGTACCAGCCGGCGGCCTGCACATGATTCTGCGGCACGCCCCTGCCGCTGCCGTACAGGACGCCGAGGTTGTTCTGCGCGGCGGCATCGCCCTGTGCCGCGGCGCGCGCGAACAAGTCCATCGCCTTGCGATAGTCGCGCGGCGCATCGCTGCCGTTTGCATGGATCAGGCCGAGATTGTTCTGCGCCCCGGCATGGCCGCTGCCGGCGGCTTTTTCGAACCAGGCAATCGCCTCGCGTTTCTGGTCGGTGCTTGCGCCGGGCCTGCTATACAACATCAGCCCGAGACTGTACTGGGCCTTGGCGTTCCCTTGCGTTGCGGCCTTGCGATACCAGTTGGCCGCCATGCCGGCATCTTTTTCAACGCCTTGGCCGGCAGCATGACGTGCGCCAAGATGAAATTGCGCTTCCGCATGATCTTGCGCGGCAGCCTTCTCCAGCCATGCGACACCCTGCTGTTCGTCGCGCGGCATGCCGCGGCCGAGCAGGTACATGAGCGCGAGCGCGAACTGCGCCTCGGGCGTACCGTTTTGCGCCGACGTCTCGACCCGTGTTGCCGTCGCCGATTCCATCATCCGGCTCCCGTCCGGCGCGCCGATGCCTGTTCCTTCAGCAAACCGCTGAACTGTTCGAGTCGCAGTGGCATGTGGTACAGGAAGCCTTGCATGATCCGGCATCCCGCCTGCTTGAGATAGCGCGCCTGCAGTTCCGACTCCACGCCTTCGGCAACCAGGTCGAGCTTCAGGCCCCTGGCGATGGCGATGACGGCGAGCACCACCGGGAAATGCCCGTCGTCATGACCGATCTCGCGGACGAAGGTCTGATCGATCTTGAGCGTATTGACAGGGAAGCGCTGCAGGTAGGCCAGCGACGAATAACCGGTACCGAAATCGTCGATCGCAATGCGTACGCCGAGGGCGCTCAGCGCTTTCAAATGCTTGGCTGCGGTCTCGGGGTCGCGGATGCAGACGTTCTCGGTGATCTCGACTTCCAGCCGGGTCGCCGGCACCTGGTGCGTTTCGATGGCGTTCGTCAGCGCACGGAAGAAGTGGTCGCGCATGAGACAGGTCGGCGACATGTTGATCGAGATCCGGACGTCTTCCTTGCCTTCGTCGTGCAGGCGGCGGATGTCGCGGCACACCCTGTCCACCATCCAGTCGCTGAAGGGCACCATCAGACCGGCCTCTTCGGCCAGCGGCAGGAACTCACCCGCGGCGAGCACGCCACGCGTTGGATGGTTCCAGCGCATGAGCGCTTCGGCGGCAATGACTTCGCCGGTCCTGGCGTCGACCTGCGGCTGGTAATACATGTCGAGTTCACCCGCCTTGAAACCACGGCGCAAGTCCTGCTCCAGCAGGACCTTGTCATGTGCGGCGTCGACCTGGGCACGGTCGTAGAAGCCGAATCCGTTCTTTCCTTCCCCTTTTACCTTGTACATCGCCATGTCCGCATGACGGATCAGGTCGTCGATCTTCTCGCCGTCCTCGGGGAATACCGCGATGCCGATGCTTGCGGAGACGTGAAGCATGGTGCCGTCCAGCATGAAAGGCACTGCCAGCACCTGCAGGAATTTTTGTGCGACCAGCGAAGCGGCCGCGCGATCGCGCAGTTCGGGCATGAGCACCACGAATTCGTCGCCGCCCAGGCGCGCCAGTGTGTCGCCCTTGCGAATGCAGCGCTTGAGGCGGGCGGCAACCTGCCGCAGGAGCTCGTCGCCTTTCAGGTGTCCGAGCGAATCGTTCACTGTCTTGAAGCGGTCCAGGTCGATGAACATCAGGGCGAGCTGTTCCTCCCGGCGCCGCGCCTGCACGATGGCCAGATCCAGGCGGTCGCGGAACAATGCGCGATTCGGCAGATCGGTGAGGATGTCATGCCAGGCCTGATAGGCGATGACCTCCTCACTGCGACGTTTCTCCGTGACGTCGCGCGCGATCCCGTAGGTGCCGGTGTACTCCACCGCGCCCTGATTGCCGGTGTTCAGGTACATGCCGATGGAGTTGAACGAAATGGTGCGCAGCGATGTCTCGAAGGTGCGCGCCTTCATCGGGTCGGCGCATTTCAGGCGAAGTTCCACGTTGTGCGTGGCGCGTTCCCCGACCCGGCGTTCGTTGAAGACATAGCGCGCACGCTCGAGGTCATCGTCGTGCACGATCGTGGTGTACGACGCACCGATCAGCTCATGGCGTTCGAACCCGAGCAATTCGGTCACGCGGCGGTTGACGTAGGTGAAGCGGCCCTCGGGGTCGAGGGTGTAGATGATGTCGGGAGAGCTGTCGACCAGGAAGCGGTACAGCTTCTCCGAGCGTTCGAGCCGCCAGGCGAACTCGCGATTCTCGGCTGAAAGACGGCGGCGTTCGAGAGCGTTGCCTACCAGGCTGAACAGTTCGTCATGCCGGTAGGGCTTGCGCAGATAACCATAGGCGCGGCGGTTGATGGCGCCGATCGCTGCCTCGATGCCGCTGTCTCCGCTCAGGACGATGACGTCAGTGTCGATGCCGCGCTCGTTGATGAAGTCCATGACGTCATGGCCGGAGACGCCCGGCATGCGCAGATCGAGCAGCACCAGGTCGTAATGCAGGCGGGTGAGCATGGCGATCGCTTCGTGTCCGCCGCCGGCGGTGGTCAATTCGTAACCGGCGCCGTCGAGCAGTGCCGCCAGGCTGGACAACAGGCGCGGTTCGTCGTCCACCAGCAGCAGGCGCGGCACGGCCGGGGCGATGGACGGCAGGTCGTTCAGCGTGCTGAAATCGGGCGCGGTCGCGGAAACGAGTGACGGTGCGTTCTGTGCGTTCATCCGTGGTCTCCAGATTCGGACTGGGCATGGGAGGGAGCCGGGCGCAAGAGGATATCGAACACGGTGCCGGCATTGCTGCTGCGGCAGCTGACCCGTCCGCCTGCCTTGGTCACCAGGTCGTGCACGATGGAAAGTCCGAGGCCTCTGTTGGGCCCTTCTTTCGTACTGGCGACCGGTGAAAACATGCGGTGCCGCAATGCGTCCGGTATGCCGGGGCCGGTATCGGCCACGCTGACGGAAACCCATTGCCTGCCGTCGCGCGGAACCAGCCCCGCGTTGCGCAAATCGATACGGCCGCCGTTGGCCATCGCTTCGTTGGCATTCTTCACCAGGTTCACCAGGATCTGGTTGAAAACGCGCGGATCGATGGCGGCGCGGATAGGTTCACGCGATGCGTGATGCGCGATGCGCACTTCCGGGTGCAGCGACCCGCTCTCGGAAAAGATGCGAGCGGCATGGGCGAGCGCGCCATTGACATCGGCATTGTCTTCCGGCGGCGCCTGATGCTGCCGTGCGAAATCGTTGACGATCTGCGCTACCCGTTCAACCTCCTCCGCCATGACCGACAATTCATCGTCGATGGTCTGGCTGGTGCTTGCCTTGCGGTCCAGCAGAGCGAGGTAGTTCTTGATGATCGACAGCGGATTGTTGACCTCATGCGCGACGCGTCGCGCTGCAAGCTGGAATTCACCAGCAATGGCCGCGTCCGGCAAGTTTGCATCATTGTCCTGCATGCCTGGACGTAGGGCCTGGCCGAGTATGGCGCCGGACTGGCGGCCGAAGGCGCCGAGCAGATGATGCCTGGTCCGCAAGAGCTGCGCCTGGCCTGCGCTCATTGCGCCCAGCAGTACCACCGGCTGTTCCTGCGGTGGGGAGAGGCGCAGCGCTACGAGTGCGTCCGTCCTGAAATAGCGCAGCAGCTGGTCCTCGACGACCGAGGCAATGCGCGGGGGAATATGGAACGCCACCGTGCCATGCAGGGCCGCCATGCCGGCAATATTGTCTTCGTCCAGCGGCAGCGACAAGCCGGCGAGGCGCATGCGGCCGTCTTCCAGTGCGGCGGGCGCGAGGGTATCGCCGCCGTCCGTGGCCGAGAGCACGATCGCATCGGAGAATCCGAACAGGATGACGGACGATTTCACGACGGCGCGCGTGCATGCGTCCGCTTCCTGGAACTTGCGCAGTTCTTCGGCGGTTTTCGACACCAGCATCAGGTCGCGCATCTTCTCGTGGAGCAGGTCGCTGCCGAGGATCGATGTCTGCGTCAGCGTGCGACGGGCGGCCAATGCGGCGCCGGTATCTTTTGGCACTTCGATGCCCAGTGAAGCCGCAAGATGTGCAATCTGCTCCGCCAGCGTGCAAGCGTGCTCGCGCGCTTCTTCCGGCGTGAAGCCGGCCGCGCGCGCTACATCGTCCGGAATGCCGTTGGGGGAGCTGGCATGTGTGGCGACGGCGTCCGCGAGGGCAGTCAGTCGCACCAATGGATGCGCAGTCTGCAATCGCTCCAGCGGTTCATGGTGATAGCGGATGCTGTCGGCCAGGAAAGAGTCCAGCGCCAGCCCTTCGATGAGCAGCGCGCCCGCCTCGGGATGGGTGATTTCCAATGTGCGCTCTTCCGTCGCGCACAGCGCCTGGCCATCTTCCGCGTGGAAATTGCCCGCATACTCGTCCGGCGCGACCGTGGCCAGCGCCAGCCGGCCGATATCGTGGAGCAGTCCGGCGAGATAGGCTTCCTCCGTTTGCGCATAGCCCAGCCTGCCGGCGATAGCGCGCGCGGTGATTGCAGTGGCGATGGCATGCGACCAGAAGGGCCGAAGGTCAAGGCCGCGCGTGGCCGCGAAGCCGTTGAAGGTCTGGTAGACGGATTCGGTGAGCAGCATGGTGCGCACCATGTCGATGCCGATGGTCGTCAGCGCCTGTTCGAGGTTTGCCGCTACCGGACCGCGGCGATAGGCGGGGCTGGATGCGACACGCAGGACTTTTGCCGAGAGCGCGGCATCCTGCGAAAGCAGTTCGGCGAGCGACCCGATTCCAGCATCCTCCGCTTCACAATGGTTGACCAGCCGCACCAGTACCTGCGGCAACGCAGGCAGGTTTGCGGCAATCAGGCGGGACTGGATATCGGAAAACGTAGTGTCCATCGTCTGCACTTGGGAAGCTCACATCGCATTGAAAAGATGACAACGCGACTCCGGATGCTAAATCAATGACATAACCGCACTTCTTGAGAAGATACTTCAGGATCGGGAGGCGGTTTATCATAACACCAATATTATTTCCAAGTTGCAAATATGGCACGCGTTGGGGCAAGAACGTCGTATTTGACCGACAGTTCGTTCCATCCATGGCTTCGGCGGCACTTGTCAGGGGTAGTGCGGTGCCTGGCGGAGCGGCCCGCGCGGCTTTGGCGCTCCGATCAGACTTTCATCGGCAGGATGATCATCTGCAGGCCTTGAAAATGCAGGCGCCGCTGGATGGCGAGCGCCGCCTGATTATGCAGCAGTCGCGTAAACCAGTTGTCGTTCTGGAAGATCAGGTTGCTGGTGAAGAAGATCGCATTCGGATACGTTTCGGCGATCTTCTGGCATTGGCGAGTGATGTCCGCCACGGCATCCGTGCCGAATCCCAGGTAAGACTCGGATGCCATGCCGTAGCTGTGGCAAAAGTCGACGAAGTACTTGAGCGTGGCCACCGCCTCCGCCCGCATGTGCTCGACGACGGCTTCGCTGCCGTAGGCATGCGAATCCACGGTGCGGGCATTGACGAAGATGAAGTTCTTGAAGTGCCCCGGAAACATGCGCTGCACCCAGAGCAGCGCGTGCAATCCCCCGCCGCGAGAAGATCCAACGATGAACACTGCCGTCTGGTCCGCCGGGTTCGGGATGACGCTACCGGCATGCGGTCCGAACGGCTGGTGGGCGAACACGTCGTCCACCGCGCGGATCTTTTCCTTGGTCTCGACGTAATGGCCTTTCACATACAGGCATACCGCAATGACGATGGTGGTGATCAGGATGGTGGCCCAGCCGCCTTCGAAAAACTTCTCGACCACGGTCACGACCAGGATGCTCGCGGTGACGACCAGCCCGGTGGCGGACAGCACGAAGCGTCGCAGCCATTTGCGGTCGTCGTTGCGGTGCTTGATCCAGTAGCGGCAAAGGCCGGCAAGCGAAAGCGTGAATGTCAGGAATACGTTGATGCTGTACAGGACCACCAGCAAGCCAACCACGCCGCGCGTCCAGTACAAGACGGCGAAAGCCGCAAGCCCCATCACCAGGACGCCGTTCTGCGTCACGAGCCGTGTCGACAGATAACGGAACTTGTGCGGCACCCAGGAGTCGGCGGCCATGTTGGCAAGCACCGCCGGTCCGCCCAGGAAGCCGGCATTTGCCGCCACGAGCAGCAGACCGGCTTCGAAGGCGAGCACCGCGGAAAGTGCGCCGTTGAGAGTGACGCCTTGCAGTCCCATGTCGGCCAGGATCGCGTTGAAGACAACAGCATTGAGCGTCTGCCCTTCAACCGGTTTCGCCGCCCACAGCAGATAGAGCAGGATGATGCCACCCGCCGTGAACGCCAGGCTGAATGCCATGTAAAGCATCGTCACCTTGCCGGTATGCACACGCGGCTCCGCCAGCGAATTGACGTTGTTCGAGACAGCTTCGATACCTGTGTACGTGCCGCCGCCCAGTGAATAGGCCTTGAGCAGCAGGGCAATGGTGAACACCCAGCCCGTATCGGCAGCCATCTTTTGGGTTTCGCGAACGGTATCGGGAAGCAGCGAGGGAATGCTGCCCGCGTGAACCAGAATGCCGTAGACGATTGCAACAAGATGCGTGACCACGAAACCCAGGAAGATCGGCAGCAGGATCTTGATCGATTCCTTGGCGCCCCGCAGGTTCGCCCACAGCAGGAAGGCAACCGCCAGCATTTCCACGCCAAGCTTGTACGTCTGGGCTCCCAGGGGAAGCAGGCTGAACAGCGCATCGACGCCGCTGGCAATCGAGATGGCGATCGTCAGCACGTAGTCGACGATCAGCGCGGCGCCGGACACCAGCCCCGCATAGGGGCCGATCAGGACCGTGGCGATGCGATATCCGCCACCGCCTGTCGGGAACAGTTCGATGATCTGGTTGTAGGCCAGTGAAATGATGAAAACGGTGACTGCGGTCGCCAGCGCCAGGTACAGGCCGAAATGACCATGCGGCCCCAGCGCCTTGAATGCTTCTTCCGGTCCATACGCCGAGGAGGACAAGCCGTCGGCACCGAGGCCTACCCATGCGAGAAATGCGATCAGTGCCAATGAATGGCGGGTTTCTGTCTTGAGAGGATCAAGTGGTTTGCCCAGTACGATTTCCCGGATTCGTGCCGTTTTCATTTTGCCTCGATACATGCGCAACGGGATTGCTGCAGGGGACACGATATCGGTTTGTTCGTAAAAAAGTCGTAAAAAATCGCGTTGTCGGCGGTGCAGGGCTAGCACGCCTCAGGGCAGGTCGCCGGATTTATACACTCCGTTTACGTGGGCGAGCCGTTCTTTTAGAAAATTTTTACACGGATGTCGCTAGGATCATCAACACATCCTGGGAACCGCAAATGATCATTGCCATTGCTGACGGACATGGCCGGGTGGTGAAATCCATGCTGGCAGCCAATCTGGCGGTGATGCGCGCACGCCGGGGAAAACAGGTATTGCTGCTGGACGGCGATCCGCGCAAGTTTTCCGTCCTGTGGGGCGAAGACCGGCAGGTCGCCGGCGCACGGCCCGCCCTTCACACACGGCAACTGGCCCGGCAAGGTGTTGCGAGGCAGCTGGAAAGCATGGCATCCGATTACGATGATGTCATCATCGATGCCGATGCCGCCGATTCCTTGCCTGCGCGCTCCGTGCTGGTGTTCGCCCATCAACTGGTTGTGCTGTTGCACCCGGCGCAGTTCGAACAGCACGTGCAAGACACCTTGAGGCAACGGCTCGATACCGCCCGCCTGTTCAATCCGCGCATGAAGGTTCTCTTTGTCATCGCATTCCCGGACGTGGTCATCCCGCTTCATGACATTGCGCGGATACGCGCGTTCGTTGTGACCATCCCCTGCGCCCGACTGGCCGATGTATCCATTCAACCGACGCACGCCCTGTCCTGCGCGTTCGCGAGCGGACTGGCTGCCGTCGAATACGCGTCGGAGGACGTCGCCTTGCGGCGCGAAATGGAAGATCTGTACCGGGCGGTGTTCCCGGATGAGGCCATCCCGCTACGCGGGAATCAGCAGGCGATATCCCACCGCGGTTTCCGTGAGCAGGTAACGCGGCTGCGCGGGATCATCTTCAAGCTTTTGCCGTAGGTGGCCCATGTAAATGCGGAGATAGTGGCTGCTTTCCGAGTGCGTCGGCCCCCAGACCTCGTGCAGCAGCTGGCGGTTTGTCACGACACGGCCCACGTTCCGCACCAGCGTCGTCAACAGTCGATATTCGGTGGGTGTCAGGTGCACCACGTGCCCGTCCTTCGTGACAAGGCGTGCCGCCAGGTCGACCTTCACGTCGCCGAACTGGATGGATTCCTGGGGGCTGGTGCCGATCTGTCGCAAACGTCGCTGCGTGGTGCGCACGCGGGCAAGAAGTTCACCGACGCCGAACGGCTTGGTGAGGTAATCGTCGGCACCGGCGTCCAGCGCCCGTATCTTCTGGCTCTCGCCGGTGCGCGCGGACAGGACGATGATCGGCGTCGCGGACCACCGGCGAACATCGGCGATGAAATCGATGCCATCGCCGTCCGGCAGTCCGAGGTCAAGAATGATGAGGTTTGGCTTGCGCGTGCCCGCCTCTACCAGGCCGCGGCGCATTGTCTCCGATTCGTGGACCTGCCATCCCTCGCCTTCGAGCGCCGTGCGGACGAAACGCCGGATCTGCGGCTCGTCCTCGACCAGCAGTGCAACGGGAGAAAGTTCAGTCATGTCGTTCGATGATGTATGAGCGGCTCGCCTTCGTCCAGTTCAGGCAGCGCGGGTGGCGTGCCGAGGGGCAGCATGAAAATGAAGGACGCACCGCCCTCCTCCGAGCGTTCTGCCCGAATGGTGCCGCCATGCGCATCGACAATGGCGCGGCAGATTGCCAGGCCGAGGCCGATGCCCGGCGTTGCCGACTCGCGCATTCCTCGCGTGAATTTTTCAAAGATTGCGTCCTCCTGGCCGGCGGGAAGGCCCGGGCCGTTGTCGCTTACCGTCACTTCCAGGTTCGCGCCGCGGGTCTGGGCGGCAATGACGATGCGGGATCCGGCCGGGGTATATTTGGCTGCGTTTTCGACGAGGTTGCACAATACCCGCTCTATCAGCACGGCGTCAAAATGGATCAGGGGAAGGTCATGCGCGAGGCGGGTTTTCACTTCATGCCCTATGAGCATCGACCGGCTTGCGCGCAACGCGCTGCCGACCACTTCCTCGAAAGGCAGCCATTGCAGGTTCAGCTTGACTTCGCCGCTATGGATGCGCGCCATTTCCAGCAGGTTGGAAACCATGTTGCTCATCCGCAGGGCTTCATCGTGCAATGCCTGTGCGAGCTCCTGCTGGATGGGCGCCAACGGCGGGCGGGATAACGCAAGCGACTCGGAAAGGCCGACCAGCGAAGTGAGCGGGGTGCGCAAGTCGTGCGAGAGCGCGGCGAGCAGCGAGTTGCGCAGGCGTTCGGACTCCATGTGTACCAGCGCGTCCTGCGCGACGTCGGCGTAATGCACCCGTTCCAGCGCGATGGCGGCCAGCGTCCCGTATGTTTCGAGCTGCCGTCGCTGCTCCGGGATGAGCATCCAGCGGCGGCTTTGCGGCTTGATCGCGAGCACGCCGCGGGTTCGCATGGGAGCGATCAGCGGCAGAAAAAAATACGCGCTGCCCGGCAGGGTGTTTGTTCCCATTCCCGAGGCCTTGGCATTATCGAAGGCCCATTGCGCGACGTGCAGGTCGAGTATGTTCAGGCGCAGCGGGTCGGAGGCAAACGGCGGCCGCAAGCGGTTTGCCTCGTCGGGCAGCAGCACGCTGGCGGTCGCTCGAAACGTCTGTTGCATGGCGCGCCGCGTCATCTCGGCTATCTGCTGGGTCTGCAACGCACCCGACAATTCGCGTGCGAACTCGTACAGCGCCCGCACCCGTGTCTCGCGGTGCGAAGCGATCCTGGCCTGGAAGCGCAGCCCGGCCGCGAGCTGGCCGGTAATCAGGCCGACAATCAGCATGACCGCAAAGACGACGAGGAACTGCAGGTTGCTGACAGCGAACGTGAATCGTGGCGGAACGAAGAAATAGTCGAATGCCAGAACGTTCAGGAATGCCGCCATGACCGAGGGGCCCCGCCCGAAGCGCATCGCGATCAGGAGTACGGCAAGCAGGTACAGCATCGCGATATTGGCCAGGTCGAAATAGTGCTGCAGCGGCGTGGCAACCGCCGTTGTACCAATGCAGGCTGCCGCCGCCCAGACATATCCCCAGTGGCGTGGCTTGCTCGACGGACTCGTGGCGGCTGCGGCGGATTGCGCCGGTACGTCTGCATCGGTCAATGTTGCGGAGGAGGTCAGGTCGTCCACGCGGCGGCGTCCGACCTCGGTCAGGTCCAGGTCGGGAGCGTATGCGGCGATGCGCTTGCGGTGCGACGGAACCCAGGGCCATCTGGAGTCGCCCTGCCCGAGCAGGATTTTCGATAGATTGCGGCCCTGTGCGTAATCGACGATTTCACGGGCAACATCCTGCCCCGCCAGGACCGCTGTTGTGGCGCCGAGATCCTGTGCCAGTTTCAGCGTCTTGAGTATGCGTTCGCGATGTGGCGGCGGCAAGCGCTGCAGGCGCGGCGTTTCGACATACACCGCGTGCCATTCGGCGTTCAACTGGCTTGCCAGGCGCGCAGCGCCGCGAACAACATGTTCGGCATCCGGTCCCGGCCCGACGCAGGCGAGAAGTGCCGCGTCGGTTTCCCAGACGGTATGAATGGATTGCTCGACCCGGTAGGCGCGCACATCGTTTTCGATACGGTCGGCGGTGCGCCGCAGGGCCAGTTCGCGCAGCGCGATCAGGTTGCCCTTGCGGAAGAACTTGCCCGGGTCGTACCCAGACTGACTGGCTTGATGCACCTTGCCTTCCCGGTAGCGAATCATCAATTCATCCGCCGTGAGATCGACAAGGACAACTTCGTTGGCCGCATCAAACACGGTATCCGGGATGGTTTCGGATACGGGTATCCCGGTGATCCGGCGGACGACATCGTGCAGGCTGTCCAGATGCTGCACGTCGACTGTTGTAAATACATCGATGCCGGAACTCAATAATTCCTCGACGTCCTGCCAGCGTTTGGGATGGCGCGACCCGGGAACATTGGCGTGCGCAAGTTCGTCGACAAGGATGATTTCCGGATGGCGCGCCATTGCCGCATCGATATCGAACTCGGAGGAGGTGCTTCCCTCCCGCGCAAAGCTCTTCGGCGGCAATACCGCAAGGCCGTCGAGGAGCGTCTCCGCTTCCGCGCGGCCATGGGTATCGATCACGCCGACAAGCAGGTCGCGTCCCTGCGCATGCAGCGCGCGTCCCGCACTCAGCATGGCCCAGGTTTTTCCGACGCCCGGCGATGCGCCGAAATAGATACGCAGCCTGCCGCGCCCGTTACGGCGCTCCGGCACCGGCGTGACGGCGGATGGATTATCTTGTACGGGATGGGGTTGATCTGGTGAGTGCATGAGCCTGCCGGCGGTGGAATTTGTTTGTTCAATCATACAACGTGGGGATCAGGCAAGAACGATATCGGGCGCGGGGACGCTGACGCTCACCATGCGCGTGTCTTCGGGAGACGTCGGAAACGCCTGCGTTGATCGTATGAGACGAAATCCGCCCGGCCCGCGCGAGACGACGTGCATGTAATATACTGTATGGACATACAGTTAAATCAAACTCCGATGCCCGATGAAGACCTCCACGCCGACGCCTCGGCCCCGCCGATACCGTTCAAACCGAAAGCCACGAAAGGACGGGGCGCCGTCGGCAATCTGCAGGGTCGCCATGAAGTCCTGATCCGGGAGGCGATCGACGACGGATGGTCGCAGGCGCAGCCTGGTCCGGATGACGATACAGTGCCTCCCGTCAAGACGCTGGTCATGCCCGAAACGGCCAAGAGCATCCTGACGCACAACAGCTCGCCGGATGTGCCGTTCAATATTTCGCTCAATCCGTATCGCGGCTGCGAGCATGGTTGCATCTACTGTTTCGCGCGCCCGACGCACAGCTACCTTGGCTTGTCGCCCGGACTCGACTTCGAAACGCGGATTTTCGCCAAGACCAATGCGCCGGAACTCCTGCGGCAGGAGCTAGCCGCGTCTTCCTATGTGCCGGAACCGATCGCGCTCGGCGTCAATACCGACGCCTACCAGCCCTGCGAGCGTGAACTGACACTGACACGCCGGGTGCTGGAAGTCCTGCATGAATGCAATCACCCAGTGGCGCTGATCACCAAGTCGTCCCTGATCGAACGTGACATGGACCTGCTGGCACCGATGGCGGCCACGCGCCTGGCTATCGCCGCAGTGACCATCACGACGCTCGATCCCGCGATTGCGCGCACTCTTGAACCGCGTGCGGCCGCACCCGCCCGACGCCTGCGCACGATTCGGACGCTCACGGAGGCGGGAATCCCGGTCGCGGTGAGCATCGCGCCAGTCATTCCCTTTGTCACGGAGCCGGACCTCGAACGTGTTCTGGACGCCGCAGCGGAGGCCGGCGCGATCGGCGCGAGCTATATCGTATTGCGC
Organism: Pseudomonadota bacterium; assembly: GCA_021821365.1. GTDB lineage: Bacteria > Pseudomonadota > Gammaproteobacteria > Burkholderiales > Burkholderiaceae_D > Noviherbaspirillum. Next base: position 5,207 of record JAKACN010000003.1, on the reverse strand, counting down.
CTGCCGTGGGAGGTGAACCCGCTGTTCCAGCAATGGCTCGAAGCGCATTTCCCCGAACGGGCGCAGCGCGTGATGAATCGGCTGCGCGACATGCGCGGGGGAAAAGAGTACGAAGCGGCTTTCGGCCGCAGGATGAAAGGCGAAGGGGTGTGGGCGGATCTGATCAGGCAGCGCTTCGATAAAGCCTCGGCCCGGCTCGGCTTCGGTGCGCGGGCGCGCGGCTTCGCCGAAATGGATCTGTCTCTGTTCCGGCGACCGCTCGTCGTTCCATCGAGACGGGGGGCGAGACCCGAGGCCAGCGGAACGCAGCTGGACCTGTTTTAGGCCGTCGGCGAGCTGCGCCTGTCCGGCGTGGAAAAACGCCGCGGCATGGTTGCCGCGGCGTATCCGTCAAAACATCAGGCCTGCGTCAGAACGTCGACGGATCCCAATTGGTCTCGTGGTGGATCGCGTCGATCAGTTCCTTGCCGATGAGGGGCTCGAACTGCTTGTGCAGCGGCGCCAGGGCCTTCTTGAAAGCCTTCTTCTCGGCCGGCGTCAACTCGACGATCTGCATCTTGGTTTTCTTCAGTTCGGCCAACGCGTCGTTGTTGTCTTTTTCCGCGATGCTGTTGAAGTAGTCGGTGCTGTCCTTGACGACGCCATCCATGATCTTGCGAATATCCGGCGGCAAGGAATCCCAGAACCGCTTGTTTGCGACCAGCGTGTAGTTGTGGAAGCTGTGGTTCGTCATCGTCATGTATTTCTGCACTTCGTAGAACTTCTGGGTGGAGATGTTCGATGTCGGATTTTCCTCGCCATCGACCGTGCCTGTCTGCAAGGCGGTATAGACTTCGGAGAACGCCAGCACCTGCGGATTGGCGCCAAGCGCGCGCATCTGCGCATCGATGACCTTCGACGGCGTGATCCGCATCTTCAGGCCCTTGAAATCGGCAGGCGTGCGTAGCGGGCGATTCGCTGTGGTTTCCTTGAAGGCGTTATCCCAGAACGCCAGTCCGGCGATGCCAAGCTTGTCCAGCTTGTTCAGCATGCCCTTGCCGACCGGCCCCTGTGTGATCTTGTGCGCTTCGTCCAGATTGTCGAATATATAAGGCAGGTCGAACACCTGGAAATCCTTGACGCCCATGGATGTCAGCTTGGAGGAAAGCGGCGCCAGGACCTGGACGGCACCAAGCTGGAGCGCTTCCATTTCTTCCTTGTCCTTGTAGAGCGTGCTGTTCGGATAAACGTCGACCTTGACACGGCCGTGCGTGCGCTCCTCGGCCAGCTTCTTGAAGTATTCGGCAGCCTTGCCCTTGGGTGTGTCGGGGGCGACGACATGACTGAACTTGATCATGATAGGCGCTTGCGCCCAGACAGAGGCGGCGCAGAACAGCGCGGCCAGTCCGATGGTGAACCTGGTAAGTCTCATTTGTTTATCTCCTTGTTGTGGATAATTCTTGTTTCAGCGTGCCGTGCGGCACGCAGCGGTTTTCCGGAATGCAGGATGAATGTCAGCCTCCCTTCTCGTCATGTTTCAGGCCGTTTGAACCATGCTTCATGTTATGCAAATTCGGACGGTCTTGCAGCGCCGCCGCCAGAGGAAGGCATCGCGCGCACATCGAGCCGTTTTCCGGCCTTGAGCAACTGGCTCGGAACGTCATGGCCGACCAGTTCAGGCAATACAGCGGCGGCGGACAAGATCCCTTCGAGGTCGACGCCTGTCCGGTAGCCGTCCAACTCCAGCATATGCACCAGGTCTTCCGTGCAGACATTTCCGGTTGCGCCGGGGGCATACGGGCAGCCGCCAAGGCCACCCAGCGATGCATCGAAGCGGTCGATGCCGGCGGTGAGCGCCGACAAGGTATTGGCGAGCGCCATGCCGCGCGTATTGTGAAAGTGGAGCGTCAGTTCGAGGCCGGGAAAGCGTTTCAGGGCGGCGTCCGACAGCGCGGCAACTTGCGAAGGGAATGCCATGCCTGTGGTGTCGCACAGCGTGACGCCGTCGACGCCAAGGTCGGCAAAGCGCTGAACCCACTCCAGCGCCTGTTCCAGCGGAATGTCACCCTCCATGGGGCAGCCCATGGCGGTGGATAACGAGATGTTGATCGACACCGGCGTCTGCCTGGCGACGCCGATGACGTCGCGCAACTGCGCGAACGAATGCTCGCGCGTCATGCGCAGGTTGCTCAGGTTGTGGCTCTCGCTCACCGACATGACAAGATTGATCTCGTCGACATGACAAGACAGGGCGCGCTCCGCGCCGCGAATGTTCGGCACCAGCGCCGTGTACACGACGTCGTCCCGGCGCTTGATGCGATGCATGACTGCTTCGGCATCCCGCAAGGCGGGAATGGCCTTCGGCGACGTAAAGGACGTGACTTCGATCTTCGCGTAGCCGCAGTCGCTCAGGCGATCGATCAAGGCAACCTTGGCATCGGTATCGACGAACCTGGCTTCATTCTGGAAGCCGTCCCGCGGTGCCACTTCGTGAATGTGGAGTTGTTTCCGGGTCATTGGTGTCATCATGCATTCCCATTCAGATAATGCCGCGGGCGCGCCATGCGTCACGGGTGGCACCATCGAATCCGAGGTATTCCAGGACTTCATCGGTATGCTGACCCAGCGCCGGCGCCGGGCGATATACCTCTCCTGGCGTGGCGCTCAGCTTCGGCACGATTCCGGGCACGTGCACGGGCGTCCCGTCGGGAAGGCGGGATTCGAGGATCATGTCGCGTGCCCGGTAATGCGGGTCGCCGGCGATGTCGGCCGCGTCATAGATTTTTCCGGCCGGCACGCGCGCTTCGTTCAGCGCCACGAGAGCTTCCTCCAGCGGATGCTGCGCCGCCCAATCGGCGATGGCGGCATCGATCCTGTCGACCTGCTTCACGCGGCCATCGTTGCGTGCGAGCGATGGATCATCGCGCAGATCGGTCTGCCCGATCAGCTCCATCAAGCGCCGGAAGATGCCGTCCCCATTGCCGGCAATCAGTACATACTTGCCGTCGGCGCATCGATACGCATTGCTCGGGGCGATCCCCGGCAGCGCGCTGCCAGCCGGCTGGCGGACGGCGCCAAAGACCGAGTACTCCGGCAGCAGGCTTTCCATCATGTTGAACACGGATTCATACAGGGCGACGTCGATCATCTGGCCTTCGCCGCCGTTCTGGTCGCGATGCCGCAACGCGAGCAGGATCCCGATCACGCCATGCAGCGCGGACAGCGTGTCGCCGATCGATACGCCGACGCGCACCGGGGTTCGGCCCGGTTCGCCGCTCAGATGGCGCAGGCCGCCCATGGCCTCGCCCACCACGCCAAACCCGGGGCGATCCCGATACGGACCGGTCTGCCCGTAGCCGGAGACGCGCAGCATGACAAGACCGGGATGCAGGGCATGCAATTCCTCCCAGCCCAGCCCCCATTCTTCGAGGGTGCCGGGGCGAAAATTCTCGATCAGCACGTCGCTCTGCCGGACCAGCTTCCTGACCACGTCCTGGCCTTCGGCGGTGCGCAGGTCGAGCGTGACCGACTCCTTGTTGCGCGACTGGGCGGCCCACCAGACCGACGTCCCCTCGTGCAGCAGCCGCCATGTGCGCAGCGGGTCGCCAGTGCCGGGCGGTTCGATCTTGATGACGTGTGCGCCGAATTCGGCGAGCATCTTGCCCGCGAACGGCCCGGCGATGAGCTGGCCGAGTTCGAGTACACGCAAGCCGTCCAATGGCTTCATTGATGCCCTCTCCTTGTGAAGCAGTGTTGTAGTGGCACTCATCTTAAGAGGGGTGGAGCCGGGTGATAATCGTTCAAATTTCAACAACCCTTTCCGCGCCGGAAAGGGTTCGAGCGTACGCCGTTGCCCTGGAGCCGCCTGCTCCTGCATGGCAGGCCTGACTGTCTGGTCGCGCGAATTGACACTATCGGGCTTTTCCACTAGCCTTTCCGTGGCGTCAAAGCTCGCTACGGGTTCCGATGGACCCGGGCACGATCCCGACGAGTCAATCAGATCGATCCGACGACAGTGATAAATCCCACCCATTTCGATCTCCAGTCCCTTCGTATCTTCCTCCTGGTCGCGCAGACCGGCAGCCTTACCAAAGCGGCGGACAAAGCCTGCATGACACTCTCGGCGCTCAGCAAACGTATCGGCGAGCTGGAGCGCACGGTCGATTGCGCCCTGTTCGTGCGCATGCCGCGCGGACTGGAGCTGACACCGGCCGGACAGGAACTGGTCCACCATGCGCGCGGCGTCCTCGATACGGTCAATCGGCTGGCGAACGACATGAGCGACTTCGCCATCGGCGTGCGCGGTCACGTCCGCCTGTGGGCCAATACGTCGGCGATCATCGAGTTTCTTCCGGGCGACCTGGCGTCTTTCCTGAAGGCGCAGCCGCTCGTCCGCATCAGCCTGGAAGAAAAGCTGAGCGAGGAAATCGTGACCGCGCTGGTCGATGGTGAGGCCGATCTCGGCATCTTCGCCGACAACGTCGCCTCGCACGGGGTGGAGAAGTTTCTTTACCAGCGCGACAACCTGGTCGTGCTGGTTCCGCCGCAACATCCGCTCGCCTCACTAACGGAAGTACCTTTTGCCGACACGCTGGGATACGACTTCGTCGGCCTGAGTCATGGCACCTCCCTGCTTCAGCGCATGACCGACGCTTCGGCCACGCTGGACAAGGCGCTGCGCTTGCGCATCCAGGTCAGAAGTTTTGATGCCATCTGCCGCATGATCGAAGCGGGCCTGGGTATCGGTGTGCTGCCCGACCGCGCGGTCAGACCCGAGCTGCTGGGTGCCGGGCTGCGTGCGATTCGCCTGGTCGACGCATGGGCGTCGCGCACCCTGTGGCTGGGCGTGAAATCCGGATCGGCGCTTCTGCCGGAGGCCATCAAACTGCTTGCACACCTGCGCGACGTGAGAGAGGCCGAGCGCGTTCCCGGTTAGCGGCTGCGAAAGGAAGTGGCACGTGGCAAGAGAGCGCGGTTCATCGAGATCGATGTCGCTGTCATCAGCATCGTTGGATGCGGAGTCAAATTTTGAAACTTTCTTGCGGATCGCTTATCTCATTGAATTCTTAACATGAGGAGATCGAGATGCCCATTCAACGTACAACCGCCAAGAGACTGGTTTCCGATTCCGAGTTCAAGCTGATCAATGAGAGTTTTCCGCCGCTGATCGGCTCATTGAGCGACAAGGCGCTCGTTCAGCGGATGGACCGCGCGCGCAAGGCGCGAGA
>JAKACN010000405.1 GCA_021821365.1 Pseudomonadota bacterium | reverse complement strand
ACACAACCCAAGCTCGACGTGCTGCTCGATCTGGTCGCGCTCGGCACCGTCGCCGTCGTGGTCAAGCTCGATGCCAACAACCGCATCCTCGTCGCGCAAGGCCTCAAGCGCATGCGCGCCGGCCGCATGCATCCCGGCATCGCCGCCCTGTTCCGCGCCTCCGCACGCGAAGCGCGACGCGCCACGCCCTTCGACCTCGGCTTCGCGCTCGGTCCGCGCCTCAACGCGGCAGGTCGTCTGGCCGACATGTCGCTCGGCATCGAATGCCTGACCACCGACGACGAAGGCCGCGCGTGGGCTATCGCCCAGCAGCTCGACGCCATCAACCGCGAGCGGCGCGACATCGAGGCCGACATGCAGGACACGGCCCTGACCATGCTCGACAGCTTCGACCCGCGCAACAACACCACGATCTGCGTGTTCGACGAATCCTGGCACCAGGGCGTGATCGGCATCGTCGCTTCGCGCCTGAAGGACAAGTTCTACCGCCCGACCATTACCTTCGCGCCTGGCGGCGATGGCCTGATCAAGGGTTCGGGACGCTCGATTCCCGGCTTCCACCTGCGCGACGCGCTGGACCTGGTCTCCAAGCACGCACCGGCCCTGATCCAGAAATTCGGCGGCCACGCGATGGCGGCCGGCCTCACGATCGGCGCCGAAGCCTTCGAAGGCTTCGGCAAGGCCTTCGAAGCGGTCGGCCGCGAATGGCTGACGCAAAGCCAGCTGGAACGCGTGATCGAAACCGACGGGCCGCTGGAAGATGCGTATTTCACAACCCAGTTCATCGAGCTGATCGACGGGCAGGTATGGGGCCAGGGTTTTGCGCCGCCGGTCTTCTGCGACGAATTCCGCGTGTTGAACCAGCGCATCCTCAAGGAGCGGCACCTGAAGCTGATGCTGGAGAAAAACGGCAAGCGCTACGACGCGATCTGGTTCGGCCATGTCGATGACCTGCCCGAGCGCGCCATGGTGGCTTACCGTCTGGACGCGAACGAGTACAACGGCGTGACCCGCGTGCAGTTGATGGTTGAGCATGCCCAGCCGGCATGATTGCCGGCTGCCGTGAAGCGTAGAACGCCTTCCGGTCGGGTATAATGTAAGGTTTGATTGCAACTGGAATCGCCATGGAAGCCGAACGCCTCAATGCCCTCTCCTCGCTGGTCGCGGACCTTTCCACCCGCGCAGCCGAACTACGGAGGTATCTTTGACTTCGATGTGAAGTCCGAGAAGCTGGAACAAGTCAACGCCGAGCTGGAAGACCCCAACGTCTGGAACGACCCGAAGCGGGCCCAGGACCTCGGCAAGGAAAAGAAATCGCTCGAAGCGATCGTCCTCACGCTCACCAAGATCGATGCCGACCTCGCGGACGCCCGCGACCTGTTCGAGATGGCGCGAGAAGAGCAGGATGAAGACACCCTGCTCGCCATCGAAGGCGACGCCGAAGAACTGAAGAAGCTGGTCGAAGGCATGGAATTCCGCCGGATGTTTTCCAATCCGATGGACCCCAACAATTGCTTCATCGACATCCAGGCCGGCGCCGGCGGCACCGAGGCGCAGGACTGGGCGTCGATGCTGCTGCGCCAGTATCTCCGCTATTGCGAACGCAAGGGATTCAAGACGGAAATCCTGGAAATTTCCGAAGGCGAAGTCGCCGGAATCAAGACCGCCACGATCAAGGTCGAAGGCGAATATGCCTACGGTTTCCTGCGGACGGAAAGCGGCGTGCACCGCCTGGTGCGCAAGTCGCCATTCGATTCCGCCAACGGCCGCCACACCTCGTTCTCCAGCGTTTTCGTCTATCCGGAAGTGGATGAGTCAATCGAGATCGAAGTCAATCCTGCAGACGTGCGCACCGACACGTTCCGCGCATCCGGCGCCGGCGGCCAGCACATCAACAAGACCGACTCCGCGGTGCGCCTGACGCATATGCCGTCCGGCATCGTCGTGCAGTGCCAGAACGACCGCAGCCAGCACCGCAACCGCGCCGAAGCCTGGGCGATGCTGAAATCGCGCCTGTACGAACTCGAATTGCGCAAGCGCATGGCCGAACAGCAGAAGATGGAAGACGCCAAGACCGACATCGGCTGGGGCCACCAGATCCGTTCCTACGTGCTCGACCAGTCGCGCATCAAGGACCTGCGCACGAACCACGAAGTCGGTAACACCAAGGCCGTGCTCGACGGCGATCTGGACGACTTCATTGCCGCATCGCTCAAGCAAGGTGTGTAACCGCTCATCGCCATTCACCATAGACCGTTCCATGTCCACCACCAACCAAAACGAAAAAGCGACTCCTGCACAGGACGAAAACACCATCATGGCCGAGCGCCGCGCCAAATTGGCTGCGCTGCGCGAGAAAGGCGTCGCCTTCCCGAATGACTTCCGCCCTGCGCACAAGGCCGCCGACCTGCATGAGCGCTACGACGGCCTGACCAACGAACAGCTCGAGGCCGAGCCGATCCCCGTCTCGGTCGCGGGCCGCATGATGCTCAAGCGCGTGATGGGCAAAGCGGCGTTCGCCACCATCCAGGACGCATCGGGCCGCAACGCGGATGGCCGCATCCAGCTCTACATCACCATCGACAACGCCGGCGAAGAGGCACAGACCGCGTTCAAGCACTACGACCTGGGCGACATCCTCGGCGCGGAAGGGCTGCTGTTCAAGACCAAGACCGGCGAACTGTCGGTGAAGGTGACGCAACTGCGCCTGCTGACCAAGTCGCTGCGCCCGCCGCC
>JAKACN010000129.1 GCA_021821365.1 Pseudomonadota bacterium | reverse complement strand
AAGGCATCGGAGGGCACGCTCTGACGCTCGCGGTCAAACGGGCCTTTGAGCTCGGATCGGCTGGCGTCTGGTTGCACACCTGTTCGCTTGACCATCCTTCGGCCTTGCACAACTACTATGCAAGAGGCTTCAGGTTAATCAGGGAAGAGGTCACGGATTATCTCCCGCTTGATCCGGTTCCGATCGACGCAACGTCCATGCCTGAAAAAAAGCCGGCATCGCATCCATCCGGATACCATGCGACACTTGAACGCCTTTACCGAAGGGGTGAGTCGGCGGCCGCTCATTAATCTCGCGGCACGTTGCCGACATGCTTCTCCCGATCCACGGTGAGGGAATCTCCGCTCAAGTTTCGAATCTGATCCCTGGTACCCAATTGGAACTGCGGCCGCGCCAAAGGCACTCATTATCAGGCAACCCTTGTCATAAGGCTTGAGTACCATGCTTGAACTGAGAATCCTGAGTGGCTTGCACCGGGGCGCAAGCTTGCCGCTGGACGACGACACGGTCGTGATCGGCGCCGACGATGCGGCGGACGTTGTCCTGCTCGATCCCGGTATCGAGACAACCCATGCCAGCCTGCGCAAAACGAGCACAGGCTGGGCGCTGTCGCCGACCGGCGGCGAGGTGCTGGGAGCCGACACCAATGTTCCCCTGCAGTCGCTGGATCTCCAGCCGGGCGAATTCGGCCGTATCGGACGGGTCTGGCTCACCGTGGTCGATGCCGGGACCGCATGGAGCGACCCACCGCCGGACCCGGTCGACATCGAGCCCGATGACCTGCAAAGCGGCAAGGACGGTGAGATGGCCGCACGCGCAAGCGACGGCGCGCACGATGTCCACGAAGTGCACCATGCGCTCGACGTGCAGGGCGCGGCGGATGCCGGCGGCGCGCAGGGCGACGGCACGGGCGCCAGGCCGGACGACAACGGGCCGGAAGCTGCGGAGGCATCCACGCGCCGCAAATCCCGGCTCGTGCTGCCAATGGTCATCATCGCCATCGTGCTGTCGGCATGGGGCGCATATCAGCTCGTCGGCGGAGATGCCGGGCATTCGCCGCTCAAACCCGGCATTGCCGCCGCCGGCGGCACGCAACCGGCGGCCAAGCCGTTTGCGCTCACCCAGGAAGAGCTGCGCACGGCCTTCCGCAAGCGGCTGGCGGAAGTCGATCTGCTCAAGGCCTTCGATCTCAACCTGCGGGACAACGCCTGGACGATGCAGGCAGCCCTCGACGACGAAGAGGCGGCCCGCTTCGAGCGCACTCTGGCCACCTTTGTCAACCAGCACAAGATCACCTTCCCCATCACGGCCAAAGTCGGCAATGCCGAGCACATGCTGCCGTTCAAGATCCGCCAGGTCATCTCCGGCGCCAACGCAAGCGTCATCACCCTCGACGGCAACCGGATGTACGTAGGCGACGAGTACATGGGCATGCGCCTCGTTGCAATCAAGGGCTCGCGGCTAACCTTCATGGGCAAGCGCAAGATCGAGGTGAGGTGGTAATGCGCGATTCAACCGTCAACGATGACATCGACGAAGCGCTCGCCGCCGTGCGGGCGGAAGCAGGCCTGTGGCTGGCAAGCCTTCCCGCCAGGCCGGGATTCCGCACGCTCGGCAAGGTGGCCCAGGTGGTCGGGCCGCTGATCGAGGCGCACATGCCGTCCGTGCAGATCGGCGAACTTTGCCATTTGCATGGCGACTCCGCATCCGATCTGCCGATGCTGGCGGAAGTGGTCGGATTTACCGACCGTTCCGCCTTGCTCTCGGCGCTCAGTCCGCTCGAAGGCGTATCGAACCGGACGATCATCGAACCCCTGCGCCAGGTGCATTCGGTGGAGGCCGGCGATCATCTGTTCGGCTGCGTGCTGGATGGCTTCGGACGCCTGATGTTCCGCGTTCCATCTGCGCGCGCCAGCGCAGGGACATGGCGCGAAACGATTCCGGTCATTCGCGACGCGCCCGACCCGACCATGCGCCCGCGCATCGTCCAGTCGATGCCCAGCGGCATCAAGGCCATCGATGGTCTGCTGACGCTGGGGGAAGGGCAGCGTATCGGAATTTTCGCCGGGCCGGGTTGCGGCAAGACGACCTTGATGGCTTCCATCGCGCGCGGTTGCGCCGCCGATGCCATTGTCTTCGGGCTGGTCGGCGAGCGCGGCCGGGAGCTCAACGAATTCCTGCAGCACGAACTCGATGAAACCCTCGTGGCAAAGACCATTGTCGTGGTCGCGACCTCCGATCGCACATCGATGGAACGCGCACGCGCGCCGTTCACCGCCACGGCGATCGCCGAGGCCTTGCGCGCGGGCGGCAAGAAGGTGCTGCTGCTGGTGGACTCGCTGACCCGCTTCGCCCGCGCGCAGCGCGAGATCGGGCTGGCGGCGGGCGAACCTCCCGCACGCGGCGGATTCACCCCATCCGTCTATACCATGCTGCCGCGCCTGATCGAACGCGCCGGCAGTACGCCGCAGGGCTCGATTACCGCGATGTATACCGTGCTGGTGGACGGAGAAAATCCCTCCGACCCGATCGGCGACGAAGCCAAGTCGCTGCTGGACGGCCATATCGTCCTGACGCGCAAGCTCGCCGAGCAGGGGCATTACCCGGCCATTGACATCCTTGCGAGCATCAGCCGCGTCATGAGCAACGTCGCCACCCCGGAGCACCGCATGGCCGCCACGAATTTCCGCGAGCTGCTGGCGCGCTACCAGGAGATCGAACTGCTGATCCGCCTGGGCGAATACAAGCCCGGCGGCGATCCTGTCGCCGATCGGGCAGTGAATTTCCGGCAGGAGCAGATGGAGTTCCTGCGCCAGGACGCGACCGCGGTTGAACGCTTCGAAGAAAGCGTGCAGCAGCTGATGGCGTTCGTGTGATGAGCGGAGAAGGGATGCAACGCAGTCTCGTCAGGCAATCGCGGCGCGAAGTGATCGATGTCCCGGAAACCACGCGCGCGGACAAAAGCATGGACATGCTGCTGAAGCTGCGCAAGCAGCGCATCGAACGTTTCGAGCAGGAGCGCCGCGCGGCCCGCGTGGAATGGCGCCGGCAGCGCACGGAACTGCGCGATCTGAAGGCGCGCCGCCGCCAGGCCTTGCAGGACGCCAGGGACTTTTGGCAGCGCGCACGCGAGCAGTTTTTCAGCATGGTGACAACCAGCGGCGAATATCGCAAGGCCAAGGCGATCTATGAACGCATGAAGCAACGCGCGGCCGAGCTGTACGAGAACTGCCAGGACGCGGTGCGCCGCTGCCGTACCTCGCGCACCGCGTTCTTTGACGCCTGCAAGGCGCTCAACGACGCCCGGCGCCAGCATGAAAAGCTCGGCATGTTGCGGGACGAAATCCGGCTGCTCAACCGGCAAAGCGAGGAATGACATGACAAGCATCCAGCCTCAACCTGCGCCGCGATCCGACGATCATGCCGCCAGGACGGCGCGACGCACCGGCAAGGCGTCGCAGAATACCGCCTCGCCCGATGGCGGCGCTGAATTCTCGAGCCTGGTCGCCGCGTCGCAACGCATGCTGGAGGCCAGCCGCCTGGCTGCGATGAAAGGCAGCGGCGCGACGGAAAACGATGCGATGAAAAACTTCGACGACCCCGGCGATGACAACGGCGCGAATGCGAGCTCTCCGCAGGGCATGCCGCTCGCGCAGGACAGCGCGGCTCAGGGACAGGCGAGCCAGGTAGCGACTGCGGCCGCATCCGCGTCGAATGCCGCGCAAATCGGCGCGACGGAGGAGGATGGATCCGACTGGACGACGCTGGGATCGCTGCTGCCCACCGGTGCGGACGACGGCTTGTTCGAGGTCCTCATGCCGAACCAGGCAAAAGTCGGCGTGGCGGTCAGCGACCATCCCGACGGCCTCTCCTATCTCCTGATGCCGGAAGATGCCTTGCTGTCCGATCGGTTACGTAGTCACGAAATGGAACTGGAAGCCTTGCTCCGGCGACGTATACGCAGAAACGTGAAAGTCGTCGTTCTGTAGCCCGCAGCGGCCGCCGTGCACCGGCGATGCCGCAGGCGACGATGGACGCGGAATTATCCAACGCAGTGCCAGGAACCGATCATGTCCGAGCCAGAAACGCCGTTTCGCCAAGATCACTTGCCGGCCGCAACCATCCTGAACACGCGGGACCTGAAAGGCCTTGCGGTTCGCGCCGCCCCCGTGGCGGCGATCCGGATCGGCGCGTCGCGCGCCTCGCTTTCCCGCATTGTCGGCCAGGGCCTTCAAGTGACGCTGCCCGCCATGGACGCCACGCTCGCCATCCACCTGACGACCCACAATCAGCCGGCCGCATGGCCCGCCGCATGGTCGCTGTCGGGGCCGGACGGCGCGTGCGACATCGAGGAGGGCGCGCGGCTGCTGCGTGTCCTGACCGGAATCGATATCGACCTGCCCGACGCAGGCGATGACCGCGACGTCGAATGGCTGCTGGCGGCAGTCCTCGGGCGCCTGGCCGGCACACCGTTTGCCTCCTGCGACCGGATCGACAGGAAAGCATCCCCGCCCTCCAAAGAGAGCGAAACCTTGCGCCTCGTGCTGCGCAGCCGGCACCATCTCGTGTCCACGCACCTGCGCGCCGACGCAGGCACCTTTGCTTCGCTCCTGTCCCGCACCAGCTGGTCGGCGTTGCCGCAGCCGCTTTCCGCCTATGCATCGCTGCCAGTGCACGTCAACGTGCAAATCGGCAGCCATGCCTTGTCCACGACCCGGCTGCATTCGCTTGCCGCCGGCGACATCCTGCTGCCGGAGTCGGCTGCGTTCAACTCGGCAGGAGAGGGCTGGCTCACAGTCGGCCGCGTCCGCGTGCACGTGCGCCATGCGGCGCCTGGAACGCTGGCCGTACTTGACGTCGTCCGGCGTGGTCATGCCGCAGCCGGGGCCAGCCACGCGGAAGACAGCACCGGTTCGCGGCACGCGAGCGCCGATACGACGAAGGGAGAAAAAATGGAAGAGCATCACGCAAACGAAAAAAGCAGCGAACCCGGGCAGGACAGCGACGAGAAACCTGTCGCCATGCCGGCAGGCGCGGCAACCGGAGATAAAGGTCCCGACGATTCGAGCGAGCTCGATGCGGTCGGCGTCACGATCCAGTTCGTGCTCGGCAAGGTACGCATGACCCTCGGCGACATACGCACCCTCGCCGCCGGATCGATCGTCCTGTTTTCCGGCGGCTCGCCGGAATCGGTGGCAATCGTTTCCTCGGGGCGCACGCTCGGCCGTGGCGAAGTAGTGGACGTGGATGGCCGCCTCGGCATCCGCGTCACGCAATGGGGGCACGAAGGTGAATAGCCATTTCGACGTCGTCTCGTTTGCGGTACTGATCGGCGCGCTGTCGCTGATCCCCATGCTCATCGTGGCGACGACTTCCTTCCTGAAAATGTCGCTGGTGCTGCTGGTGTTGCGCAATGCCATCGGTATCCAGCAGGCGCCGCCGGGCGTCGCCATTTACGCGGTTGCGCTGACGATGAGCGCATTCGTGATGGCGCCGACCGCGCAGGAAGTCGGAAAGCGGCTGATGAACGTCGATATGAAAGCCAGCGCCTCGCGCTCCACTTCCTACCTGGAACAGGCGCGCGATGCATTCGAACCGATGCGCGACTTCATGGTCCGCTTCAGCCGCCCGGAACAGCGCGAACTGTTTCTCGATTCGGCGAAGAAGCTCTGGCCCAAGGATTTTGCCGAGGATGCGAAGGCTACCGATCCCATGATCGTCATGCCTGCGTTCGTCACATCGGAACTCCAGGCGGGGTACGAAATTGGCTTCCTGATCTACATCCCGTTCCTGGTCATCGACCTGCTCATTTCCAATCTGCTGATGACAATGGGCATGCAGCAAGTGGCGCCGCAAACCATCACCACGCCGCTGAAGCTGCTGCTGTTCACGCTGGTGGATGGATGGGCAAAGCTGCTCAATGCGCTCGCATTGTCTTACGTGTAGAAGAGGTTGACATGGCCGACACCTTGCATTATTTCCAGCAGGGCCTGTGGATGGGGATTCTCTTTTCGGCCCCGCCCCTACTTGCCGCGACGGTCTTCGGCCTCGCGGTATCCCTCGTACAGGCGGTCACCCAGATACAGGACCAGACGCTGCCTTACGTGGTGAAGCTCGCCGCGATTTCGGTGACCCTGGCACTCACCGCGCGCTGGATCGGCGTCGAACTCATCAGGCTCACGGAAATGGGCTTCTCGATGGTGCCGTACGTCGGCCGCTAGCGTTCACGCCATGCCGAGCTCTCTTTATATCGATCTGCAGACGGCCCTGGTTACCATGGCGCTGATCGTGCCGAGGGTGCTCGTCTGCCTGACGATTCTGCCCGGATTCGGCCTGAACGTGCTGACCGGCATGGGGCGCCGCACCGCGGCCCTGGCGATTGCACTACCCGCGGCGGTGCCCACCTTCTACCAAGTGCAACAGGCGCCGCCGGACCTCGTTCTCGGCTTCATGCTGGCCATGAAGGAGAGTTTCATCGGGCTGATGCTGGGAGCCATGCTGTCCATCCCCTTCTGGGTGGTCCAGTCGATCGGCTCGGCATTCGACATCCAGCGCATGGCGGTGCAGGTACCGATGCAGAATTCGGCGGTCGACAAGGACGCCGGCGTCATCGGCGGGATGCTGATCCAGGCCATCGCGCTCGTCATGGTGCAGGCCGGACTGTTTGTCGCCATGGCGCGCATCATGATCGAGAGCTATGCGCCATGGCCGGCCTATACGCTGATGCCGCCATTCGAGCCCGGGCATTTCGATGTCGTCGTCCAGCGCTTCGGCGACCTGTTCTGGCACATCATCGTCTATGGAGCGCCGGTCATCATTCCGCTGCTGCTGATCGAGTTCTGCTTTGCGCTGATCGGCGTATTCGCGCAGAACCTCCAGGTCACGTTCGCATCGTCGCCGCTCAAGAGCCTCGGCGGGCTGTTCGTGATCCTGGTGTACTGGCCCACGCTGTCGCACTATGTTGCCGGCGATTTCTCGCATCTGCTGCAACTGGTGCCCAGCCTGCTGGACGCATCGTCAAAATGAGTGCGCCCGGACCGGATCGACGGGAATAGGGAGAGGCCATGGCCGAGAACAAGAACCTTGCCCCGACAGAGCACAAGAAACAGCAGGCACGCGAAAAGGGGCAGGTGGCGCAAAGCCAGGACCTTTCCCGCCTGGTGAACCTGGTCGTCGTCGCGGAGCTTGCATTCATCGCGGAATCGCAATGGCGCGAGTCCATCCAGTCCTTGATGACGTTCGGCTATACCTCGATCGGCAAGCCGTACCTACCCGCCCTGACGGAGCTGCTGACCGGCGCCGCGCTATTTGTCGCCCTCGTATTTTTCTTCTTCGCGGTATTGATGCCGGTTGTTTCGGCGCTGGCGCACTGGGGTCAGTTCGGTGTGCTCGTGGCGCCCGAAGCGTTGACGCCGAAGTTCGACAAGTTCGATCCGGTGAATGGCCTCAAGCAGATTTTCTCGGTGAAAAAACTGGTCGAGCTGCTGGAAACCATCGTCAAGACGTCCCTGATCGCCTTCGTCGTCTATATGATCACGCGCTCGGAACTGAACAACATTCTTCACCTGTCCGGCGGCGCGCCAAAGGACAGCTACGCCGCATTCATGACCTTGCTGCGCAACACCTTCCACGTCACCCTGATCCTGTGCATCATCTTCGCATTGATCGACTTCGCGATCCAAAAGCATTTCCATGACAAGGAATTGATGATGGACATGGAAGAACTCAAGAAGGAATTCAAGGAGATGGAAGGCGATCCGCAGATCAAGAACAAGCGCAAGCAGATCGCCAAGGAGTGGGCGAACGAAAACCCGGTCGCCACGACGGAGAAGGCGAACGCCGTGGTGGTCAATCCTACGCACTTCGCGATCGCCATTTTCTACGACAAGGACGACGAGAACGTGCCCGTCGTGCTGGCGAAAGGACGGGACCAGATCGCGCATGCGATGATCGACCGCGCAAGGGAGTGCAACATCCCGGTCATCCGGCATGTCTGGCTGGCGCGCACCCTGTATGCAAGCTGCAAGCCATACACCTTCGTCCCGAAATCGAGTTACGAAGCGGTCGCGCATGTGTATGCCGTCATTCATTACCTGACCATGACCGATCAGGCGGGGCTGGAAGTTGAACTGGAGTCGGAAGGGAAGCCGCCGCATGAGCAAGACTAAGATGAGCAAGACTAAGTTCAGCGTGGAACCGCATTCGGCCACGATCCACCCATAAGGCAGGACCTGCAAGGCGCCGTCGCCGGCGCCGCCGGATGCGGAGCCCCGACATGGACATCTCGCTTTTCACGAACAGCTTCTACGGTTCCTACAATGACCTGTACGGAGGAAATTTCCTGTCCGGCAAACTGCCGGGCATCACCTCGTTCATTCCGGAGTCCGGCGACATTCTCGACCACATGCCGATCATGTCGTTCGACATCGTGGACAGCTTGCCCAAGCTGAACAACTTTTCCGGTCCCTCGCAATTCGACATGTTCGACGATCTCGACTGGAGCGACCTGCTGAAGAAGCTCTTCGCATCGCTCTGGCAGATTGCCGGGTTCATGCAGATGTTTTTCAATAACGCCGGATTTTCCGATGAATTCGATATTGGCGGCAGCGTTCTGCTTTCGGGAAATAACGCACCGCCAAAATACATGCCTCCCATATCCAAGGAAACTGTCTATACCGTCGGTTCCGGCGAAAACCTTCCGCCGCCCAGCAAAGCCTTCACCGGGCCGGCGAACGGAAAATACGATGTACTGATCGAAAAATACGCGGCGCAGTACGGTGTCGATCCCTCCGTGATCAAGGCCATCATTGCCAAGGAATCGCAAGGCGATCCGAGCCTGGTGTCGCCGGCAGGCGCCGTCGGCCTCATGCAGATCAAGCCGGACACCGCGAGCGGGCTTCTGGGGCGCCGGGTGACGGCGGAAGAATTATTCGACCCGGAATTCAACATCCGCGTCGGCACCATGTACTTCGGGCAGCTGCTTCATGACAAGGGCAACGTGAACGACGCACTCGGTGCCTACAACCAGGGACCGAACGCCAACTGGCGCGCCATTCCCGAATCCATCGACTATGTGGGTTCGATCACGACGTCGCTGAAAGAGAAGAAGCTGCCGACATGGGGCTAGGAGCCGCCCACCCCGCCGAACTTTGCGGGGAGTTGCAGGCCATACGACCCATCCTTACCTCGCAAGGCCGCCTGCCGCCTGGCCGGACCGGGCTGCGTTCGCCGCGATGTTCCCGATCGCCTGTTCGTCCATGGCCAGGCCTTCCGCGTTCAGAAACACCAGGCCGGCCGCCTTGCCGCTACTATCCGGCAGCGTGTTCCATATCGCGCGCCACGCATCAACCGCCCCGAGATGCCGCATCATGACCCGCAGGTTGGCGTCGAGCTCGGAAAACCTCAGCGTGGCAAGGCGCGAAGGGAGGTAGGTAGAGGACAACGCAACGATCAACGCATCGCGCGCTGTGGTCCGGTTTTCCGGCAATGACGGCTCAAGGACAACAGCACTGGTTGCCACTTCGGCGCGCGGTTGTCCCTTCTCACGCAACACGCGATCAATTGCACTCTTGGGCAAGAAGAGCCCTTTTTCGTCCAAGAAGACTTTGCCTGCCATCTTGCTTCCGCCAGCCGGAAGCTTGCCCCATACGGGGCGCCAGGCATCGATGGCCGCGCGATGCGTTGCCGTCACCTGGGCGTCGGCCTCGAGTTCTTCCCACGTCAACGTGCTCAATCTGGCTGGGGAGTAGTGCGCGGACAGCGAGACCATCAGCGTATCGCGCGTGTCCTCCCAGTCGCTGGGTAATGCCACGTTGGCATCCAGAGAGCGCGAATAGGCGGTCTTCGCCGAGGTAATCATCGACGCGTCCATGGACCTGCCGTCCTTGTCGAGAAAGATCCTGCCTGCCCTTTTGTCCGCAGTGTCCGGAAGCAGCCGCCAACTACGCTGCCAGGAATCGATGGCCTGTCGATGCCGGGAGGCTACACGGGCATTGCCATTGATCTCGGGGAAAGTGAGCATGGTCAGCTTGGTGCGACTGAACGTTGACGACACGCCAAACAATAGCGCATCGCGCGCCCTTTCCCATCCCGGCGGCGGGCCGATGGTGATCAGATCCGGATCCACGACGTTGGCCGCCTGCAGTGGCTGGAATGTTCGATGCCGCTGGATCGGAGGATGCGATGCGCCAGACGGGCCAGACGGGCCAGACGGGCCAGACGGGCCAGCGGCCGATTGTGTCCGGCGACGGGTAGGTTCCGGCGGAGAGGGCGGGGTGATGTCACGCTTTTGCCCCAACCAGGCAGGCGCCCTGTTGCCGGGAGACGCCGGGCGTTCGGTCGATGAGCCGGCGGCATGGCGAGGCTGCTGCTGCGATCGCGGCGGCAGTTCGGCTGCCGCATCGACCATATACCTTTGTGTCCCCTGGTCCCACGCACATTCGAGGACGGCACCTGTTTTGTCGATAATGCCGAACTTGCCGTTGCCTACGTCGCGTATCAGCAGATGGTAAGGGAGGGATGGCGCACCGCTGTTCCGCGTTACCACCCAGGCGGAGGTGGCACCTTGAGCGGCTTGTCGGTGCGCATCCGGGCTGCGCTCTGCCTCTCTCGCAAAATTCCATGCCGAATCCAGCCTGGCATTGAATTCAGCAAGATGGGCAGCGGACGGCGATATAACGCTTGCCTGAACATCAGGGACGACTGCTGCGGGCGGAAGATGACCGCCTGGAGAAACACCTGCCATGGAAATAAAGTTCTGCAAAAGGAATGCATGAGTGAGTTTTCCCTCGCATCGGGTTCCGCCTGAAATACGCGCCATGTACTGCTGCGTGCCTGGAGCATGCTGTGTTTCCTGCAATGACTTCAAATTACCACTTGTTATCGATCCTTCCGTCACAGCGGAAATGCTTGTCAGGATCGTATGGCTGGCCTGCCACGGCGAGGCGCCGGAACTGCCTGGGGTTGTATATCGCTCGGCGCATGCGTGCTTCGGGCCGGTTTCTCATTCGTTCTTCAAGGGCTTTTCCGGCTTCTTGAAGTTGTTTCCGTTCTTTGAGCACTTCCAGAACCTTCAATCCGACGAGCGTTCCCAAGGCGCTGGAAATGACTCCGGCAAGTAGAGCTAACCAAAGCATGTTGCGTCCCCCCGTTTTTTTCGAACCATAACATGATCTTCAGGCGGTACAGCCATGACTTCGGTACGCGCAATTTAAATCGGAAATTTTCGCAGCGCTAACTGCTTGATTTTGTTGAAGCGGCCATTTTCGACAATTCCAGAATAAGTCTGAAATATTCAGGCTACATCGTGCGTTCCTGCCGAACTCGGACAATTAAGTCGGAAATTTTTCTGCTTGTCGGAAATTTTTCGATTTATAGAAGCAATTGGGACGAAATACTTGCTCTATGCCACGACGAAGACATTGTCACTGCGTATTTCAGTCTTCCATGCAGTCTTATGCCCGACACCGCAAGCATGCTGGGCTCCCGCTCGTGGCACTACTTACCGCGCAGGTGGTCCAGGTCATTTTGTCGGTGCCGGTCCAGCGTCAGGGCAGCTTCATCCAGAAGATTGCGGAGCGCTTCGGTTTGGTTCACCCACGACGAGTATTTCTTCAGTGTTGCGAACGTGTCCTCTTCGATCTGTACAGCCTGCGCGCGAGCATGCCGCCCCGGTATCGGGTCGGAGCTGATTTGTAACGGATAGTCCGGCGCACCAAAGCTCGATATCCTTAATTAGATGCCAACGCTCGCACCTGCCTTAGTTGATTATTGCCGTCGCCGGGGAGCTAGCAGAGCTGAACGGCGAAGCCCAGCCGGTTTGCCGGGCCGCGCCGATGCCGGATGATGGAGAGGTCGGTGTCGCTGAGCGTGTAGTGACGGATCAATTCGTCCTTGGTGTCCGGCAATGCCAGCAGGCTTTCCCGCTCGGCGGCGGACAGGATGGAACGACGCGGCATATCTCTATTGATCCAATCTCAAGTATTGATACAGGGTCTCCCGGCTCACACCAAACTCACGGGCCAGCTTCGCTTTTTTTTCACCGGCGGCGGCACGCTGCTGTAGATCGGCTAGGGTATAGCTCAAGCTGACGCATTAGCGCTTGAACGCCAGTAACAAAACACCACCAGCGACCATCGCAATACCAGACCACTCGCGGAGCGACGGGCGTTCACCAAGAAACGTGAACGCAAACACCGCCACCAGTACGAGACTGAGTTTGTCTACAGGCGCGACTTTTGAAGCTTCGCCGATCTTGAGTGCACGGAAGTAGCACACCCATGACGCTCCAGTCGCCAAGCCGGACAGCCCAAGGAAAAGCCATGTCTTGGGTGGCAGCTCCAACGGGTTGACCCATTTTCCCGTGTAGGCGACAAACGCCGACAGCACGACGATAATGATGGCCGTTCGGATCAAGGTGGCCAGATCGGAATCAACTCCCTGAATACCCACCTTGGCAAAAATAGCCGTCAGCGCGGCAAACACAGCCGATAGCAGCGCCCAATAGAACCAGCCAGTTGAAGTAACCATTTCACCCCTGTCCATGTTTCTCAAGTCGTTACCTCATGGGAACGATAACGGCAACACTTAAGCCGGTCTTCTGAGTTTCGTCCACGAAGTCGAGGCGGATTTCTGCACCAATGCGATGTGCAATTGCTTGGACGATGGATAGCCCCAGGCCCGAACCGATCTGCTCGCTGCCCAGCGTGCGGTAGAAGGGATCAAAAACCCGGTCCCGTTCGGCCAGCGGGATGCCAGGCCCGCTGTCCTGAACACGCAGCTCGGCTTTCCCTTCCGATACACCCACGGAAAGATCGACCCTCCCGCCCTCCGGCGTGTAGCGAATGGCGTTATCGACCAGATTCTTGACCAGGGCAATCATGTCCAGCTCGCTCGCCCACACTTCGGCGTCTTGCGTGCCTTCGACCCCGATGTCGATGTGCCTGGCCTCGGCCAACGGCATGAGGTCTTCCAGCACACGGCGGTAGATGCCTTGAACGGATACCGGCGACTCCGGCGTATCAGTGGCCGACTGCGCCTTGGCCAAGGTCAGGAGTTGATCCAACAGGCTTCGGCCGCGCTCGATTCCTTGGCGCAACACTGTCAATCGTTCGCGCGCCAGGCCGGACATTCCCGCCTCCGCCAGTCGTTCCGCTTGCAGCGAAAGGGCGGTCAACGGCGAGCGCAGCTCGTGCGCGGCATCCGCCACAAAGCGGCGCTGAGAGTCCATCGACTGGCCGACGCGGGCGAGCAACCGGTTGATCGCCACGGCGAATGGGCGCACCTCGACCGGAAGGTGGCGGTCTTCGACGGGGTGCAGTTCCTGCTCTGCCCGCTGGTCGATTTCCTTGGAAAGTGCCGCAATGGGCCGGAACATCTTGCGCACCAGGTCGGCGACGATCAGCAGCAGCACTGGCACGAGGATCAGGAAGGGCATCACTGAGCGCAGCGCTCCATCGCGGGCGATTTCATTGCGGAAGCCCGCTTCCTGCGCCACGGCGATGCGTTCACCGGCAGCCGTGGTCTTGACCAGTACACGGAATGTCTCGCCGCCGACCTCCAGCGTATGCAGCCCATCAGCCAGTGTCGTCGGCAGAGAAAGCGTGCCGCCTGCATCCACGCTGGCCTCAGATGGATTGGCCTCGCCTAAGCGCTGGACGATCACGCGCGATTCTTCATCGACATCTTTGGGGTGGACATCGGTCGTCGGCGGGGCCGGTGACAAGCGCTGCCGATCCATGAGTTGCGCCACCTGGCGCAGCACATCGTCCTGTAGCTCGTGGGCCTCGTCGAAGGCGGACAGGAACGAGAAGACACCTGCCACGATGGCCACCACGAGGATGGCCAGCGACAGGGTGAAGGACAGCTTGAGCTGAACCGATTCGTTCAAGCGCCTTTTGAAACCATCCATCCCACCCCCCTGACGTTCTTGATGACCTCGCTGCCCAGCTTGCGCCGCAGTGCATGGATCAGAAATTCGACGGCGTTGCTTTCGACCTCTTCCCCCCAGCCGTAGATGCGATCCTCCAGTTCACTGCGCGAGAGGATGGCTCCGGGCCGAACCAGCAAGGCTTGCAGCAGCGAGAATTCCCGGTTGGATAGTTGCAC
>JAKACN010000002.1 GCA_021821365.1 Pseudomonadota bacterium | reverse complement strand
GCAACATTCAACCCTCGGTTATCGATCACCAATCCAGTATCTGGACCGCTGGATCAGTGAGCAGAGTCAGGAAAGACTGGCTGCATAAAGGACACCTGCTGGAAGACGAAAAACAGAGGGAACCTCAGCGCTCCAATGACGAGCGCGTCGCGCTGCTGCAATCCTTCCTGCTCGTGCAACTGGAAAACAGGATATCCGACATGATCGTCGGTGCCGCGGCGACAGCGCTCTATCGCCATTGCGACACGCTCTCGATCGAGCAGTTGGCCGCGCGTCTCCAGCTCGGCAAGCGGCAGCTCGAGCGGCGCTTCCTGCAGTCCACAGGGCTGACACCGGTGGAAGCGCGGCGTCTGGGCCGTTTCCAGAAAACCGCGCGGACGCTTCTGCTCGAGTCGTCCGCGTCCTGCGCGGATGCCGCCCTCGCGCACGGCTACTACGACCAGTCGCATTTCGTCCGCGAATTCCAGTCCCTCACATCGCTCTCCCCGCTGGCGTATCTCAGCCAGGCACGCCTGAAGACGCATTTTTACAATACGCCGCGCCCCGTCTCTGCCACGATTCCGGGTACGCTTTCGCCGTGACCGAAAGCGCCCTCGATATCCAGAGAAAGGACGTGTTCATGAAGTTTCGCGCACTATGGCAATTCACCGCGCTTGGCCTGGGTGTGCTCGCCCACGGCGTTGCGGCATCGGCTTCGCTGCTCGATGTCCGGGAAAGCATCGCCGTCGGCGTCGCGCCGGAAACGGCCTGGAAAGCCGTGAAGAATTTCGACAACATGGCCTGGCATCCGGCAGTGGCCGCGACGCAGCTGACCGCAGGCCGCCACAACGAAAGCCAGGCAGTCCGCCTGCTCACGCTCAAGGACGGCGCGAAGATGACGGAGCAGCTGCGCGAACAAGACGATGCGCACATGGCCCAGCACTACGTCATGCTCGATTCTCCCCTGCCTGTCACCGACTATGAAGCGTCGCTTGCCGTCGTGCCCGGCGAGGGCAGCGGATCCGTGGTGACATGGCAGGCGCGTTTCCGCCGCAAGGAAGGTGCCGCGATGGACGATGAAGCGGCAAGAAAGACGATCAGCGGCATTTTCGCAGCCGGCCTCGGCAACCTGAAGCAACTGCTGGAGGCGCAACGGTGAAGGCGTGCCATCAACGGGGCGAGAACCGTTCGATCATCGCCGCCGTGATCACGCCCGAATAGCCCGTCTTTCCGCCGCGCGCGTCGAACCAGTAGCTGCGCGGCTTCTCGCCGTGCCATGCGGGATCGATGGCATAGCGCAGCTGTTCCGGCGGCGCCATGCCGAAGGCCCAGGCATGGCGCATCATGCCGAGCGCTCCCAGCCGCGTTTGCATGAGCGCCACGGCATCCGGATCATCCACCGCGTCGGTGGAAATCGTTACCACGGTCAATTCCTTGTGCCTGCGCTTCTCCTGCGCCAGTGTTTTCAGGCTGGCCTGGCAGTACACGCAGTCGAGCGACCACACGATCAGGACGAACGGCTTGCCCTTCTGCGTGGCGACAATGCGCGCCAGGCTGTCCGGCTCGAACGCCTGCAGTACCTGGCCTGCGCGCGCCGCAGCGGGAACAAGGATGGCTAGCGCTGCCAGCAGCGATGCGATCAACCGACGCATGATCATTTCCCTCCGCCCGCCGGCACGATGCGGATGCCTTCCGCCTGCGTGCGCCACGCGAGCACGATCCCAGAGGGCGTTTTCAGCAGGCGCGGCTGGTCCGACGCGCCCGCGGTGCGCGCGAATTCAGTTTCCTTCCAGGTCGTGCCGCCATCGATCGATACCTTGCCGAAGATCGCTGTCGACGTTCCGTCGAACTGCTTCCATGCGAGCACGACGTGCTTGCCATCCACGGCCACATCCGCATGTTCCGCATTGGCGGCGCCGAGTCGTATCGGCGTGCCCGGTTTTCCGTCGGGAGCCGCCTTCGCATAAAAAATGCCGCCGTCGCCATTCTTCATGCTGAACCACACCTGGTGGCGCGTGCCATCGCTGTCGAAGGCGAGCGACGGTCCATGGTGCGGGCAGGCGTCGATGCGCCAGTTGTCGAAGCTTGCGCGCGTCAACGCTCCGGCCTTGCCGTCGGGCCGCAGCTCTGCCATCGCATGGTCGCGTATATTGGGCGCGAAGACATGGCGCCACATGGCGACGGGATTGCCGTCCGGGTTGAGCGCGAGCGCAATGCGGCAGCATTCGCAGGAATGGTCGGCAATCTTGTAGTCGCCCCGGAAACTCGCGCCATGGTCTTCCGACACCGCGTAGTACAGCGCGGCGCCGGCATACTTCTCCTTGCGTGCCGCCGCCGCGATGCCGTCGCGTTTGTCGATCCAGGCGATGTAGATGCGTCCGCTGCGATCGACAACCATCGAGTCGAAGCGATGCGTGATCTCGTCGCGGTTGGCGTGCACGGTCACCGGCGGCAGGAAGGTTTTCCCGCCGTCGAGCGAGCGCACGAAGCGGATCTCGCCGGTGTATGGCTTCGCCAGCGGTTTCGTGTACGAGATGTAGAGCTCGCCCTGCGTGCCGAACGCCAGCTTCGGCCGGTTTTCTCCATCGGCCGCGACCGGTTCCGGCTGCTGCTGGATGCGATGCGGAGAAGACCATGTCTTGCCGCCGTCGTCCGATGACTGCAGTATCACGTACTGCCCATCGCCGTCGGCTTCCTTGCCGGCTGCCCACAGGCGCCCGCTCGCATCTGCGGCGACCGTGGTGCCCAGTTCGATCCGTTTGCCGGCGGCCATGTTGTGATGCATGTGCCCGGCCTGCGCGTGGGCATCGAAAGCCGCTCCACTGGCCGCCAGCATGCAGAACGCCGTGACGCCGCAGTTGACGCTATTATTGATGCGCATGGTCTTCTCCCTCCGTCACGAAAGCAATCCTGCTGATGCCGTTCTTTTGCGCCGCGGCCATGATGGCGGCGACCCGATCGTAGCGCGTGCCACGGTCGGCACGCAGGTGCATCTCCAGCGCGGGCGTTCCCGCCATCGCATGCAGCCGCTCATCCAGCGCGGTGAAAGGCACCTCCTTGCCGTCGACGAAGATCTTGCCTTCGGCATCGAGCGCCACCTGCACCATGCGCGGCTTGTCGTCGACGCGACCGGCATCGACGCGCGGAAGATCGATCGGAATCGCCTGGTTGAAGAGCGGCGCGGTGATGATGAAAATCACCAGCAGCACCAGCATCACATCCACCAGTGGCGTGGTGTTGATTTCCGCCATCGGCTGCGCCATGCCGCCGCTGTTGGGTTTGTTGTTGAATGCCATGGCCGCTCCTCAATGCGCTTGCGCCGCGTGCAATGCCGTCACTGTGGCGGCACGCGCCTGCCCGTCGAGCCGCACGCCGGCCACCAGCCAGGCATGCAGGCTGTGCGCGAAGCCGTCGAGCTGCGCCAGCACCAGGCGATTGGCGCGGGTGAACGCGTTATAGGCGAGCACGGCCGGAATCGCGACGAACAGGCCCGCCGCCGTCATGATCAGCGCCTCGCCCACCGGACCGGCCACCTTGTCCAGCACCACCTGCGTGGCGCCGGACAGCCCGACCAGCGCGTGGTAGATGCCCCACACCGTACCGAACAGGCCGACGAAGGGCGCGGTCGATCCCACCGAGGCGAGGAAGGTCAGGCCGCGTTCGACGCGCGCCTGCGCGAGCAGCGTCGATTGCTGTAGCGTGCGCCCGATGAACTCGCCGGCATCCACGCCGCCGGTATTGATCCCGTTTTCCGCCCTCTCTTCCCATGCCTGTGCAGCCAGCACCGCATCCGTTGCGACCATCGCGAAGACGCCGGTCCTGTCGTCCTTGCGCATCGTCTCCAATGCCTGCGTGCGCGAGGACGCATTCCAGAACGACTGCATGGCAGCCATGATCGATGCGCGGGCGCGCAGCTGCGCGACGACCTTGCCGATGATGATGGTCCAGCTGACGACGGACATCAGCAGCAGCGCGAGGGCGACGCCGTGCGATATGGCATCGCCTTGTGCCCAGAAGTGGGCGATTCCGAGTTTTTCATTCACGATGCAACTCCTTTCCTGGTGACGTTATGGGGCGCCGTAGGTGTAGGCCAGGCCGATCATCACGCTGCGCGGCGCGCCGGGCGTGTACTGGTTTTGCGTGTTCGGCGAATAGGCGCCGACGCCCGAGTAGGAACTCGACGCGGAGTCCGCATAACGCCTGTCGGCCAGGTTGCGCGCCTGCAGCCAGGCCTCCCATCCCTTCGCGAACTGGTAGCGGCCGCGCAGATTGAGCAGCGTGTGGCCCGGATACCTCACGGTGTTGGCGTTGTCCATCCAGTACTCGCCCTGGTGCACCAGCTCCAGCGCAATGCGCGCGCCGGCCATCGGCTTGTAGCCGAGCTCGGCAGTCGTGATGTCGCGCGGCGCCTGCGGCATGTCCTTGCCGCTGTAATCCAGCGTGCCGGAGACCTGATACCTGCGGAAGCGATGCGAGGCGATCGTGGTGCCGAAACGCGCATCGACTGCGCCGGCGTCATAAGTGAGGCCAAGTTCCAGGCCCTGGCTGCGCGTGCTGCCGGCGTTGCGGTATTCGGTGTTGCCGGGAGAGACGGTGTAGTTCACCAGCGTGTCGCGCCCGTCGAGGCGGTACAGCGCCGAATCGAGCTTGAGCGCGCCGTTCAGGAAGGCCATGCGCAGGCCGAGCTCGTAGTTGTCGTAGGTGGACGGCTTCAGGTTGGGAATGCCGGTCTTGCCATATAACTGCAGCACCTCCGGCGGCGTGAAGCCTTCGCTGATGTTGCTATAGACGCTGGCGTCCTTGCTGAGCGCATAGGTGGCGCCGATCTTCGGACTAAAGTGGGAAAAACTGCGCGCTTCGTCCGGTGCGCCGAAATTGACGCTGCCTGCCGGCGAAAGCTTGTTGTGGTAGTCGTAGCGGATGGTATCGATGCGCCCGCCCGCGACGACGCGCGTCCGTGCCAACGGCGACAGCTCCCATTGTGCGAAGGCCGCCACGTTGTCGATGTCGGCCTGGAAGTCGCGCACGCCCTTTGGGTCGGTCGCGCTGGAGAGCGTGTAGCTGACATATCGTCCGCTCACCGGATCGCGCGTGATGTTCAGATTGTCGCTGACATAGGGATTGTCGCTCCGGTCGATGTACACGCCGGCGATGAGGCGCGATGCCAGCCAGTCGAATTCCTGCTGGTGCTTCACATCGAGCCCGAGCGAATCGACATGATTGTTGTTGATCGTGCCCTTGCAGGTGCTGCCCACGCAGCTGCCGATCGTATAGCTCGGGATCTGCCCATGGTCGTTCCTGCGGCTGAACAGCGTGACGGTGGTCAGTCCGTTGTGCGTCGTCTCTCCTTCCCACGCCAGGTTGGCGCGCGTGGTCTTGTCCTTGCGATAGGTGAAGGTGTTGAGGCTCTTGCCGGGATTGGCGCGGTAATCGTTCTCGAACAGGCTGCCGGTCATGGCCGAGTCGAGGTCGGTGTGCACCAGCGTGGCGCGCAGTTGCGACGAAACGCTCAAGGCATAGTCGCCGCGCAGCGAGAAGGAATCCTTGCTGCCATTGCTGTACTCCTGCCAGTTGTCGCGCGTGCGGCGCGAGCTGTAATGCGAGAAGCGCAGGCCGAGCGGCCCCCAGGTGTTGCTGGCGGACGTGTCATACCGCGTGAAGCCGGCGGTGTCGTCGTGGCGCACGCCCACGCTGGCAGTCGGCGTGGGCGACGGTGCGGCGGTCAGGAAATTGACGGCGCCGCCGACCGCATTGCTGCCGTACAGCGAGGAGGCCGGCCCCTTCACCACCTCCACGCTGTCGGTGCCGGCAAGATTCATTTCGTTGAGTGAATTGTGGTTGAACACGCCCAGCGGACGAATCGGGATGCCGTCTTCGAGGTACTGGTACACCGCGTTGGTGCTGATCGGCTGGCGAATGCCCATGCTGTGCTGTTCATTGCCCAGGTCGTTCCAGTAGACGCCCGGAATGCGATTGATGACCTCGCCCATGGTCTTGGGCTTGTCGCGTTTCAGGGCTTCTTCTTTCACGACGCCGATGGCTTGCGGCGTGTCGTTCAGTTTCGTCGCCGCGCGCGATCCGCTGACGACGACTTCGTCGAGCACCGGCGCTTCGCTTGCCGCGACGGCAGTGTTGCCCGATCCCGCCAAGGCGGCCATCAGGGCGAGATGGAGAGGTGGATAGGTGGCTTTCATTTTGTATTTCCTGGTTTGAATTCGTTGAATGCGGTTAGCTGTCGAGGCGGAAGACCAGCGGCACGACGACGCTGCTGGCGACGGGCTCCGTACCCCGGCGCGCAGGGATGAATCGCCATGTGCGGACCGCACTGATGGCGGCGTCGTCGAGGCGTGGATAGCCGCTGCTCTGCTTGATCTGGATCGCGCCAGCTTCGCCGCGGGCGGACACCTGCACCAGCAGCAACACCTTTCCTTCTTCATGCAATTTGCGGGACAGCATGGGAAATGCCGGGGGCGGATTTTGCAGGTAGTCGGCATCGAAACGCGCAGCGGTCACTGGAGCAGGCGCAACAACCGGAGCGGGGACGGCCTCTTCCCTGGCAGGCGATGCCTGTGGGGCGGTAGTGAGGCTTGCCGGCGCGGATTCGGCTTTAGGTGCTGCCGCCGGCGCGGTTTGCGGGGGCGTCGGAATGTGCCGGACGATGGGGCGAGCATCGGGTCGCGCCGCTTGCGGAAGCGGCTTCGGCTGCTGCGCGACGGGCACCGAAACTTCCTGCCGTTGCATGGACATCGCGATGGTGCGCACTTCCATCCGGACCGGAACTGGCCTGGACGGTGTGTCGAATCTTGCCTGCGACACCCATGCCGCAAGCGCGACATGCAGGCCGAGGGCGATGCCGAAGGTGCCGATGTGCGCGGCATGCGACGTGCGTGACGCGTGCTCCTTGCTATCGAAGACGAATGGTCTGACGATCATTGAAACCTCACAGGTATCTGGCGCTGAAATCAATGCGTGTGCCGGCCGGAACGTCGCCGGCGGCGCGTGCATGCCGCGCGGCGGGCAGTCGCATGACGGCGGACAGGCCGCGAAATGCGATAGGCGCGCGCGCAAGCGATGGACGATGCAGTCCGGCCACGTCTTGCAGCGAGCGGCAGCCGGTGCTTACGCACCGCTACCGGCAACGGCGGAAATCAGGAAATGAAAGGAGGCGCGCGGGATTGCGCTGCGGCCCAGATGAACAGCGGGCGCGGGGACTGGTAGTAGAGAAATGGCCGTTCCTGCGTGGCAGTGACGACCGGCAGCGACATGGCCGCGACGGGCGGAAGGCCGACCGATCCGCCATGGGTGAAGCAGAACGGGCAGTGTTCGAAGTGCAGGCCTTTCTTGAGCGGAGAGGGCGCCGAGTGGTGGTGCCCGCCGTGCGTGTGGACCTGCTGGTAGCCGGTCTGCGAGCAGATGTCGCCCCACGGATCGGAAGCATCCCGCGCTGCGGAAATGGCATGGGAAATCGACGGCGCGAGCGCTGCCAGCAGGACCGCAAAACATGCGATCCAGGCAGCGATCCGGCGCGTCAAAAGATTCATCCCCATTGCATGATATTAACATCCGACATTCGCCATGGGCAACCTGACGGCGAATGCCGGATCCTCGCCGCAACGGGACGGGACCTCCCTGCCCGGCTCAATTCTCCCGGACAAGCATCAGTGATGTCGTGGCGATGCGAACCAGGTTCTCGGCAACGCTGCCGACCAGCATGCGTTCGAATCCGCGCCGGCCGTGCGTGCCGACGACGACCAGATCGGCATGCCATTGGCTGGCTGCCTCGGCGATCATTTCCGCAACCCTGCGCTGGGAAGGTTCGATCAGCATGCGCTCGGCCCGGCAGCCCGCCGCGGTCGCGCTGGCGACTGCCTGATCGAGCAGCGTCATGCCGACTTCGCGCATCTCCATCTTGACCTTGTCGACGTCGACAAAGGAGCCGAGCCCCATCCCGTGCTGCATCAACGGGCCTTCGTCGATGGCCGTTGCAATGCACAGGTCCGCACCCAGCGCACTGGCCAGGCGGACCGCTTCATCCAGCGCCTTCTGCGACGTGCTGCTATCGTCGATGGCGACAAAAATACGCTTGCTCATTGTTTTTCTCCTTGCTTACTTGACCATGGCGCTGAAGGGCCAGACGTATGCCTGCAATGTCACGAACAGGCCAACCAGGGAGGCGAGTGCGATCGAGTGGAAGAACACATAGCGCAGGATGTCGCCTTCGTGGTTGAACCAGCGGGTGGCGGTGGACGCCACCACGATGGATTGCGCATCGATCATCTTGCCCATCACGCCGCCGGAGCTGTTGGCGGCGCCCATCAGGTTGGGCGACAGGCCGAGCTGCTCGGCCGCCACGCGCTGCATGCCGCCGAACAGCACGTTCGATGCGGTGTCGGAACCGGTCATGCTCACCCCCAGCCATCCCATCAGGGTGCCGAAGAAGGGATACAGCACGCCGCTGTTGGCGAAGGCCAGGCCGAGCGTGGTGTCGGTGCCGGAAAAACGCGTCAGCGTGCCGAGCGCCAGCATCAGCACGATCGTGATCAGCGAATAGCGCACCAGCCAGAAGGTGCGACCGAACGTGCGCACGATCTCGACCGGCCTGTATTTCATGACCAGCGCGCCGACGATGGCTGCCAGCAGGATGCCGGTGCCGGTGGCGGAGAGCAGGTTGAGCACATAGACCGCGGCTTCCGGATGCGCCTTCGGCACCACCGGCGGCATCTTCATGATCAGGTTGTGCAGGCCGTCGATGGGAAACTTGGCGACGAAAACCTTGTCCAGGAAGGTCTTCACCGGGGGCAGGCCCCAGACGAACACGAAGCCGGTCAGGATGGCCCACGGCGTCCATGCGCGAACCAGTTCTGCGCGCGAGTAGTGCTGGACAGGCTCGGGGGCGGATACGTGGCCGCCATCGTTCTCGTGGCCTTTCAGGTTGGGCGAGAGCCAGATCTTTTTCGGCTGCCACACGCGCAGGAACAGGATCAGCGAGACCATCGACACGATCGCCGCGATGATGTCGACCAGTTCCGGGCCGATGAAGTTGGATACCAGGTACTGGGGAATGGCAAACGACAGGCCCGTCACCAGCAGCGCCGGCCATATCTCCATCATCGCCTTGCGCCCGGCGAAGGCCCAGATCAGCCAGAACGGCACCAGCAACGAGAAGAACGGCAGCTGGCGGCCGATCATCGCGGTCACGTCCATCAGATCGTAGCCGTGCACCTTGGCCAGCGTAATGACCGGCGTGCCCAGCGCGCCAAAGGCCACCGGCGCGGTATTGGCGATCAGGCTCAGGCCCGATGCGGCCAGCGGCGAAAAACCCAGCCCGATCAGGATGCCGGCGGTCACGGCGACCGGCGTGCCGAAGCCGGCCGCGCCCTCGAAGAATGCGCCGAAGCAGAATGCGATCAGCAGCAGTTGCAGGCGGCGGTCATCGGTGATGCCCGACAGCGACGATTGCAGGACCTTGAAGCTGCCGTTCTGCTCCGACAGTTGCTGCAGGAAGATGATGTTGAGCACGATCCAGCCGATCGGCAGCAGGCCGGTGAAGCCGCCGAGCAGGGCCGCCTTGCCCGCCATCGCCGCCGGCATGCCGTATGCAAACACGGCGACGACGAACGCCGCCAGCAGGCCGAGGCCGGCGGCGAGATGCGCCTTGATGTGCAGAAAACCCAGCGATACCAGCATGACCACGACTGGTATCGCCGCCAGCAGGGTCGAGATGACCATGTTCCCGAATGGGTCGTAAACCTGTTGCCAAACCATGAAGCTCTCCTCCAGCAAATCAATCAATGAATTAAAGAATCGGTGCGTAGGGCGTCCTTGCGCGGAGGCTCGGTCGAATGTGCTCCGCGGCCGATTGCGTCGGCGCGGCGGTTCAGCCGGGTGGCAAGGCGCAGCGGGGATGGGGGTGTTCCGTGAATCGTCTCCTGGGAGCCTCGCCGCAGGGCGTCGGTCGAGGCGTGTCTTTGCGTATTTCTTTTTGTGCCCGCATAATCCCAGCAGACGACTGGACGACGCAAATTGGTCGGACCAGTCGAACACTGGCAGGCACAGGAGACAGCAATGGGCGGCAGGCAAGCGAGCGGGCGGGTGGAGGAAGTCATGCGTCGGCTGGAGACGGCGATGCTGGATGGCAGCTTTCCGGCCAACGCGCGACTCCCGGCGGAGCGGGAAATGGCCGAGCGCTACGGGGTGTCGCGCAACACCGTGCGCGAGGCGATCCAGCGGCTCGCGGCGCGCGGCCTGGTGCGCAGCCGCCGCGGTGCCGGCGTATTCGTATCGGACCAGCTGCGCACCGGCATCGCCTCGCCGTGGGGCCAGCTGATCGCCGACCATCCGGCCGTGCGGGAAGACATGCTCGAGTTCCGGCGGGTGCTGGAAGGAGCGACCGCTTACTTCGCCGCTTTGCGCGGCAGCGCCGAGGATATCGAGCGCATCAGCGGCCTGATGGATGGGTTGGAGCGCGCCCGCAACAGCGACGACAAGGAGACCGAATCCAGTATCGACGCCCGGCTGCATGATGCGATCGCGCTGGCCTCGCGCAACAGCATGTTCCTGCACCTGCACAGCAGCATCATGAGCATGCTGCGCGAACACATTACGCTCAATGTCGCCGGCCTGCGCGAGCTGGAAGTATCGATTCCCGAGCAGCTATTGCTGCAGCATCGCAGTGTATGCGACGCCATTTGCGCGCGCCGCCCCGAGGAGGCCCGGACCGCCATGCAGGCACACATCGATTACGTGCGCACCCGCCTGGTGCCGGCGGCAGGTAAGAGGTGAATTGGTCCAACCAGTGATGCGCCGCCGGCTTCCGCCACTGCATCTCATCGTCCCCACGGCACGGCCAGCACACCGAACAAGGCGCGATGGAAGGTCATCACAATCAGCGCCAGCACAACGCCCCCGACGATGGCCATCACATCCTGGCGCGCCACGGGCGTGAAATTCTTGGTGGCATGTCGCGCGATGGCCGATGCCAGGTCGACGACCGCATAGGCAAGGAATGCACCGAACAGCACCGTCGCTCTCAGCTCCCCGTTCGCCAGCAGGTGGACGGCCGACCAGATGCCGAGGCCGATCAGTTGCGGATGCCGCACGGCGCGACGGATATAAGTGCGCATGTTGGCGGCGGCGAACAGCACGAAGCTGACCATGATCGCGAAGGGAGCAATCCGGATTGCGACGGGGAAGGGATCGAACAGGCGCGGTTCGCCGGGCGCACGGCCATATCCCGCGACAATGAGCACCAGGCCGATGGCCGACACCAGCGAGAACAGGCCCTTGTATTTTTTCTCGCCAAGCGATCTGAACAGCGCATTGCGCAAGCCCGGCACGGCGGGGACGAGGTGAATGCCGAGAAACACGACGAGTCCTGCAACGAGGATTTCCATGCGGCGCTCCTTGTGGGTGGCGGAAGACCATTACACCACATTGCGGCAGCATCGCAAGCGTGCGGCGCAAGACCCGCGCGGGAGATGGCCGCAAGCCCTTGCCTGGCGTCAGCTTCGTGCCTTGGGACGCGAATGCGGCAGGTTGAAGTAATAGCTCATGCGCTTGCGCGGATTCAGGTAGGCGTGCGCCTCGCGCGACAGCTGCATCGGCTTGAGACATTCGGCGATGTTGAGCTCCGGCTCATGCTCCAGGTCAAGGATGATCGCCTCGCTGCTCGGCACGCCCGGATCGTAGATCAGCACGCTCGGGCGCAGCGGCTTGGCCGAGTTGACCGCGACTACGAGGCCGGGCGTGCCGTCGGACAGTCGCACCACGGTACCCGGCGGATACACGCCGAGGCAACGGATAAAGATGCCGAGCGGCCCGCCGTCCAGCTGGTTGCGCTGCCGCGCGAACATGTGCGCCAGTGCCGCGTAAGGCGAGAGCGATTCGGCCGGGTTCGGCCGGTTGCACAGGTTGTCGTAGGTATTGACGACCGCCACGATGCGCGCCAGCGGCGAGATCTGCTCGCCCTTCAGGCGGGCCGGATAGCCGCTGCCGTCCATGCATTCATGGTGCTCCATGATGATGTCGACCGCCGGCTTCGACAGCTCCAGCTTTTTCGCGATCGCCTCGCCGTAGGCGCAGTGCATTTCCATCAGGTTCTGCTCGGCGCGCGTGAACGGCGTCGTCTTGTGCAGCACGCGAGCCGGAATATCGAGCTTGCCGATATCGTGAAACAGGCTGCCGAAGCCGAGTTCCTTCACCTGCTCCTTCGGCAGGTTCATCTGCTTGGCGAGCATCATCGCCAGCACCGACACGTTGAGCGAATGGAAATACATTTCCTCGCCGCCGATCTTGTCCTTCATCAGGTGGATCGCAATGTCGCGGTCGGTCAGCACCGAATCGACCAGGTGGTCGACCAGTTCGTTGGCGCGCTGGTAGGCTTCTTGCGGCCGCGCGAAGAGGTTGTTGTTGATGTGCTTGAGCGTATTCGCCGTGCGCACGAATTGCGACTCGCACTCCACCACCGCCGCGCGCTGCTGGTTGATGCGCTCGATGCGCTCGCGCTTGGCCTTGGCCAACGGGCTCTCGACCGGATCGGCGGCATTGGCGGCATTGGCGGCGGGATCCGGCGCCATGGATTCGCCGGGGGCGAGAGGTTCCGGCGCGCTATCGCTGCGCGCCGGGTCGATGCGCACCCGCTTGAGTCCGAGGGCGCGGATTTTTGCCAGCTGTTCTTCGGTCTTGACCTTGAAGCTGTTGCGGGGGAAATCATGCTGCAGCCAGCTCAGGTCGAGGATGACGAACATGCCGACGCGCAGTTGTCCGATGACGATGTGATAGGGCTTGGAAGTGACGTTCATGGCTGACGTCCGGTGGGCAAGCGAGCATTCTAGCACCGGCAGCGAAGTGAGAGGCAACTCCGGCGGCAGGGGTTACAGCTTCGTGAAATTCTGTGTCCGCAACAGCGGCGCGGCGAAATCGATGAAGGCGCGCACCCGCGCCGACACCAGCCTGGAATGCGGATACAGCATCGTGATCGGCAAGGGTTCCGCCTCGAACTTGCGCAGGATGGGCCGTAATTCCCCCGCCCTGACCGGCGCCTGCACCATATAGGAAAGGAAGGCGCCGATGCCCATGCCGTCGCGGCAGGAATTGAGCGCGGCATCTACCGAGTTGGTGGTGATGCGCGGCGCGATGCGCACATTGAGATCGCGTCCGTCCTCGCGAAATTTCCACTCGCTCAGCACGCTGCGGCCGGTGAAGCGGATGGCTGCATGCTGTGCCAGCTGCGACGGATGCCGCGGCACGCCATGCTCCTTGAGATAGGCGGGGCTCGCGCAGATCACGCGCTGCAGGACGCCGACCGGCACCGCGTGCAGGGTCGAGTCGGCAAGATGTCCGATGCGCACCGCGACATCCACGCCTTCCTCGATCAGGTCGATGCTGCGATCGAGCAGCAGCAGTTCCGTGTTCAGCTCCGGATGCATGCGCAGGAAACGCGTCACCAGCGGCGCGACATGCAGACGGCCGAACAGCGAAGGAGCCGTCACCACCAGCTTGCCGGACGGCCTTGCCTTGGCTTCGAACAAGGCTTCCTCCGCTTCCTCCAGCTGCCCGAGCGCCGTCTTGCAGATCGCGAGGTAGCGGTGTCCTTCGTCGGTCAGCCGGATGCGGCGCGTGGTGCGGTTGAACAGCCTGACGCCGAGGCTGCCCTCGAGTTCCGCCAGTTTGCGCACCACGGTGGGAAGCGACGTGTCGAGTGCATTGGCGGCGGCGGTGAGGCTGCCGCGCTCGGCGATCTCGACGAAGGTCCGGATGCTCCTGAGCTTGTCCACGGGGACATTTCCATGCGAGTTGATTACTCCATATTATGAAGTAATTTGCTTCGTTTATTGCTATTTATTCAGCAATGCCGTCCATGCAGAATAGGTGCTTCGTTGCGCCGCCGATCCGGCATCGTCCAGTCCCACGCAAAAGGAGAACAGCCATGCAAGCCTCGTCCCCGATCACGCTCTACCGCAGCATCGTTTCCGGCCATGCGCACCGCGCCGAGCTGTTCCTTTCCCTGCTGGGGCTGGCTTACACAACCGTCGACATCGACCTGCGCGCCGGCGAGCAGAAGAACCCGGAATTCCTGAAACTCAATCCCTTCGGACAGGTGCCGGTGATCGACGACAATGGCACGGTGGTGGCCGATTCGAATGCGATCCTGGTCTACCTCGCCCTGCGTTACGGCGATGAACACTGGCTGCCGCGCGATCCCGTCCATGCCGCGCAAGTGCAGCGCTGGCTGTCCGTGGCAGCGGGAGAGATTGCCTTCGGCCCTGCGCTGGCGCGGATCGGAAAGCGTTTTGGCAGGCCGGTCGATATCGAGGCCGCGCAACAGCGCGCGCAACGCCTGTTCGGCATCATGGAAACGCAGCTGCAGGCGCGCAGCTTCCTGCTGGGCGACGCCCCGACCATTGCCGACATCGCGTGTTACAGCTACATCGTGCGCGCCCCGGAGGGCGACATTCCGCTCGATCCCTATCCGGCGATACGCGCCTGGCTTGCGCGCATCGAGGCCCTGCCGCGCTTCGTGCCGATGATCGAACTGCCGCCCTTCAACGCGAAGGCGGCATAAGGGGAGCGGCATGGATGCTCCTCGTTCGATACATTCCGGCCCATTCCATGCCGGCGAGACCGCCGCGCAGGAGCGCGCCGGGGTGCGCGCGCAAATGGAAAAGGTCGGTGCGATTGCGCTGCGCGACTACATGCCGCAGCAGCACCGCGATTTCTTTCCCTTGCTGACCATGCTGTTCGTCGGCGCGCGCGACGGGCAAGGCGATGTGTGGGCATCCGCCTTGTGGGGCGAAGCGGGTTTTGTGCGGTCGCCCGATCCGGTCAGCCTGCGCGTCGGCGCGCAGTTGCAGCCGGGCGATCCGATTGCATCCGCCAT
This sequence comes from Pseudomonadota bacterium, assembly GCA_021821365.1. Classification (GTDB taxonomy): domain Bacteria; phylum Pseudomonadota; class Gammaproteobacteria; order Burkholderiales; family Burkholderiaceae_D; genus Noviherbaspirillum. Next base: position 42,643 of record JAKACN010000002.1, on the reverse strand, counting down.
CCGCCCGGGCCATGCGCTCGGCGGTCTCGGCCTGCAATTCGAGACGCGGCGGCGCAACCGCGTCAACGGCATCGTGAGCACCGCCGATGCGGAAGGCTTCACGCTGGACGTGCGGCAAAGCTTCGGCAATTGCGCAAAGTACATCCAGACGCGCGAACGGATCGACGCACCGGAGCCGCGCATGCCGGACATGACGGCGGGCGATGGCGCGGCATTGCCCGCTGCGGCAAGGGCATTGATCCGCCGATCCGATACCTTCTTCATCGCCAGCGCCGCAGGCGACGCCGCCGACGTCTCGCATCGCGGCGGGCGGCCGGGTTTCGTGCAGGTCGACACGGATGGCGTCCTGATGTGGCCGGACTTCCAGGGCAACAATTTCTTCAACAGCATCGGCAATCTGCTCGTCGATGCGCGTGCCGGCCTGTTGTTCATCGACTTCGAACAAGGCGACCTGCTGCACCTGGGCGGCCGCACGGAGGTGGTGTGGGATGGCCCGCAGGTGACGGGATTTCCGGGCGCCAGGCGCATGCTCCGCTTTGTCATCGGACGTTATGTATTCCGACGCGGGGCACTGCCGATGCGTTGGGCATTGCGCGAACCGTCGCCCCATCTGGCGGCAACGGGGCGCTTCGAATAGATCGGTCTACTGCGGAATCCGCACCGTGCCATGGATGGTGATGCCGGGCGTGACGATTACCGGCGGCGCGGGCGCATACATGACTTCCGGCTCGACGTGACCCTTGCACTTGCGCTTTTCCTCGACCTCGCCGTGCTTCTTGAACTTGCGCTCCACCTTGCAGTTCCCGTCCCAGTACTTTTCCTTGTACTCGCGGCCGTGGCCGCCTTCGTCTTTCCACGAATCCGCCATCGCGACGAGCGGCAAGGTGAGCAACACCACGGTCGGCCATAGCAATCTGCAAACGTTCTTCATCATTCTTCCCCGAAAGTCCGCAATAGCTTACCGGCTGCGCTTCGTCTCCGGCAGCGACATTACCGATTGAAACAGATTCGCGCCGTTCAGGGCGCAGGGGAAACATTTCCTCACGTAAACAGGCATAATATTTCGGCTGCTGCGAGAACATCATGGCCGATCATTATCAGACTGTCCGCTCCGTCTCCACTCCCCTGCAACGCTTCGCCGTCCACGTGCTCGCCCTGTTCGGCTGGCGCGTGAACTTCGCGCCCCTGCCCGGGCCGCGCGGCGTGGTGATCGTTTACCCGCATACCTCCAACTGGGACTTCGTCATCGGCCTGTTCGCGAAATGGGTGGTCGGCGTTCCCTTCCGCTGGCTCGGCAAGGAAGCCCTGTTCCGCGGCGCGTGCGGCATGATCCTGGGACCATTCTTCCGCGCCTGCGGCGGCGTGCCCGTCGAGCGCGGCACGTCCACCGGCGCCATCGAGCGCCTTGCGCAAAGCATCAAGGACGCCGATCGCTACTGGCTCGCGCTCGCGCCGGAAGGCACGCGCAAATACCGCGACACCTGGCGCAGCGGCTTCTATCACATCGCGCTGACCGCCGGTGTGCCGCTCGGCATCGCCTGCATCGATTACCAGCGCAAGGAAGTGCGCCTGGTGAATTACCTCACGCTGTCCGGCGACCTTGAAACCGATCTCACGCGCATCCGCGAGATGTACAGCAGCACGCGCGGGCTGCGGCACGAGCTGGCCTCGCCCATCCGTTTCGCCGATCCCGGCCAAGGCAAGGAACGCCGCTAAGCCGCACGGAAAACATTCCGCAAGGGCAATCGCACATCGATCCTGTTCGCTTCGGGGAACGATATGCCCGCCCGCAAGCTCGAACCTGTTGCCGACATGGCAAGCAGGTTCAACGCACGCGGGAGACCCAATGCATGTTCTTTGACATTCCGGATCGACTGATGCCCGGGCATCCCCACCCGCTCGGCGCAAGCTATGACGGCACGGGCGTCAACTTCGCCGTGTTCTCGGCGAGCGCGGAAAAAGTCGAGCTGTGCATGTTCGACGCCGCCGGACGCAAGGAGCTCGCCCGCCTGCCGCTTCCCGACTGCACCGACGAAGTGTGGTGCGGCTACCTGCCCGAAGCGGGCCCCGGCCTGCAGTACGGCTATCGCGCCTACGGCCCCTACGATCCGCCGCGCGGCTATCGCTTCAACCACCACAAGCTGCTGCTCGACCCCTACGCGCGCCTGCTCTCCGGCCCGCTGCGCTGGACCGACGCGCTGTTCGGCTACCGCATCGGCTCCTCGCGCGGCGACCTCAGCTTCGACCGGCGCGACAGCGCGGCCGCGATGCCGAAAGCCGTCGTGGTGGAAGACCTGTTCAACTGGGGCGACGACCGCCGTCCGCGCGTGCCGTGGCCGAACACCGTCATCTACGAAGCGCATGTGCGCGGCATCTCGATGCTGCGCGACGACCTGCGCCCCGACCTGCGCGGCACCTTCACCGCGCTGGCCAACCCGCGCTTCATCGAACATCTGCACAAGCTCGGCATCACCACCATCGAACTGATGCCGGTGCAGGCCTTCCTGCAGGACCACTTCCTGCTGCAGCGGGGATTGCGCAACTACTGGGGCTACAGCCCGCTCTCCTTCTTCGCGCCCGAGCCGGGCTACCTCTCGGGCGGCGGCCTGAACGACATGCGTTTCGCCGTGCGCCGCCTGCATGCCGCCGGCATCGAAATCATCCTCGACGTGGTCTACAACCACACCGGAAGCGGTAACGAGCTCGGCCCGACCATCTGCTTTCGCGGCCTCGACAACGTGAGCTATTTCCGTCTCATGCCGGGCAACGAGCGCCATTACATCGACGAGACAGGCTGCGGCAACACGCTCAACATCTCGCATCCGCGCGTGCTGCAACTCGTGCTGGACTCGCTGCGCTACTGGGCCGAATCCTTCCACATCGACGGCTTCCGCTTCGACCTCGGCGCCACCCTCGGCCGCGAAGGCACCGGCTTCGACCCGGGCGCCGGCTTCTTCGACGCGATCCTGCAGGATCCCGTGCTGTCGCGCCTGAAGCTCATCTCCGAACCCTGGGACGTCGGCCTCGGCGGCTACCAGCTTGGCAATCATCCGCCGCGCTTCGCCGAATGGAACGACAAATACCGCGACTGCGTGCGGCAGTTCTGGCGCGGCGACTCCGGCCAGCGCGCCGAACTCGCCCAGCGCCTGAGCGGCTCCGCCGACCTGTTCGACCGCCGCCACCGCAAACCCTGGGCCTCGGTCAATTTCGTCACCTCGCACGACGGCTTCAGCCTGCAGGACCTGGTGAGCTACGCGCAGAAACACAACGAGGCCAACGGCGAAGACAACAACGACGGGCACAACGAGAATTACAGCGCCAACTGGGGTGCCGAAGGTCCGGCGGACGACCCCGCGATTCGTGAATTGCGCGACCGGGTCAAGCGCGCCATGCTCGCCACCCTGCTGCTCGCGCAAGGCACGCCGATGCTGCTCGCCGGCGACGAATTCGGGCGCACGCAGCGCGGCAGCAACAATGCGTATTGCCAGGACAACGACATCTCGTGGGTCGACTGGGCCGCCGCCCACACGCCGGAAGGCCAGGCGCTGATCGACTACGTGGGCCGCCTCGCGGCATTACGCCACGAATTCACCGCGCTGCAATCGCACGCCTTCCGGCACGGCCAGGAAATAGCGCCCGGCGTGAAGGACATCGCGTGGTTCGACGAACAGGGACAAGGATTGTCGGAAGAAGCATGGCAAAACCCCGAAGCTCGCGCGCTCGCGGTGCAACGCGCGAGCGTATCTGCGGCTGGCGAGGTGGAGATGGTGCTGATGTTCATCAATGGAGGGCATGAGGCGATGCGGTTCGGTTTTCCATTGCCAGCGGTGAAGTGGTATTTGCTGGTGGATAGCGCGGTACCGGGGGCGGAGGTGCGGGTGGTGGAGGAGCCTGCGGTGGAGGTGCAGGGGCGCAGTGTGGTGGTGTTGGCGAATCGGAGGCCGAGGGCGTGAGGCGGAACGGTGCGTCCGTGCAAACTTACCGGCGTTGAATTAGTGCGCGCGAGAGAGGCGCGCTCAATTTGATTTGCAAATGGAAGAATTGATACTGCCGTCTCGAAGGGAACGCATCTATTTCTTTGGCGGCATGCCAACCAGGAGATGAAGTTTTTTGCGGAAGTCGCGCGCCGTCATGTATCGATGGCGCGTGTGCACAAAGACGGGATTGTTAACCGAGACCTTTAAAGGGGTGGCAGTTAGGCCACTTCCAACAAACAGAACCCGCACACCTCCAGCGCCACGGTTCGCTTGCCGGCCATTGCATTGCGGCTCAACACCGCATTCCTGAACGCCGGCACCGGCACCTGTTTCGCCGTGACGTCCATGTTGAACAGGCATACCAGCTCATGGCCTTCATGCTGTCTTGAAAAAGCGAGCACGCCTTCCGGCGCATCGAACAGGCACAGCGTTCCGCGGCCCAGTTCCGGACGTGCCTTGCGCAGCGCAATCATCTCGCGCGCGAAGTTCAGCACCGAGTGCGGTCGCGCTTGCTGGCTGTCGACGTTCAGTTCGCGATGCAGTTCGTCCACCGGCAGCCACGGCTCAGCTTGACTGAATCCGCCATGCACATGGTTGGTCCACGGCATCGGCGTGCGGCAGCCGTCGCGACCCTTGAATTTCGGCCAGAAGTTTTTGCCGAAGGGGTCCTGCAGGCGTTCAAAGGGCACGTTTGCCTCGGGCAGACCCAACTCTTCCCCCTGGTAAAGACAGATGTCGCCACGCATGGCGAACAGCAGCGCCAGCATTTCCTTTGCGAACTGCTCGCGGTCGCGTCCGTTCAGCCAGCGTGATGCGACGCGCGGCTTGTCGTGGTTGCTCAATGCGTAGCAGGCGTTGGCCGGCGGCCTGATGTGTTCCTCCAGTGTGGCGATCACGTTGCGCACATAAGCCGCGCTGCTCTCGGGGCGCATCATCGCGAAGCTGTAGGCGGAATGCAGGCGCGTCGCGCCGGTGTATTCGCCCATCAGCCTGAGCGCGTCATGCCCGCCGACTTCGGCCAGGCTGAATGCACCGTATTCCTCGAGCAGGCCGCGAATCCGCTCGAGGAAGGGCAGCATCTCCGGCTGCGCCTGGTCATATACATGCACCTGGTAGCCGTAGGGATGCAACGCGGCACCGTTGTCTTCCTTCGGCGGATTGCTGCGCAGTTGCAGGTCCTGGAAGATGTGATTGCAGGCATCGAAGCGGAAGCCAGATACGCCCATCTCCAGCCAGAAACGCATCTCGGCCAGCACCTGGTCCTGCACCGCGAGGTTGTGCATGTTGAGGTCGGGCTGGCTCGGCAGGAAGGAGTGGAAGTAATACTGGCGGCGGCCGGCATCCCATTGCCATGCGGGACCGCCGAATACCGACACCCAGTTGTTGGGCGGCGTGCCGTCCGGTTTCGGATCGGCCCACAGGTACCAGTCGGATTTGTTGCCCTCCTTCGCGCGGCTCGCGCTGAACCACGGATGCTCCTCCGAGGTATGCGAGATCACCATGTCGACGATGATGCCGAGCTCCATCACCTTCGCGCTGCGCAGCAGGCTCTTGAAATCGTCCATGGTGCCGAAGATCGGATCGACCGCGCGGTAGTCGGCCACGTCATAGCCGAAGTCCTTCATCGGCGACTTGAAGAACGGGCTGATCCAGATCGCATCGACGCCGAGGCTCTTGATGTAGGAAAGCTTTTTCTCGATGCCCGCCAGGTCGCCGATGCCGTCGTTGTTCGCATCGAAGAAACTGCGCGGGTAAACCTGATAAATGATCATTGACTGTCTCGCAAAACGACATCGTTCCGGCAGCTTGCACTCTGCGCGACACTGCCTCCGCAACGACAGTATTGCTGTTGCCGGAAGGAATTGTGAAGCAGCATAGACTGCAAAAGAGTGCGTTTGTTCCTCGACAGCAACGGACTTGCGAGAACGACAGTGCAGAGCATGCAATCGCGCGCGAAAGCTTGCGATTTCTGCATATCGTCTTGAGAACAAATTGCCGGTCCGGATGCTCTATTTGGAAAGACGCGGCGCGTCGCCTATAACACCCAATAAGGAATATCAGGCCCCTGCTTGCCACCGCTGTTTTCACCTTGAGCGAACCGGTTCATGACGACTGTTCCATCGACGCCTTTCCTGCCCAGAATCTATTGCCTTCCCCCGCAGCTTGCCGGTCCGGCGTCCGGACTCGAAAAACACCTGGACCGATGCATCGCGATGGGATTCGACCACGTGCTTGTTTCCATGCCTGCCGTGCATCGCCACGCGCATGGCGATAGCGTCCGCCTGCATGACGATGCCGTCGCCGAACTCGCGCGCCTGTGCGTGCGGAAGAAGCTGCGCCTGCTGCTCGATCTCGACATCGCTGCCATCGGCGCGGACGATTCCATTGCGGAAAGCCATCCCGACTGGTTTTCCAGCGGCGACCTCGATGACCTGCCCGACCCGCGCTGGCCGCTATCGCAGCAAAGGCAGCAACGCGCACGCGCGCTGCGCTTCATGCAGCCGGAAGTCGCCGACGCCATTGCCGGTTACTGGCATCAGCGCATGCAGCCGTGGATGCAGGCCGGCGTCACCGGGTTTCGCTGCATGGAAGTCGCTGCCGTGCCGCCATCCTTCTGGCAACAATTCATCGGCACGGTGAAGACGGCGCACGCGGCGGCATGCTTCCTCGCATGGACACCCGGCTGCCCGCCGCAGCAGATACAGGCGCTCGCGGGCTGCGGGTTCGATGCCACGTTTTCCTCGTCGGCATGGTGGGATTACCGCACGCACTGGATGACGGAGGAATATGCGCGGCTGAACATGGTCGCGCCGCCGGTCGCCTTTCCCGACAGCCCGGACGAGCCGGTGATCGCGCGTGCGGCCGGCTACGAGGACGTCGCCTTGCGCCGCCCCCTGCATCTGCGTGCGCTCGGGCTTGCGGCGGCGATCGGTAACGGCATCCTGATGCCGATGGGCTTCGAGTACGGCATTGCGTGGCCTGCCGGCGCGGCGGAGGACGCATCCCTGCCGGAATCGCTGGACGAGCGCGCCGCGTTCGATATCTCTGACGAGGTCAGGCGCGTGAACGATCTCATCGCGGCCGGCATGGGCACCTTCTGTGCGGCGCGGCTGCACATGCTGAGCGGCGAGGATTCCGGGCTCGCCGTGCTCATGCGCAGTACGGTGCAGCGCCCCGACGCCGGCGGCAAGGCGCTCCTGATCGTCGCCAACGCGGATGTGTCGCATGCCTGCAGCGTGAGCGAAAACCAGTTGCTGGAGCGGGCCGAAGGTTACGTTCCCTACGAGCGCATCTGGCCCGCGACCGATGCGCCGCTGCAGCCGCTGGAGCTTCCCGCCGCCGGCCTGCAGATCTTCAGCACGCGCCGCCTGCCGCCCATTCTGACGCCCTTGCCGGAAGGCGAGCAACCGGTCAGCGCGGCGGCGCGCGCGCCGCGCATCGCCATCGAAGCCGTCACGCCCGCGGTGGACGAGGGCCGCTTTCCGATCAAGCGCATCCTCGGCGATGTGGTGCATATTGAAGCCGATGTGTTCGTCGACGGCCATGAAAAGCTCACCGTCTGCCTGCTGTGGCGCGCCGCCGACGAACCCGACTGGCACGAAGCCCGCATGCATCCGCTCGGCAACGACCGCTGGTGCGCCACGCTGCCAATGACGCGCATCGGCCGCACCCTGTTCACCGTCGAGGCATGGAAGGATGCCTTCGCGACCTATCGCGACGAGCTGGAAAAGAAAAGCACCGCCGGCCTGAACGTCGGCCTCGAACTGGAAGAAGGCCGGCAGATGGTCGAGACGGCGGCGCGCTCCGCCGACCGGCGACGCATCGCGCAGGCGGCGGCGCCCTTGAAGTCGCTGGCCAAAACACTGAAGGAACTGGGTTCCGGCGACAACGCCGGTGCGCGCGACCATGAACGCATTGCGGCGCTGCTCGCGGAACCGACCGCCGAAGCGATGCGCCTGGCCGATACGCGTCCCTTCGCGGTACGCCGCGAGCCGCCGCTGCGCATCGATGTCGACCGCGCGACGGCGCGCTTTTCCAGCTGGTATGAACTGTTCCCGCGCTCGCAGAGCGGCGATCCGGCGCGGCACGGCACCTTCGCCGACGTGATCCGGCGCCTGCCCGAGATCCAGGCGATGGGCTTCGACACGCTGTACTTCCCGCCGATCCATCCGATCGGACGCAAGCATCGCAAGGGACGCAACAACAGCCTGACGCCGGCGCCGGACGATCCCGGCAGCCCGTATGCGATCGGCGCCGAGGAAGGCGGGCACGATGCCATCCATCCGCAGCTCGGCACGCTGGACGATTTCCGCCGCCTGCGCGACGAAGCGGCGCGGCACGGCATGGAGCTGGCGCTCGATTTCGCCATCCAGTGCTCGCCCGACCACCCCTGGCTGAAGACGCATCCCGAGTGGTTCGCGTGGCGTCCTGACGGCACGATCCGCTATGCCGAGAACCCGCCGAAGAAGTACCAGGACATCGTCAATGTGGACTTCTATGCGAAAGGCGCGGTGCCCGGCCTGTGGGCCGCGCTGCGCGACGTGGTGTTGTTCTGGGTGAATGAAGGCGTGCGCACCTTCCGCGTCGACAATCCGCACACCAAGCCGCTGCCGTTCTGGGAATGGCTGATCGCCGATATACGCGGACGCCACCCCGACACGATCTTCCTGTCCGAAGCCTTCACGCGGCCGAAGATGATGTACCGTCTCGCCAAGGTCGGCTTCGCGCAGTCCTACACCTATTTCACCTGGCGCCACACCAAGGCCGAATTCACCGACTACCTGACCGAGCTGACGGCCACCGGGGTGCGCGAATTCTTCCGCCCGCATTTCTTCGTCAATACGCCGGACATCAACCCGTATTTCCTGCAGCGCTCCGGCCGTCCCGGTTTCCTGATCCGCGCCGCGCTCGCGGCCACGCTGTCGGGGCTGTGGGGCATGTACAGCGGCTTCGAGCTGTGCGAGGCGACGCCGATTCCGGGCAAGGAAGAATACCTCGACTCGGAGAAGTTCGAGATTCGCGCGTGGGACTGGCAGCGCCCCGGCAACATCGTGCAGGAGATCAGCATGCTGAATCGCATTCGCAGCGAGAATCCCGCGCTGCAGTCGCACCTCGGCATCCGCTTCCTGCACGCGTCGGACGAACACATTCTGTATTTCGTGAAATCGACCGAACCGGTCGGCGGCAGCCGGCATGTCGGCGACAACATCGTGCTGGTCGCCATCAACCTCGATCCGTTCGCGGCACATGAGGCCAGCATCGAACTGCCGTTCCGGGAACTCGGCCTGCCGGACGGCGCAGCGCTCGACGCGGACGATCTGGTGAACGGGCGACGCCTGACCTGGCACGGGAAGTTCCAGCATCTCAGGCTGGATCCGTTCAGCAATCCTTACGCCATCTGGCGCGTGCGACACAAGGGGATGTGAGCATGGAGATCGGCAATATCAAACTCGAGCGGCGCAAGTCGGTACGCAGCGTGCCTGCCGCAAAGCGGCGCATCCTCTTCAACGAGGATCCGCTGTGGTACAAGGACGCGATCATCTACCAGGTGCACGTCAAGTCCTTCTACGACTCCAACAACGACGGCATCGGCGATTTCGCCGGACTGATCGAGAAACTCGACTACATCGCCGACCTCGGCGTCAACACCATCTGGCTGCTGCCCTTCTATCCGTCGCCGCGGCGCGATGACGGCTACGACATCGCCGACTATCGCGGCGTGCATCCGGATTACGGCAACATGGCCGACGCCCGGCGCTTCATCGCGGAGGCGCACAAGCGCGGGCTGCGCGTCATTACCGAGCTGGTCGTCAACCATACCTCCGACCAGCATCCGTGGTTCCAGCGCGCGCGCGCCGCGAAACCCGGTTCGGCCGCGCGCGATTTCTACGTCTGGTCGGACAACGATGCCGCCTACGCCGGCACGCGCATCATCTTCTGCGACACGGAAAAATCGAACTGGACCTGGGACCCGGTGGCCAACGCCTTTTTCTGGCATCGCTTCTATTCGCACCAGCCCGATCTGAACTTCGACAATCCGCAAGTGCGTCGCGCGGTGCTTTCCATCATGGCCTTCTGGCTCAACATCGGCGTGGACGGCCTGCGGCTCGACGCGGTGCCCTACCTGATCGAGCGCGAAGGCACGAGCAACGAGAACCTGCCCGAAACGCATGCCATCCTCAGGGAAATCCGCGCCGAGCTCGATCGCGGTTTTCCGGGGCGCATGCTGCTGGCGGAAGCGAACATGTGGCCGGAAGACGTGCTGCCGTATTTCGGCGAGAACGACGAATGCCACATGGCCTTCCATTTTCCGCTGATGCCGCGCATGTACATGGCGCTGGCGCAGGAAGACCGCTTCCCGATCACCGACATCCTGCGCCAGACGCCGGAGATTCCGCCGAACTGCCAGTGGGCCGTCTTCCTGCGCAATCACGACGAGCTGACGCTGGAAATGGTGACCGACCGGGAGCGCGATTACCTCTGGAATTATTACGCTTCCGAAAAGCGCGCGCGCATCAATCTCGGCATCCGCCGCCGCCTGCTGCCGCTGCTGGAGCGCGACCGCCGCCGCGTGGAACTGCTCAACAGCCTGCTGCTCTCGATGCCCGGCACGCCGGTGATTTATTACGGCGATGAAATCGGCATGGGCGACAACATCCACCTCGGCGACCGCGATGGCGTGCGCACGCCGATGCAATGGACGCCCGACCGCAACGGCGGCTTCTCGCGCGCCGATCCCGCCAGGCTGGTGCTGCCACCGATCATGGACCCGCTGTACGGCTACGAGGCGGTCAACGTGGAAGCGCAGAGCGCCGATCCGTATTCGCTGCTGAACTGGATGCGGCGCATGCTGGTGGTGCGCAAGCAGCATTGCGCTTTCGGGCGCGGCAGCCTGACCCTGCTGTATCCGACCAACCGCCGCATCCTCGCCTACCTGCGCCACTATCGCTATGCGGAAGGCGAGGACGGCGAAGAGACCATTCTGTGCGTTGCCAATGTGTCGCGCTCGGCGCAGGCGGTCGAGCTCGACCTGTCTTCCTTCGCCGACCGCGTGCCGGTCGAGATGATCGGCGGCTCCGCCTTCCCGCCGATCGGCCAGCTGTCCTACCTGCTGACCCTGCCGCCCTACGGTTTCTACTGGTTCCTGCTGGCGCCCAAGGCGCGCATGCCCGCCTGGCATACGCCCGCGCCGGAGGCGCTGCCGGAGCTCTCGACGCTGGTGCTGCGCTACGGCCTCTCGGAAATTCTCGAGCCGGCGCGGCGCACGATCATCGAGAACGAAGCCCTGCCGGCCTACCTGCCCAAGCGCCGCTGGTATGCGGCCAAGCAGGAGAGGCTGTTGTCGGCGCGCATCGCGCTCGCCACCACGCTGCCGGCATCCACCGCACGGCCGCATGTGCTGCCGACCATGCTGGTCGAGATCGAAGCCAGCACGCCCAGCGGCAGCGACCGCTACCTGCTGCCGTTCGGCTTCATCCGTGAAGAGGATATCGTCACCGCCCTGCCGCAACAGCTCGCGCTGGCACGCGTGCGGCGCGGACGGCATGTGGGATTCCTGACCGATGCCTACGTGCTGGATTCCTTCTCGTTCGTGCTGCTGGAGCTGCTGCGCGCGCGCACCGTCCTGCCATCCGCCGATGGCGAAATCCGCTTCATTCCGACCGATGCGCTGGATGCGATCGAGCTGCCGAAGGAGCCGGCTGTCCGGCGCATGGCGACGGAACAGTCGAACAGTTCGCTGGTGATCGAGGACAAGATGGTGCTGAAGCTGATTCGCCGTCTCGCGCCCGGCGTGCATCCGGAAGCGGAAATGGGCCGCTACCTGACCGCCATCGGCTTTGCCAACACGCCGCTCATGCTGGGCGAGGTGACGCGCTTCGCCGCGGACGGCACGCAGGTCACCATGGCGATCCTGCAGCAATACATCCACAACCAGGACGATGCCTGGCAATGGACGCTCGACACATTGGCGCGCGCGATCCAGCAGACGACCGCGCAAGGCGCCGCGCCTGCCACCGCGCCGCCGCCTCCGGCCGAAACGCCGCCGGCCGCGGAACTGGTCAGCGAACTCTCCGATCCGCTTGCCGAACTGAACGAACTCGCCACCATGCTGGGCCGCCGGCTGGGCGAAATGCACGCTGCCCTGGCACGGCCGACCGACAATCCGGACTTTGCGCCGCAGACCGCGACCGACGAGGATACGAAGGCCTGGGCGGCGGATGCCCGGGGCCAGCTGGAAGCCGCGTTCGATGTCCTGCGCCGCAAGAAGGACTGGAGCAACGCCGACGAGGAACGCCGCGTGGCACGCCTGATCGGCCAGCGCGAACTGCTGATGGACACCATCGACAAGCTGGCCGCAGCCGGCGTCGGCGCGCCGCGCACGCGCATCCACGGCGATTTCCATCTCGGGCAGGTGCTGGTGGCGCATGGCGACGTCTACATCGTCGATTTCGAAGGCGAGCCGGTCAAGCCGCTCGCGCAGCGGCGCGCCAAGAGCAGCCCGATGCGCGATGTGGCCGGCCTGCTGCGTTCCTTCGACTACGCCGCGGCATTCGCCGGCAAGGCCGGGCCGGGCGACCTGAGCGAGGCGGCTGAATTGCGCAAGCAGCAGATCATCAAGGACTTCGTGCCCACCTCGCAGCGCAATTTCCTGCAGGCCTACCAGCAGGCGGCCTACGGCGGCGCGCGCTCGCCCGCCGAAGAGGCGGAGCGCGCCCTGCTGCAGATGTTCGTGCTGGAAAAAGCCGCCTACGAAGTCTGCTACGAGGCCGCCAACCGTCCCGACTGGATTCCCGTTCCGGTGAACGGCATGGCCAAGGTCGCGGAACAGGTGCTGGGCACGACGCAAGGAGAATCGCCGAATGACTGAGCAGATCGAAGAATTCCCGGACATCGACATGGAAAGTGTCGAGGCGCTGCTGCACGGCCGCGTGCGCGATCCGTTCGCGCTGCTCGGGCCGCATCCCGAAGGCGACAGGGCGATGGTGCGCACCTTCCAGCCAGGCGCCTGGGCGGTGGATGTGATGACGAGAGACAAACGCGGCGATGGCGCCGGCGAGGTGGTCGATTCCCTCTACAACCTGCACCACAGCGGCTTCTTCGTCAGCAGCGCGCCGACGCTGCCGGCCGGTATGCCGTACCTGCTGCGCATCACCTGGCCCGAGGATGAAAGCGGCGAGCACGTGAGCTACACCGAGGACCCATACAGCTTCGGCATGCTGCTCGGTGAACTCGATCTGCACCTGCTGGCTGAAGGCAGGCACCGCGAACTCGGCCGCTGCCTCGGCGCCAATCCGATGACCATTGGCGGTGTGGCCGGCACCCGCTTCGCGGTATGGGCGCCGAGCGCGCAGCGCGTGTCGGTGGTCGGCGACTTCAACCTGTGGGATGGGCGGCGGCATCCGATGCGCTTGCGGCATGACGCCGGCGTGTGGGAATTGTTCATTCCGCGCATCGGTCCGGGAGCGCGCTACCAGTACGAGATCGTCGGGCCGGACGGCAACCTGCTGCCGCTCAAATCCGACCCGGTGGCGCGCGCCACCGAGGCGCCGCCGTCGACGGTATCGGTGGTCGCTTCCGATACGCCGTTCGCATGGAGCGACGAGGCCTGGATGGCGAGCCGCGCCAGGCGGCACCGCCCCGATGCGCCGATCTCGATTTATGAAGTGCATCCCGGCTCCTGGTTGCGCATATTAGAGGACGGCGGGCGCAACCTGAACTGGCATGAGATGGGCGACCGGCTGATTCCGTACGCGCTCGGCATGGGCTTCACGCACGTCGAGTTCCTGCCGATCATGGAGCATCCCTTCGGCGGCTCCTGGGGCTACCAGCCGCTCGGCCTGTTCGCGCCCAGCGCGCGCTTCGGCACGCCGGCCGCCTTCGCCTCCTTCGTCGATCGTTGCCACGCGGCCGGGCTGGGCGTGATCCTCGACTGGGTACCGGCGCATTTCCCGGCCGACCAGCACGGCCTGGCGCGCTTCGACGGCACCGCGCTGTACGAACACCAGGACCCGCGCGAGGGGTACCACCAGGACTGGAACACCATGATCTACAACCTCGGGCGCAACGAGGTGTCCGGCTTCCTGATCGCCAGCGCGCTGGAGTGGCTGGAGCATTTCCACGTCGACGGCCTGCGCGTCGACGCCGTGGCCTCGATGCTCTACCGCGACTACAGCCGCAAGGAAGGCGAATGGGTTCCCAACATTTACGGCGGCCGCGAGAACCTGGAAGCGATCGGTTTCCTGCGCCATCTCAACCAGGTGATCGAGGAACGCTGTCCCGGCGCGATCACCATCGCCGAGGAATCGACTGCCTGGCCGGGCGTCTCGGTGCCGGTTTCCGAAGGTGGCCTCGGCTTCAACTACAAGTGGAACATGGGGTGGATGCACGATACGCTGCGCTACATCGGCACCGACCCGCTATACCGTCAGCATCACCACAACGACCTCACCTTCGGCCTGGTGTACGCCTGGTCGGAACGCTTCATCCTGCCGATCTCGCATGACGAAGTGGTGCACGGCAAGGGATCGCTGCTCGGCCGCATGCCTGGCGACCAGTGGCAGCGCCTCGCCAACCTGCGCGCCTATCTCGGCATGATGTGGACCCATCCCGGCAAGAAGCTGCTCTTCATGGGCTGCGAGTTCGGGCAGGACTCGGAGTGGAACCACGACGGATCGCCGGGCTGGAACCTGCTGGACAGCCCCGCGCATCGCGGCGTGCAGCGCCTGGTGCGCGACCTCAACCGGCTCTATGCGAGCGAGCCGGCGCTGCATCGCAAGGATGTCTCGCATGAAGGCTTCGAGTGGGTGATCGGCGACGACAGCGGCAACAGCGTGTTCGCCTGGTTGCGCAAGGGCGAAGCGGAAGATGCCCCGCTGCTGGTGGTGCTGAACATGACCCCGGTGCCGCGCGAGGCCTATCGCATCGGCGTACCCTCGCACGATCCGCGCACGCCGGCAGTTTGGCGGGAATTGCTGAACACCGATGCCGCCGTCTACGGCGGTTCCGGCCTCGGCAACGCGGGCGCGGTCGGCAGCGAACCGGTGGCCAGCCACGGCAAGCAACAGTCGCTCCTGCTGACATTGCCGCCGCTGTCGGCGCTCATCCTTAAACCAGGTTAAGCATGGCGAGCGTCCAGCTTCCATTGCCACCCATCAGGCCCGGCTCACCGATTCACCTGGGCGCAAGCTACGATGGATTCGGGACCAATTTCGCCGTTTTTTCCGCGCATGCCGTCAAGGTCGAGGTCTGCCTGTTCGATGCGGAAGGGCGGCACGAGATCGCGCGCATTCCGCTGCCGGAATGCACCAACGAAGTGTGGCATGGCTATCTCGCGGGCGTGCATGCCGGCGCGCTCTACGGCTTCCGCGCCTACGGGCCGTACCGGCCCGAGCACGGGCATCGCTTCAATCCCAACAAGCTGCTGCTCGATCCGTATGCGAAGCAGCTGCATGGCCATGTGCGCTGGACCGACGCGTTGTTCGGTTACCGCGTCCATTCGCCGAAAGCCGACCTGTCCTTCGACCGCCGCGACAGCGCCTGGGCCGTGCCGAAAGCGGTCGTCACCGATACCGCCTTCAACTGGCACGGCGACCGTCCGCCCCATGTGCCGTGGGAAAAAACCGTCATTTATGAAGCGCATGTGCGCGGCCTCACCATGCTGGCGGAACGCATCCCGCCGCGCGAACGCGGAACCTTTGCCGCGCTCGCCAATCCGTTCGTGATCGACTACCTGTCGCGCCTCGGCATTACCGCGCTGGAATTGTTACCCGTGTTCGCCTACCTGCAAGACCGCCGGCTCGTGATGAACGGCCTCAGCAATTACTGGGGCTACAACACCATGGCCTACTTCGCGCCCGAACCGCGCTACCTTGCCGACGGTTCGCCGGATGAGCTGCGCCATGCGATACGGCAACTGCACGGCGCGGGTATCGAAGTGATCCTCGACGTCGTCTACAACCACACCTGCGAGGAGAGCGAACTCGGCCCGACCATTTCCTTCCGCGGCTTCGACAATGCCAGCTACTACCGCCTGCAGGCCGGCAACCATCGCCATCTCGTCAACGACACCGGTTGCGGCAACACGCTCAACCTGTCGCATCCGCGCGTGATCCAGATGGTGATGGATTCGCTGCGCTACTGGGTGACGGAATTCCATGTCGACGGCTTCCGCTTCGATCTTGGCGCAACCCTCGGCCGCGAGCACTACGGCTTCGATCCCGGCAGCGGCTTCTTCGACGCGCTGCTGCAGGACCCGGTGCTGTCGCAGGTCAAGCTGATCTCCGAACCGTGGGACATCGGCCCGGGCGGCTACCAGGTCGGCAACCACCCGGCCGGCATCGCGGAATGGAACGATCGCTTCCGCGACGACGTGCGCAGTTTCTGGCGCGGCGATGCCGGCATGCGCGGCGCAATCGCAGCGCGCCTGCTCGGCTCCGCCGACCTGTTCAACCATCATCGCCGGCGCGCATGGTCGTCGGTGAATTTCGTCACCGCGCACGACGGCTTCACGCTGCAGGACATGGTCAGCTACAACCGCAAGTACAACGAGGCCAACGGCGAGGACAACCGCGACGGCAGCCAGGACAACCGCAGCAGCAATTGGGGCGCGGAAGGCCCGACCGAGGATGCCGGGGTCCGCGCCACGCGGGAGCGCATCAAGCGCGCGATGCTGATGACGATGATGTTTTCCAACGGCACGCCGATGCTGCTCGGCGGCGACGAATTCGGACGCACGCAGTACGGCAACAACAATCCCTACTGCCAGGACAACGAGATCTCCTGGTTCGACTGGGAACTGGCGAAGACGGATGCTGGCCGGGCGCTGTTCGACTTCGCGCGCCATTGCATTGCCGCACGCCTGTCCCGACCCAGTCTGCGCAGCACGCGCTTCCTCACGGCCAGTTCGCGCACGCTGCAGGGCGTGCCGGATACCGGCTGGTTCGACGAGACCGGCAGCGAGATGACGCCGGAGCGGTGGAACTTCCCCGAAGGGCGACTGCTCGCGCTGCGCCGCATCGTCGGCGAGCGGCAGGACGCCAATTCGGCGCAGGTGTCCGCCTCGCTGCTGCTGCTGAATGCTTCCGGCGAGGATCGCGAATTCATTCTGCCGCGGCCGGCCATGCAATGGCATGCCGTGCTCGACGCGGCGGAAACCGCAGGTCGCGGCGGCGCGGCGCCGCATCGGCAGCCGGAGCAGAACAGGATCATTGTCGCCGCGCACAGCGCGGTATTGCTGGTGGCCGACCATGTCACGCTGTGAACCTTCCTTCGGCGCGCGATTGATCGCACCCGACCGTACCCGCTTCCGCCTGTGGGCGCCTGATTGTCGGCAGGTCGCGCTGGAACTCGGCGGCAGGGCGCCGCAACCGATGACGCCGTACGGCGAAGGCTGGTTCGAAGCGGAAGCCGACTGCGGCGCGGGAACGCTGTACCGCTACCGCATCAGCGACGAACTCTCCGTACCCGACCCCGCATCGCGCGCGCAGGCCGGCGACGTGCACGACGCCAGCATCGTCTGCGACCCGCGATCCTATCGCTGGGTGAACACGGACTGGCCGGGACGCCCATGGCATGAAACGGTGCTGGTCGAACTGCATGCCGGCCTGCTCGACGGCTTTGCCGGCGTGACGCGCCGGCTGCCTGCGCTGGCCCAGTTGGGCATCACCGCGATCGAGCTGATGCCGGTGGCGGATTTCCCCGGCCCGCGGAACTGGGGCTACGACGGCGTGCTGCCCTACGCACCCGATGCGGCCTACGGCGCGCCAGACGACCTCAAGGCATTGATCGACAGCGCGCACGGCCTCGGCCTCAGCGTCTTCCT
Organism: Pseudomonadota bacterium; assembly: GCA_021821365.1. GTDB lineage: Bacteria > Pseudomonadota > Gammaproteobacteria > Burkholderiales > Burkholderiaceae_D > Noviherbaspirillum. Next base: position 24,844 of record JAKACN010000002.1, on the reverse strand, counting down.
CGACGTGGTCTACAACCACTTCGGCCCGGACGGCAATGTCCTCGGCAGCTATGCCAGCGCCTTCTTCCGAGACGATATCCACACACCCTGGGGACAGGCGATCGATTTCCGCAAGCAGCCGGTGCGCGACTTCTTCATCGAGAACGCGCTGTACTGGCTCACCGAATTCCGCTTTGACGGACTGCGGTTCGACGCGGTGCATGCAATCAGCGACAAGGACTTCCTGGTGGAACTGGCGCAGCGCGTGCGCACCGCCATCCCGCCGCCGCGCCATGTGCACCTGGTGCTCGAAAACGACGACAACGCCGCGCGCCTGCTGGCGCCGCAACGCCTGTACGACGCGCAGTGGAACGACGATCTGCATCATGTGCTGCATGTGTTGCTGACGGGCGAGCGCGAAGGCTATTACGCGGATTATGCGAATCAGACCGGCGAGAAGCTTGCCCGCGCGCTTGCCGAAGGTTTCATCTACCAGGGCGAGCCCTCGCCCTTCCGTGAAGGAAAGCCGCGCGGCGAGCGGAGCGCGCAGCTGCCGCCGACATCCTTCGTCGCCTTCCTGCAGAACCACGATCAGGTCGGCAACCGTGCCTTCGGCGAGCGGCTGACCTCGCTCGCCCATCCGGACGCGCTGCGCGCGGCCTATGCCCTGCTGCTGCTGTCGCCGCAGATTCCGTTGTTGTTCATGGGCGAGGAAATCGGCGCGACACAACCCTTCCTGTATTTCACCAGCCACCTCACGCCGCAACTGGCCGATGCCGTGCGCGAGGGACGCCGGCAGGAATTTGCGCGCTTCGCCGGCTTTTCCGATCCTGCCATGCGCGAGCGCATTCCCGATCCGAACGCGCAGCAAACCTGGCTTGATTCGATGCCGCGCGCGCAGGACAGCACCGCCCAGGCGTGGCGCGACTGGATCACGACCCTGCTGACGCTGCGGCGCGAAGAGATCATGCCAAGGCTGGGCGGCGTGCAGGCGCTCGGCGTCGACGTGCTCGGCCGCGCGGCGGTGCGGGCACGCTGGCGCATGGCCGGCGACATGGTGCTGATGATTGCCATCAATCTTGCCGACGCGCCGGTGCCGGTCACGCCGGAGCATGTATCCGACGGGCAGGCCGGCCGCATCCTGTTTGCAACCGAAGGCGTGCTCGACGCCGTGCCGCAGGGAAGATTGCCTGCCCGCGCCTGCATTGCCATGCTGGAGTCTGTGACATGAATGACGTGGATGTTTTCAATCTTGCGCGCGCCTCCGGACTGGCGCGCGAATGGACCAGCGCCAAGGGCGAGCAGATGCAGGTCGCGCCGGAGGCCTTGGCGGCGATACTGGATGCGCTCGGCCTGCCCTGCGCCACCGAGGAGCAATGCCGCGACAGCCATCGACGGCTGGCCGACATCCAGGGCGAGGACGTGCTGCCGCCGCTCGTCAGCGGCGTGGTCGGCCAGCCCTTGCGCGTGCCCGGCGTGCGCGCATTCGCGGGAAAGAACTACCGGATCGAACTGGAAAACGGCGGGCGTGTCGACGGCCGCTTTCCGGATGACGGTGCCGCCGCGGTGGAACTGCCGCCGATCGACCGTTACGGCTACCATCGGCTGCTGGCGGGCGAGCGCGAGATCACGCTGGCGGTTGCGCCGCAGCGCTGCTTCAGCGTGGCGGATGCCTTGCAGGGCAAGTGCGACGCGCGCGTGTGGGGCCTCGGCGTGCAACTCTATTCCCTGCGCCGGCAGGGCGACGGCGGCATCGGCGATTTCACCGCCCTGTCGCGGCTCGCGCGTGCGGCGGCGGCACATGGTGCAGCGGCACTCGCGATCAGCCCGGTGCATGCCATGTTCAGTGCCGACGTGACCCGCTTCAGCCCGTACAGCCCGTCCAGCCGCCTGCAGTTCAACGTGCTGCATATCGATCCGGCCAGCGTGCTCGGACGGGACGCGCTGGCGACGGCGCTGGCTTCGCTGGGCGACGATGCCGCCAGCAACATGGCGCGGCTGGAGCAGGAAGAATTCATCAACTGGCCGGCGGCCGGCGTGCTGCGCCTGATGGTGCTGCGGCGCCTGTACGAACAGTTCAATGCCGCCGGCAACCAGACCGAATTCGCCGCCTTCCGCGCCCAGGGCGGCACGGCGGTGCAGGACCATGCGCGCTTCGAAGCCTTGCATGCGTGGCGGATGGCGAACGGCGAAAGCGGCGACTGGCGCACCTGGCCGGAGGGCCTGCGCAATCCGCGCGGCACCGCGGTGGAGGAATTCGCCCATGCGCATGCGCAGGAAGTGGCCTTCCATGAGTTCCTGCAATGGCAGGCGGCGCGCGGACTGTCCGGCGCGCAAAAGGATGCGCGCGAGGCCGGCATGCCGATCGGCCTGATCTCGGACCTTGCCGTCGGCGCCGACAACGGCGGCAGCCAGGCATGGAGCCGGCAGGCGGAAATCATCAACGGGCTGTCGGTCGGTGCGCCGCCGGATGTGCTCAACACGCGCGGCCAGAGCTGGGGCCTCGGCGCATTCTCGCCGCAGGCGATGAAGGCCAGGGGCTTCGGCGCCTACATCGAAATGCTGCGCGCCGCCTTCGCCCACGCGGGCGGCGTGCGCATCGACCACGTGCTCGGCCTGAGCCGCCTGTGGCTGGTGCCGCAGGGCGAATCGCCCGAGCATGGCGCCTACCTGAAATACCCGATGTACGACCTGCTGCACCTGATTGCGCTGGAGTCGTGGCGGCATCGCGCCATCGTCATCGGCGAAGACCTCGGCACCGTGCCGCCCGGCTTCGAGCGCATCATCGCGGAACACGGCCTGCTCGGCATCCGCGTATTGCTGTTCCAGCAGCACAGCGGCCGCTTCCTCAGCCCCGGCGAATGGTCGGGCGACGCCATCGCCACCACCACCACGCATGATCTGCCCACCATCGCAGGCTGGTGGCAGGGGCGTGACATCGACTGGGCGGCGCAGCTCGATCTGCTCGAACGCGGCAGAAGCGAAGCGAACGTGCGGCAGCAGCGCGAGCACGAGCGCAAGGCCATGTGGCAGAGCCTGAAGGATGCCGGCTTCGGCAGCGGCAACGCGCCCGAAGGCCGCGCCGATGCCGCGCCGCTCGACGACGTGACCGGCTTCATTGCCGCCACGCCCGCGCCGCTGGTCATGCTGCCCATCGAGGATGCGCTCGGCCTGCCCGAGCAGCCCAATATTCCCGGCACCATCGACACGCATCCGAACTGGCGGCGCCGCCTGCCGCAAACGGTGGATGCGCTGCTCGATGCGCCCACGGCCGCGAAGCGCCTTGCCATTCTCAACCGCTCGCGCTCCTGCAGGACGAAGAGCTGATGGCGCCGATGTCGATACCGCGTGCCACCGTCCGCCTGCAACTGCACAAGGACTTCAACTTCGACGACGCTGCCGCGACGCTGGCGTACTACCACGAACTCGGCATCAGTCACGTCTACGCGTCGCCGATCCTGACCGCGCGCAGCGGCTCGACGCACGGCTACGACATCGTCGATCCGACGCACATCAACCCCGAGCTCGGCGGCGAGGAAGGCCTGCGCCGCTTCGTCGCCCGCCTGCGTGCGGCGAACATGGGCCTGATCCTCGACATCGTGCCCAACCACATGGGCATCGGCACCGAGAATCCGTGGTGGCAGCATGTGCTGGAGTGGGGGCAGGCCAGCCCCTACGCGCGCTGGTTCGACATCGACTGGCATCCCGCCGACGAAACCCTGCACGGCAAGCTGCTCGCGCCCTTTCTCGGCCAGCCCTACGGCGACACGCTGGCATCCGGCGACATCAGGCTGCAGTTCGATGCGGCGCGCGGCAAGCTGTTCGTCGGCTACTACGCGCAGCGTTTTCCGATTGCGCCGGCGGATTATCCGCGCGTGCTGCGGGCCGCCGATGCCCCGCGGCTGGACGCCGCGATCCAGGCTTTCGAGCGGGGCGATGGAGAAATGACTCAGCAGCAAGCCGATGCCGGCCACGCCCTGCTGCGCGAGCTGTATCGCGACAGCGAAGGCGCGAGCGCCGTGCATGCCGCGCTGGCCGCCTTTTCGGTCGAGACGCCGCAGGGCTTCGATGCGCTGCACGGCCTGCTCGAACGCCAGCATTACCGCCTGGCGTGGTGGCGTTGCGCCGCCGACGGCATCAACTGGCGGCGCTTCTTCGAAGTGACGGACCTGGCCGGCGTGCGCGTGGAGCAGGACGATGTGTTCGAAGCCACGCACGCGCTGATTTTCCGGCTCTACACCGAGGGTCTGATCGACGGCGTGCGCATCGACCATGTCGACGGCCTGGCCGATCCCGGCGCCTACTGCCGCAAGCTGCGCGCCCGGCTGGAAGCACTGAGTTCGCAACGTCCTCCCGAGTTGCCGCCCGCGCCGGCCTACCTGATCGTGGAAAAGATTCTTGCGCCGGATGAGCGCTTGCGCAGCGACTGGCGCATCGACGGCACCACCGGCTACGACTTCATGGACCAGGCCGGTGCGCTGCTGCATGACGGAGCGGGTGAAGCGGCGCTCGATGCACTGTGGTCCGAAACAAGCGGGCTGCAGCGCGGCTTCGGGGAGGAAGTGCGGCAGGCGCGTCGGCAGCTGCTGGCGAACAATCTTGCCGGCGAGTTCGAAAGCGCGGTGCGCGCCCTGCACGCGGTGGCGCGCACCGATCTGCGCACGCGCGATTTCTCGCTCGCCGCCATTCGTCGCGTCTTCGCCGAACTGCTGGTGCATTTTCCGGTGTACCGCACCTATGCTGACGCGAACGGGCGCGACGAACTCGACCAGTGCATCATCGACCGCGCACTGGAGCAGGCGCGCAATACGGTCGAGCGCACCGAAGTCCCTCTTCTCGACATGCTGGCGCGCTGGCTCGGCGGCGACGCGCCGCGCGATTACGGCAACACGCGGGCGAGGCGCCTGCATCAGGCCGCCATCACCCGCTTTCAGCAACTGACGCCGCCGCTGGCCGCGAAGTCGGTCGAGGACACCGCGTTCTACCGCTACGGACGCCTGCTGTCGCGCAACGAAGTGGGCGCCGATCCCGGCCGTTTCTCTCTGCCGGTTCAAGCCTTCCATGAGGCCTGCATGCAGCGCGCGCAGCAATTCCCGCATGCGATGCTCGCCACCGCGACGCATGACCACAAGCGCGGCGAAGACGTGCGCGCCCGCCTTGCCGCGCTGAGCGAAATGCCGGAGGCGTGGGGCGACGCGGTACGCGAATGGATGCAGCTGCAACCGCCCGGCATGGCCAAGCCGCAACCCGCCGACGAACTGATGCTGTACCAGACCCTTGCCGGCGCATGGCCCATCGGCCTGTCGGCGGAGGATGCGGCAGGCCTGCGGCGTTTTGCGGAGCGTGTCGATGGCTGGCAGACCAAGGCCCTGCGCGAGGCCAAGCAGGTGAGCGACTGGGTACTGCCGAACGAGGAATACGAAGCGACATGCAGCGCATTCCTGCAGGCGATCCTCACGCCCGGCCCCGACAATCTGTTCCTGCCAGGCTTCCTCGACTGGCTCGAACGGCTCATTCCCGCCGGCGCGGTCAAGAGCCTCGTGCAGATCGTGCTGCGCATGACCGCGCCGGGTGTGCCCGATCTGTACCAGGGAACCGACTTCTGGGATTTCAGCCTGGTCGACCCCGACAATCGCAGGCCGGTCGATTACGCAGACCGCGAGAGGGCGATGCGGGAAGCGGCGCCGCTGCTCGCCGGGATGGAGGGCTGGGAAAGCGGCATCGTGAAGCAGCAGGTCATCCGCCACACGCTGAACTACCGCGCGCAGTTTCCGGAACTGTTCGCGCTCGGCGACTACCTGCCGCTGGAAGTGAAAGGCGCGTATGCGACGCACGCGATCGCGTTCATGCGCCGCCACCAGGACCGCTCGATCATCGTGATCGCCGCGCATCTTCCCTGCGCGCTCCTGGCCGGCCAGCGCATGCCCGTGATACCCGCCGAGGCATGGGAGGACACCGCGGTACTGCTGCCGGATGCGACGGAGGCGCCCACCGACATCCTCACCGGCAGGCCGGCATCCATCGAAGCCGGCCGCCTGCTGCTACGGGATGCATTGTCGCTGCTGCCGGTCGCGCTGATCGCGCAGCAGGAATTGCCGGTTCGGAAGTAACGCGCGGCAGTAACGCGCGGCTACATGCAGTTGTGATGCAGCTTCCACTGTTCGGCATGGCCCATGGATTTCGCCCAGTCCGGCACCGTGCAATCGTCGCTGCCGGCCGGTTCGTGTGACGGCCCGGCGGCTGGTGTGGCCGGGGCGGCCTCGGCTGCGCCGACAACGAAGAATCTTGCGACGTACGTCATCGCGAAAACAAACGACAGGAGAACCAGCATTTGCACGGTGCCGGTCCTCTGGCTCTTGTGCCTCGCGTCCACTTCGCAGGCTCCGCCGGGACACAGGCCGGCTTTCTCGCGGTGAAACAGGTTGTACACCTTGCATGCGATGCAAATGCCGAATGCCGACTCGAAGAACAGGAGCAGCAGGCAGGTGGCGCAGATGAGGAGGTTGATCGGACCGATGACGCGGTTGATCACCACCAGCCACAGCATCGCCACGGACAGTGCCAGGCCAATGCTCCAGGCAAAACGCTTTTGGGTGGCGCCGACATATTCCGGCGCCTGGTTTCTGACGATGAAGCCGGCGAGGACCATGCTCGGAGAATATTTCGGGTTGACGAACACCCGGATCGAGAAATCGATGAGGAAGGCGACCACGAACACCCGCGTCCATTCGAAATGACCGACGAGCCACGCATTCATGAAGGCGATGATCGCGCAAAAAAACAGTATGCCGGCGCTCGCCCGGACTTCCCGTTCATTCAGGACGCGGACATCGTAACCGTCGATCTCTTCGCCAAAGCAGAAAATCGTGCCCATGCTTTTCCTCTCGTGTGCAACGAAAGGATATTAGTCCGCTGCGATGCGCAACTGATATGATTGAGATCATATCTCCGATAATGATTCGGCCCGTCCGGTCCACACGAGCGCCCACGATGAAGCACAGGCATGACACCGCATCTCAGTGAAGAAGAATGGAATGAGCGGGTCCGCGCGCATCCGGAACTCGCCGCCATGCCGCAATCCCTGCGTGATGCCGCGACCGAACAGCAGACGAAGGCAGGCGAGCGCCTGTACGCGATTGGAGACCGGCCGCAATTCATGCTGTTCGTGACGGCGGGCGAATTGAGATTGACGCGTCGCGCCCAGAACGGCGCGGAAGTGATCCTGCAGAGGTCTGCCAGCGGCTTCGTTGCGGAAGCCAGCCTGGAGACGTCACGTTACCACTGCGACATCGTGGCGGCGCAAAGCACCAGGCTCTTGCGCTTTCCGATCGGCTGCTTTCGCGAGGCCCTTCGCGAGGATGCGGCGTTCCAGGCGGCGTGGATGAGCCGGCTTGCGCAGGAAGTCAGGAAACTGCGGGCGCAGTGCGAACGGCTCAGCCTGCACGGCGCGGCGGAGCGGATCGAGCATTACATCGAAGCGGAAGGTCAGGGCGGACGGCTGGAATTGCGCCAGTCCAGGAAGTCCTGGGCGGCGGAACTCGGATTAACGCATGAAGCCTTGTACCGTGCACTAGCCACCATGGTGCGGACTGGCCGGCTGAGAACCGAAATGCAGGGCGATCGGTTTGTGCTGTTTGCCTGCCCGCGCAAGCATTGACCGGATCACGGCCACCCGACAGAACGCAGCCGCGGTGCCTTGCGCCGGGCGACGCATCGCCGTCGTGTTCAGGGCATTGAGGGTGTCCACGAAAAACACGAAAAAATGGAAAAAATTTTCGTGTGTTTCGTGGGGCACGCCGAGTATTTTGCGTGGACAAGGGTCTTTGTTCTGTCCGTGGACTCGCCAGCGCTAATTCCCCGCGCCCTGCGCAGCGCCGTTGACGGTGCCGACTATCACCGGAGCAGCCGGTGGTTCCTGTTCATCCGATGCGTGCATCGACAGCAGGAATTCGCGCTCGATGTAGGCAAAGAACGTCGAATCAGCGTACTTCGCGCGAAACCATCGATACCATCGCGCATCCTTCAGCATCGCGGCTTCCGCCTGTTCCAGCGCTTCGATGCGCTTTTCTTTTTCGGCCAGCGTGAATGCCGCGGCTTCGCTTGCCAGCCTGCAGTCGTTCACCTGGCGCAACAGGCGCGCATTGTCTTCCTGCAGCTGTTCGATCGCCCGCGTTGCCTTGTCGACAAGCGCGAGCAGATCGTCCGACGTAATTTCCTTGCCATTGAGGGGCTGTGCCATGGCTTCCTTTCTGTTTTGCATATTATTCCCGGTGGAATCATTAGGTGCGGAAACTTGTTATCAGTTCCATGGCGACACATCAATTTGTCGTGCAGATGAAGCACCCGGTCCGGTGGAACGGCAGCGCATTTCCTGTGTTCACGCGCCCTGCCATTGACGCCACTCAAGCTTCTCCATGCCCGCGATTCGTACACTGCATCAACTGTGTCCCTGCGGAGAACAAAAATGATCAAATCGGGAGGTGGCGTCCTGGCCTTTGCCATGCTGCTCGCCGTTGCGTTGAGCGGATGCGGAGGCAGCGCCGAGTCGCCGTCGGCTGCCAAACAATCCACGTCCTCGTCGACACTGCTCGCCGCAAGCACGACCGAGACCTGGACCAAGTGCGCGAACGAGAACCAGACCTGCTCCTTCGCCGGCACGACACAGGTGCGCTACGGATTGAACGGCACCTGGGCCACGCTCACTGCGACCAACGCCATCGGTTGCGACAACGGCGTGTTCGGCGATCCATTGCCCGGCGCCGACAAGATCTGCGAATTCCTCACCGTCACCACCACGCCGCCGCCGCCTCCGCCGCCGACCGATACGACCTGGACGAAGTGCGCGAACGAAAACCAGACCTGCACGGTGCCTGGCACGACGCAGGTGCGCTACGGCCTGAACGGTACCTGGGTTACGCTCACCGCGACGAATGCGATCGGCTGCGACAACGGCGTGTTCGGCGATCCGTTGCCCGGCGCCGACAAGATCTGCGAATATGCCTCCACCTCGCCCGCTCCGGTCACGGGACAGCCCGCGCCCGTTCCCGACGGCACGCCGATGACCATGTCCTGCATCGAAGGCGCGAATACGCAGTGCAGCGGCAGGTCCATCATCCGCATTGAAAACGGCGTGACGTTGACGAGTTCCGGCGTGCAGGCCTACGGCAAATCCACCAACGATCTCGCCGTGCCGATCGCGAACGCGACGGCCGCCTACGGCCTGATGCCAGCCTCCGGCGGACTGGCGGAAATCCGCGCCTTCAAGGCGAGCGACGGCGTCGTCTCGAACCCGGCCATGCTGCTGTCGAACCTCGGCATTTCCTGGGACGGCAAGGTCGAGCGCCCGCTCATCATCGAAACCTTCCGCGCCACGCAAGGCCATATGCTGGTCGATGCCTCCGGCGCCATCAGCGCCGCCACCCTGCCGCCGAGTTCCGACCTCGGCTTCTACAACGTCGCGAGCAAGGGTGTCGGCGGCACGCAGTCGAACTATGCCAACAACAGCTACTTCCCGCGCAGCGAGCCGTCGCGCTGCCCGCCGGAGATGGTGCCCTGTCCGACCGTGGAAACCAAGGGCCTGAAGAACCAGGCGGGGGACTGGCAGAGTGGCGGCATCGAGCCGAATATCGCTGACGTCAGCCGCCTGCATGAAGACGGCGACGTGCATGCGGGGAACGGGCTGCCGGATGCGAACGGCAATCCGACCATTCTGCCCGGCGGGAGCGGCTTCGGCGTACCCTTCCCCGGATCGAAAGGCTATCGCCAGCTCACCAACTGGAGCTACCGCTACGCCAATCTCGGCGCGTGGTTCACGCAGGACACGGTGCGCATCGTGGAATGGACGGGCGGCGCGGGCACGGATGAACACAACCAGTCCCGCACCGGCATGGTGGCCTTCGGCCAGGTGACGGACCCGGCGAACGTGCCCGCTTCCGGTTCGGCCAGTTACGCCGGCATCGTCTACGGCTGGTATGCGCCCAACGGTACGCAGGACGCTTCCTTCTTCCGCGGCTCCGCGCTGGTCACCGTCGACTTCGCCACGCGCGCCGTCAGTGTGTCGATCCAGAACACGCATACCTGGGACGCGGCATGGACCGAGGTGCCGGTCGCCATGAGCGGCACGACAATGATGGGCGCGGCGGGAAGCAATGTCGCCAATTACCTGACGGGGGCAATCAGCAATGCGTCATTGAGCGGCGGCCTGGGCGGACGTTTCTTCGGCCCGGTGGTCACGACGGGAAACAGCGGCGCCGGCCCCGCCGAAATCGGCGGCAGCTTTTCGCTGTCGAACGGCACGACCAAGGCGGCCGTGGTCGGCGGCTTCATCGCGCGCAAGCAGTAGTACGTCCAGATGAACCTGAACCGTGCGGCGGAACGCCTGAGATGTCCACGGAAAGCACAAATTTCAGGAATATGTTCCGTGCTTTCCGTGTTTTCCGTGGACATCAATAACGGTCGTCGCGCACCGGACAAATTCATCCCGCCCCTTGCGCTGAAGGCACTGGGGGCGGATCTGCTTACTCCTGGCGCGCGGCGCGCAGCGCTTCGCCTGTCTGGGTCAGCCGGTAGACCGACCTGCCGGGAACCTGTTCGACCAGGCCCGCTGCGAGCAGGTTGTCGATGTCATAGGGGTGCCGGTCGGACTTTTCGCCGAGCACCGCGCAAAACTTGTTGAATTCAACAAGAACCTCGGGACGAGGTCTGGCAACAATGTTCATGGAAACCTCCTGGATTGTTACAGCCTGTATGGGATCCTGAATCGATGTTATCCGGTCGGGTGAATTAGGCAAACGCTTTTGGCGCAGGCGCTTTTCCCAGATCAAGAAATTTCCACCCCGCAGGCATTTCCCGTCATTCAAGTTGTTCGAAGCCCGGTGGCATCGCGCCGCATGTGCGCGGCGACTCGATCTTGCTCAATGGACAGGCCGTTTTCGCATCCTATAATGCCGAGGGGTTGCCAGGCGCCGGATTGCTGATCGTTGCTGGCAGGCCCATGGCGCGATTGCAAGGCCGGGGTATGTGATGTTCGTGAGTTATTCCACCGAAGAAGGATGCGCGATCATGTCCAGGAAACCGTTCCCCCTCGCCAAGGTCTACACGCTGATCGAACCCGGACCGGTCGTCCTGCTGACAACCGCGCAGGGCGAGCGGCGGAACGTGATGACGCTGTCATGGAAAACCATGCTCGAATTCGAGCCGCCGTTGATCGGCTGCGTCATCGGCGGCCAGAGTTATTCCCGCGATCTTCTGATGGCCTCGAAGGAATGCGTGATCAACATCCCCACGGTCGATATCGCAAAGAAGGTCGTCAGCGTGGGCAACACCACCGGCGCCAGGACCGACAAGTTCAAACGCTTCGGCCTGACGCCGCTTCCTGCGCGATTCGTGCATGCGCCCCTGATCGACGAGTGCTACGCGAGCCTCGAATGCCGCCTGGCCGACACGCGCATGGTCGCGAAATACGGCATCTTCGTCCTGGAAGTCCTGCAGGCCTGGGTTGACAGCGCCGTGAAAGATCCGCGCACGCTGCATCACCGGGGATACGGCCGTTTCATGGTGGCCGGCGAAACGATCAAGCTGCGTTCGCGCATGAAGTAGGACGATGCGGCGTGCCTGCACGCGTTGCCTGGCTGCCGCCGCGCGGACTAGGCCACCGCCACCACCTCGACATTTCCATCCTTGCGGATCACGTTCACGCCCACATTATTCGGATAACGCTGCAACAGCAGGTCGACCGTGGCGCCGTTGATGGACAGGTCGTGAATCTCCACCGTCTCCAGGAAGGGCGGCAGCTGCGGATGGCGGAAGCGGATCTCGGGCTTGCCCGGGTCGAACGACAGGCCGAGGCAGGCCTGCAGCAGCGAGTACACGCTGGCCGCCGCCCATGCCTGCGGCGAGCAGGCCACCGGATACAGCGTGGGGCCTTCGTCCGGGCGGCGTTCGAATCCGCAGAACAGCTCCGGCATGCGGTTCTGGTCCATGTACAGGCTCGCCGAACGCAGGCCGGCAAAGACCGCCATCGCCTTCGCGGTGAAGCCGTAGCGCGCCATGCCGTCGGCGATGAGCGCGTTGTCGTGCGGCCAGACCGAGCCGTTGTGGTAGGCCATCGGGTTGTAGCGCGCCTCCTTGATCGGGATCGTGCGGATGCCCCAGCCGCAGAAGAAGTCTTCGTCCAGCATGCGGTCGGCAATGCGCGCCGCGTATTCCGGCGTGGCGATTCCGCTCCACAAGGTATGCCCGGCATTGGACGAGCCCACCTCGCATTGGCGCTTCTCGCCGTCGAGCGCGAGCGCATACATGCCGATGCGTTCGCACCAGAAGGCTTCGTTGAAATTCTTTTTCAGCAGCATGGCGCCCTCGTGCAGCCGCTTTGCCAGCGGCGCGTCGCCGAGCAGACGCGCCAGTTCGGCCGCGCGCAGTTTCGCTTCGTACACATAGCCCTGCACTTCGCACAGCGCGATGGGCGCATCGGCCAGTCGGCCGTCGGCGTGGAACACCGAGTCCTGCGAGTCCTTCCATCCCTGTTGCGCCAGCCCGGTTTCGCTGTAGCGCGCATATTCCACGAAGCCGTCGCCGTCGCGGTCGCCGTACTCGTCGATCCAGGTCAGCGCGCGCTGGATGTTGTCCCAGATGCTGCGGATGAATTCGAGGTCGCCGGTGCGTTCGTAATAGGCGCCCGCCAGGCCGACGAACAGAGGCGTCGCGTCGACGGTGCCGTAGTAGCGGCCGAACGGGATTTCATTCAGCGCGGCCAGTTCGCCGTTGCGCGCCTCGTGCAGAATCTTGCCGGGCTCGGCGTCGCGCTCGGGATCGAACTCGTCCGCCTGTGTGGCGGCAAGGAAAGCGAGCACGCCGCGCGCCAGGCAGGGATCGATCCACAGATATTCGCGCGCGGTGAGAATGCCGTCGCGGCCGAAGGTGGTCGAATACCAGGGCAGGCCGGCGTAGGGATAATCGCCCTGCGCGAGGCTGGTGGTCAGCATTACCAGATCGGCGGTCGAGCGATCCAGCCAGTTGTTGAACAGCGGGTCGGAGGTGGTTACCTTGCAGCGATTCTGCAGCGCACAGCTGACCGTGCGGTTGACTTGCGTGAACGCGGTGAAATAGTCGCTCGGCGGCGGCCGCTTCTCTTCGTTGCGCTCGCAGGTGACGGTGGCATACAAATGCACCTCGCCCTTGGGCTCGAGCGCCACTTCGTAGTCGGCCTGCCGCTCGGTCAGTTTTTGCGGCACCGGGTCGAAATAGATGCGGGTCCGGCGCACCACCTCGTCCAGTCCGCGATAGGCGAGCACCAGTTCGCGGTCGCCGATCTGCGGCGGCAGGTAGGTGCCGCGCCGCTCGCGCTTGAAGCCGCGCACTTCGAAGATGTCCTTGAAGTCGGCGCCGAACTCCATCGACACTTTCGCGCGGATCGGCGTCAGTCCGAAATTGACGATGCGCACGTGCTCGTAGCAGCTGCCGTCGAGCAGCAGCTTGGCGCGGAAGATGTGCAGCTCGCCCTTCGGTATGTGGTCCTTCCCCGGCGGATAAAGGTCGGGGTTCATCAGCTCGACAATGAACAGGCCATTGTCGTCGCGCACCGTCGAGTTCAGGTGCATGGGCCGCACGCCTTCGATCAGCAGCTCCTGCTGCGAAAGAAAGCAGGTATCGCCGTCGTAGATGCCTTCTTCGCCCAGCCCCATCGGCTGCACATCGCCAAAGCGGTCGAACATGGCGAAGGTGTCGTTATGCTTGAGCACGCGCCGGCGTTCATCGGCCGGCGAAGAGGTGGCGAGGATGTACCATTGCTCGCCGAGTTGGATCTTTTCAACCATTGCGTCTCCCGTTCGCTTGCGTGATGGGCCTGGTCTTCGTCCTGCCTTGCGCGATGAAAGCGGGCGCACTGCGCTTATTGCTGTCTCCGCTGCCCCTGCAGCCGCTGGTAGACGCGCAGGTAATGCTGCGCCATGTGCGCAGCGGTGAAGCGCCGGTCGAACACGGCGCGACAGGCTTTTCTGTCGACCGTATCGATGTCTTTCGCCGCGCGCACTGCCTCATCCTGGTTCGTCACGACAAAGCCGGTCACGCCGTCTTCCATGATCTCGGGCACCGAGCCGTGCCGATAGGCAATCACCGGTGTGCCGCAGGAGAAAGCTTCGATCATGACCAGACCGAATGGTTCGGGCCAGTCGATCGGAAACAGCAGGGCCCGCGCGTGCTCCAGCAGTTCCCGCTTTTCCTGCTGGTTGACCTCGCCCACGAACTGCACCAGCGGATGGCGCAGCAAGGGCTTGATGCGCTCATTGAAGTAGGGCTCGTCGGCCTTGTCGATCTTGGCGCCGATGTAGATCGGCACATCGCACTGCCTGGCGATATCGATCGCGCGGTCGACCCGCTTTTCATAGGAGATGCGGCCAATGAACGCGAAATAGTCCCCCGGCTTTTCCTGGAACGCATACAGGTCCGCCGGCAGGCCGTGATAAACCGTGTCCTGCCAATTGGCCTCCGGCAACGGCGTGCGCTGGTTGTCCGAGATCGAGACCACCGGCACGTCGTGGAAGTGCCGGAACAGCGGTTGCAGGTCCGCCAGGTCGAGCCGTCCGTGCAGGGTAGTGACATGCGGAACGTTCAATTGCCTTGCCAGGGGAAAGTGCAGGAAATCGGTGTGGAAATGGATCACATCGAAGCTGTGGGCCAGTTCGGCAAGGAGGTCCATCTCGATCGCGTGGTAGGACAGCCAGCTGGGGCGCGCCAGGTCGGGGCGCAGGCTTTGGGCGATCGGGGAAACCAGCCTCGCGGCGGTGACCGAATCGCCCGAGGCGAATAAGGTGACTTCATGTCCTTGCTTGACCAGTTCCTCCGTGAGATAGGAAATGACACGTTCGGTGCCGCCATAGGCTTTCGGCGGGACGCTCTCGAAGATCGGGGATACTTGGGCTATCTTCATGCTCCGTCGGACTCCGGGGCGGGAGCCCAGTGTGTGGTTGGAAGTCTGATGAATTTGCTACGAAATGTGACAACGTTGCCGCGGATTTGTGCCCGTAATTTTTTACGTGCCTGACGGGGAGCAAGGAATGGAATCCGGATGCGTCAGCGCATCGGCGGGGAAGCCGGCGGCAAGGCGCGGGCACTGAAGGGAGGCGTGCGAACGCACGCGAAGGGATATGGTCTTATATGGTCTCAAGTGCCGGTGCAGATAACACGATGCGTGTCCGCGGCCCAACCCGGCGCGCTGCTGCGGCGCGCCCCTGGCAGTGCTCGCATGGCGTCGGGCCGGGCGCCTTGCATCGCGTCCGGCGTGGACCACATCCATCTCGACGCTTCTTGGTGCGCCGGCGCCTGTAAGGTGTTCACGACCTTATGCCGCAGACCGGTTGCCCTCGTTGCCGGCTTCGTTCACGCCGAGCGCCGTTGCCAGGGCTTGATTCACGAAGCCCTCGACCGACAGGATCTGCGCGCGCCGCAGGCGCAGGTTCTGCGCCAGCTCTTCGGCCGGCATCGACAAGGCTTCGTGCCGGTCGCGCGTGGCAAAGAGATAGAGGTTGCGCAGCGGACTGATCCAGGCCAGCTTGACCTTCATCGTCGCGCCGTTCAGGCGCTTGAACTCGACCCAGGCGCCGCGTTCCAATCGTGCAACCTGTTCGTCGAATGCGTCCGGCACCGGTTCCGGCTTCTGCCTTGCCTGGCGCATCACGCGGCGTTCGGCAGCCCGCTTGGCGACCTGCAGCGCGATCTGCATCTGGCGCTCGGGCGAGAGTTCCAGCGGCGCGCGCACGATCGAGGCATGGCAGCGCGCGAGCTCGGCGAAGAAGCGAGTGCGTTCGTCGTCGTTCCACTTGATGAGATCGAGCCACTTGTTCAGCATCGCCAGCATCGGCGGCAGCTTGGCCAGCAGTTCCTTGCGCTCGGCCATCGTGATCTTCGGCTTGACGCTCCAGCACAGATCGTCCATGGTCTTGATCGCGCTCTCGACGGCTTCCGGCTTTTCGTCCTTCACCGTGTAGGCCAGCGTCAGCACCGGCACCCACCGGTCTTCGAGGAAGGTCTCCACGAAGGCGACGACCTCGCCGGTGCCGATACGCAGCGCCACCTCATGCTTCGCGGCCCTGGTTGCTTCGCTCAGCTTCTCCTGCTGCAAGGCATGGGAAATCGAGGCCGACAGGGTCTGCGCGACGGCGGCCTCGTCGCGCTTGATGAAGGCGTCGAGGCTGGCAGCCACGTCGGCGAATACCGAAATGCGGTGATCGGCTTCCTGGTGGATGCGCTGCACGCTGCGCTGGACGAGCAGGTAGATCGGGTCGTTGACGCCTTTCTCCGGATCCCAGCCGACGCCGATCCTGGCAAGAAGTTCGATACTGCGGCGTGCCGGGAACGACTCCTTGAAGAAGAAATCCTTGTTGATCAGGGCGGCCTTCACGGCAGGCACCTGGAGCGAGCCGATCAGCTCCTTCATCTGGTCCGGAATGTTCCGGTTCTCGAACAGGGCATCGAAGATCTTGCCGACCAGCTCGAAGGTGTGTTCGTCCGCCGGCGACATTAATCCATGCGGCATGCGGCGCTGCATGTCGGCCAGCGGCATGTATTTCGGCGAATCCACCCCGACCAGCGGAGCCCGCGCATCGGCATCGGCCCGCTGCAGGCTGCTCAGGTAGTCCAGCAATTCGTTGCGCGCGGCGGCGGCATGCACCGCCTCTTCCTGGAACAATGTCGGGAACGCGCCTTCCAGCGGACGGCTGGCGGGCCTGGGTGCTGCAACCGCCTCCTCCGCCGGGAACAGGCGGCGCAGCTGCTGCCGGAGCGCGTCGTCTTCTTCGGCGGGCGCTTCGGGCGCGGCTGCCTGCACGGATGGCCGGGCGGCCTCGGACTGCTGCGGTTCGAGCAGCATCGGGACGATGCCGCGCTTGACCAGGGCGGCATTCAGCGCATGCAGGATCGGCGCCATGTCGAACGACAGTTTCGGCTGCAGCAGCGGGAAAACAAGGTGGTGCGACCCCTGATCCGGATGGAATTCGCACCACGCATCGTGGATCACCGACAGGAAAACCTGCGGGCGGAACGGGTTGTGCGCATTGGTCAGCTGTTCCTGGCCGAGCAGGCGTGCCAGGCGGACATTCAGCGCGCTCAAGCGGTCGGCATGCTCGCTTTCGATCGAACGGCTGGCCTTGATCAGGCACAGCTTCTTGTCGATCTCCACGTCCGGCGGCAAGCTGCCCGGCGTGTCGGCCTTTTTCGCATCCGGTTTGTCGAGCGCCCGCACCTCGCGCTCCAGCGCGGCGGACAGGCGCGAGGAGAGAACAAAGTAGAACGGATAACGGTTCTGCCGCAGCAGATTGGCCGCATCAAGATGCAGCCTGGCTTCGTTGGCGTCGACGCATGCCTGCGACACGCGCAGCAAGGCATCCGACAGGCGCCTGGTAAATCCTTCGATCTGCGCGTTGGCGACAGTCGAACCGATTTCGACAAGCTCCTGCAGGATCTCGGCCCGCGTGGCGGCGGGAACCGGATGCTGTGCGTCTGCGGACGTGGGGGAAGCCATTTCCTTGCCGACTGAATGTTGGTTAAAAATCGAACCGCAAGGGTTCCGGTCTTTCCTTCTCGCAAGCTGGATCTGCAAGAAAGTTCGCGGATGGAAATTGCCGTAATGATGCGGGACAGTGCGCCCATTCTCCCACAATATTGCCGTACGGCAAGATTTATTTTGTAATGAATCGTTACGCCGATAGCAAAACAGCAATGCTTTTTACTTTTCGCGCATGATGGTCGCCACCGGAGTTGGACAAGACGCCGCCTATTCCGCCTCAAGCCCGTTTGACCATAAAAAAACAGCGCGGCGGGTTTCCCCGCCGCGCTGTTCATGGGTCTTTCCGTGCGGAAGAGCGGGTCAGGCCGCCAGGCGCTTCTCGAGCTGCGCCTTGGCCGCATCCAGTTCCTTCGGCAGCCGGTGTTTCAGCTTGTCGAACAGTTCGGCATGCAGCTTCAGTTCCGCTTCCCACGCCGCCTTGTCGATCGAAGTGATCGTGTTGAACTGCTCCAGCGTGAAGTCGAGGCCGTCCCAGGTCAGATCGTCGTAACGCGGCGTGATGCCGAAGACGTTCTCGACGCCGCCCGCGGTGCCTGCCATGCGGTCCAGCATCCACTTCAGCACGCGCATGTTGTCGCCGAAGCCCGGCCACACGAACTTGCCGTTCTCATCGGTGCGGAACCAGTTGACGCAGTAGATCTTCGGCAGCTCCGCCGCGCCTTTGCCAGATGCGGCGGCGATCTTCTTGCCCATGTCGAGCCAGTGCTGGAAGTAGTCGCTCATGTTGTAGCCGGTGAACGGCAGCATCGCGAACGGATCGCGGCGCACCACGCCCTGCTGGCCGGCTGCGGCCGCAGTGGTTTCGGAGCCCATGGTCGCGGCCATGTAGACGCCTTCCACCCAGTTGCGGGCTTCGGTCACCAGCGGTACCGTCGTCGAGCGGCGGCCGCCGAAGATGAAGGCCGAGATCGGCACGCCGTCCGGGTCGTCCCAGGCCGGATCGATCACCGGGTTCTGGGTCGCGGTCACGGTGAAGCGTGCGTTCGGATGGGCTGCCTTGCGGCCGGTTTCCTTGCCGATTTCCGGCGTCCAGTCCTTGCCCTGCCAGTCGATCGCATGCGCCGGCGGCTCCTTGGTCATGCCTTCCCACCACACGTCGCCGTCATCGGTCAGCGCGACGTTGGTGAAGATGGTGTTCGCCGTCAGCGAGGCCATGCAGTTGGAGTTGGTCGCCGTGTTGGTGCCCGGCGCCACGCCGAAGTAGCCGGCTTCCGGGTTGATCGCGTACAGGCGGCCGTCCGCACCCGGCTTGATCCAGGCGATGTCGTCGCCGATGGTGGTGACCTTCCAGCCCTTGAAGGCAGCCGGCGGAATCATCATCGAGAAATTGGTCTTGCCGCAGGCCGACGGGAAGGCGGCGGCGACGTAATGCTTTTTCCCTTCCGGCGATTCGACGCCGAGGATCAGCATGTGTTCGGCCAGCCAGCCCTGGTCGCGGCCCATGTTGGAGGCGATGCGCAGCGCGAAGCACTTCTTGCCGAGCAGCGCGTTACCGCCGTAGCCGGAGCCGAAGGACCAGATCTCGCGGGTTTCGGGATAATGCACGATGTACTTGGTCGCGTTGCACGGCCAGGCGACGTCCTTCTCGCCCGGCTGCAGCGGCTTGCCGACGGAGTGCACGCAAGGCACGAACTCGCCGTGGGCGCCCAGCACGTCGTACACGTCTTTGCCCATGCGCGTCATGATGCGCATGTTGGCGGCGACATAGGGGGAATCGGAAAGTTCGACGCCGATATGGGCGATCGGCGAGCCGAGCGGGCCCATGGAAAACGGGACGACATACATGGTGCGGCCGCGCATGCAGCCGTCGAACAGCCCGTTGAGGGTGATGCGCATCTCGGCCGGGGCGACCCAGTTGTTGGTCGGGCCGGCGTCGTCCTGCCTGGCCGAGCAGATGAAGGTGCGGTCTTCGACGCGCGCCACGTCGGACGGGTCGGAGCATGCGAGGTAGCTGTTCGGCCGCTTGGCCTCATTCAGCTTTTTCATGGTGCCGGCAGCGACCATCTCCGCACACAGGCGATCGTATTCTTCCTGCGAACCGTCGCACCAGTGGATGCGGTCCGGCTTGGTGAGTGCTGCGATTTCCGCGACCCAGCCGATCAGTTTGCGCTGTTTGACGTAAGATGGCGCATTCAATGGCGCGATGCCTCCCATAACGGGCTGATTCATAAACTACCTCCAGTGCCAATAAAGAGTTCAGTCATGTCCTTCACGGCAGGATCGTCGTCAGCTTGTGGCTCGGCTAGTTCCGTTTGGGCTAGCGGTACGGCGGTCTTGTCGACGGCGGTTTCGTGTAACCGCGCTACCCGAAAACGGGAATAATGCTCGGGCCGATGGGTTCGAAAATCCTACGAAATTTGCAGAAAATAAGCCGCCGATTGTACACGGCGGATGTACGTAACTCAATGATTCTGAAGAAAATGTAGTAGTAATTGTTGAGCGATGTAGTAGGCCATTTTGATGCCTCCGGTTAATCGTCGTTTTTTTACTGAATTCTCCATTGATTGAAAAATTCGTATGAAAGTTGCGATTCTTGATGACTATCAGGACTGTGTGCGGCACCTCGACTGTTTTTCCTTGCTCGACGGCCACGAAGTCCGCATTTTCAACAATAGTGCCAGGGGGACTGGCCAGCTCGCGGTACGGCTGGCGGAATTCGACGCGCTGGTGCTGATCCGCGAACGCACCCGCCTGCCGGCGCCGCTGCTCGGCAAGTTGCCCAGGCTGAAACTGATTTCCCAGACCGGCAAGGTCAGCGGTCATATCGATGTCGCGGCCGCCACGCAGCGCGGCATTGCCATCGTGGAAGGCGTGGGCGACCCGACCGCACCGGCTGAGCTGACCTGGGCGCTGATCATGGCGGCTTCGCGCAAGATCCCGCAATACGCGGCCAACCTGCGGGACGGGTTATGGCAGACCGCGTCCATCAATCCGGAATTGAACACGCCGGGGCGCGTGCTGAAGGGGCGCACGCTCGCCATCTGGGGCTACGGCCGCATCGGCCGCCTGGTGGCCGGCTACGGCAAGGCCTTCGGCATGCGGGTGCTGGTCTGGGGCAGCGATGCCAGCCGCGCGGCGGCGGCCGATCATGGCTTCGAGGCGGCGCCGTCCAGGGAGCGATTTTTCGAAGAAGCGGATGTCCTGACGCTGCACCTGCGCCTGTCCGATGCCACGCGCGACCTCGTCACTGCGGACGATCTGGCGCGCATGAAGCCCGACGCCCTCTTCGTCAATACCAGCCGCGCCGAGCTCGTGGCGGCCGGCGCGCTGGAAGAGGCGCTTCGGCGCGGCCGGCCCGGCTTCGCAGCGCTCGATGTGTTCGACAGCGAGCCGCTGCCAGCGAACGCGCCGCTGCTGCGCATTCCCACGGTGCTTGCCACGCCGCACCTCGGCTACGTGGAGAAAGACAGCTACGAGCTGTATTTCCGCGCCGCGTTCCAGAACATCGTCGACTTCGCCAACGGCACGCCGAAGCATGTGCTGAATCCGGAAGCACTTGGGTAGCTGCGGCACGGTCGTTCGCATTTCGCTACACTGGAGCATTCCCTTCCGGAGCTCCCATGCAAACCAGACTGTGGTCACTGACACTCGGCAACTTTGCCATCGGCACCGGCGTAATGATCGTGCCGGGC
This sequence comes from Pseudomonadota bacterium, assembly GCA_021821365.1. Classification (GTDB taxonomy): domain Bacteria; phylum Pseudomonadota; class Gammaproteobacteria; order Burkholderiales; family Burkholderiaceae_D; genus Noviherbaspirillum. The sequence continues at coordinate 3,673 of JAKACN010000002.1, read as the reverse complement.
ATGCTCAATGAGCTGAGCGCCGACCTTGCGATCGCGCCCGCAAAGGTCGGTATGCTGATTTCTGCGTTCGCCATGACGATCTGCATCACCGGCCCCTTCCTTGCGAGCTGGACCAGCGCCATCGATCGCCGCAAGCTGCTGGTCGCGTCGCTGCTGCTCTATTCGCTGATGCACATGCTGGCCGCCTTCGCGCCGGATTACGGCATGCTGATCGCGGCACGCATGGTCACCGCCATCGGTGCGGCGCTCTTCACCGCGCAGGCCGCCGCCACCGCCGGCCTGATGGTGCCGCCCGAGACGCGCGGCAAGGCGATCAGCCTGGTGTTCCTCGGCTGGTCCATCGCCGCGGTGGTCGGCACGCCGATGGGTGCCTACCTCGGCGCGCATATCGGCTGGCGCCCGACGTTCGGCCTGGTCGCACTGCTGGCTGCACTGTTCGCCCTCGGCGTGTGGATGCAGATTCCGCCGAAGCTGTTCATTGCGCCGATGGACCGCGCGGCATGGAGGGCGCTGTTCGCCAACAGGCCGCTCCTGCTCGCCATTTCGGTCACGGCCATCCAGGCGCTCGGCATGTTCACCATGTTTTCCTACATGGCCCTGCTGCTCAAGGATTTCATCGGCGCGAACGCCACCACCATCAGCCTGCTGTTCCTCTGCTTCGGTACCACTGGAGTGATCGGCAACGTGCTCGGCGCGCGCTTCATGGACCGCATCGGGCCGGTGCGTGTCGGTGTGGCGGCGATGGGCTGCATGCTGACGGCCATCCTGCTGTGGCCGCTCACGCGCAATTCGCTGCCGGTCACCATCGTGCTGATCCTCGTCTGGGGATTGGGATGTTTCGCGGTCAACAGCGCGCAGCAGGCGCGCCTGGTATCGATGGCGCCGCAGCTCGCTTCGGCGTCGGTATCCATGAATTCGTCCGCGATCTACCTCGGCCAGGCGACCGGCGCCTGGGTCGGCGGCCTGATCGTCAGCGCGGACGGCACGGCAGACCTGCCGTATTTCGGCGCCTTGCCGATGGCGGCGGCCATAGCCGTGTCGCTGTTCGCCGCGAATCTGTTGAAGCGGCGGCGCATGGCGCAGATTGCATGCAAGTGCTGAGCGTCAACGAACGACGCCGGGTTGGGCGTCGGCACGCTCCGTCCTGAAGCTCGTGCGCACCAGCGCGCTGCCGCCGGTCCACATGCGCGTCCATCCCGGCGGCCATGGCAGCGGCGGGCCCGCGTAGGCCGGCACGCCGCGGCGCACGGGAATGACGGGCAGATGCTCGGGCAGCGGACCGTCGCGGAAATCCCAGCCGAGCGTATAGGCGTAATTCGGCAGCAGGGCTTCGCAGATCTGGTCGAACCATGCGGTGTGGTCCTCGTCGCGGCTGAGCGCCAGTGCCAGGCCCTGCGGATCGAATTGCGCCAGCGCGCGCACCAGTTCCTGCGCGGTCGCGCCTGGCTGGTCGCCCCATCCCAGGATCGGATTGAAGTTGTAATCCGCGCCGGAGCCGTACCAGCCTTCGCGCCACGCGCGATCCATCCAGTTGCGGCGCCCGGTGAACAGGTGCCAGCGCCAGTGCAGCCCCGAGGGTTTCGGCCAGCTGTAGAGATACAGGCGTTGATAACCGGCGCGATGCAGTTCGCGCACCATCGCCATCAGACGCGCATGCGGCATGCGATCGGGCGGGTCGCGGCGGAAGCGGATCGGCTCGCCGTCCGCGTGCTGCAATTCATCGTGCGACAGGTTCAGATCGAGGTTGCGCACTTCATCGCCGAAGCGCGCGGACACCCAGCCGGTCAGCAGGTTGACCGAGGTGATGACGCCATAGCCGCGGAAGCGATGGAAGATGACGGTGCCGGGTGCAACGGGTTTCATGTGCAAAAAACGACGAAAGCGATCAAACGAAAACGGTACGGCAGACCCAAAAAATACGGCGTTGGTTCGCAACGCCGCATGGCCTTTCGAGACGCGAGTTCAGAACACTGTAAACGATTCGCGCCGACAAAGCATCCCTAATTCCTATCATTCGGCGGCCTGTTTTTTTTACCGAATTTCCACTTTGGCATTGACATTTCAAACCGGAAAAACAACCGTCACGCCCAGGCCCTTTCCGTCCAGGCCTTCGCCGACGCGTACCTCGCCGCGATATCGTTTTGCGATCCGGTCGACGATGGACAGGCCGAGTCCGCTGCCCGCGACGCCGGTTCCGGCGACGCGGAAGAAGCGGTCGGTCAGGCGCGAGCGCTCCGCGGCAGGAACGCCGGGGCCATCATCCTGCACCCGCAGCATGACCTGCCCGTGTTCCTTCCATACCTTCACCACCGCGCGTCCGCCGTCGCGGCCATACTTGATGGCGTTGTCCAGCAGGTTGTCGAGCAGGACGGAGAGCGCGAACGGATCGCCCCGCAGGCGGCAATCGTCTTGCGCTTCGACCTCCAGTTCGATACCCTTGTCGTCGGCGGCATCCGCGTAGCGCGCGGCACTGCCGGCGGCGACATGGCCAAGGTCCACCACCTGCAATGGCTCCGCATCGACATGATCGAGCCGTGCCAGCAGCAGCAATTGCTGCGCAAGGTAAGTCGTGCGTTGGACGCCGGCGATGACCTGCTGGATCGCATGACGTCGCTGGTCTTCCTCGTCGGCAGCCAGTGCGACCTCGGCCTGCACCTTGATCGCAGCCAGCGGCGTTCTCAGTTCATGGGCGGCATCGGCGGTGAATGAGCGCTCCCTGTCGATGGATTCCGACAAGCGTTCGAGCAATTTGTTCAATGCATCGACCAGCGGTTGCACTTCGTCCGGCACGCTTGCCAGGTCGAGCGGCTGCAGATTGTCCGCGCTGCGCGAACCAATGGCGTGCGATACGGTCGTCAGCGGCGCCAGTCCGCGCCGGATGCTGAGCCAGGCCAGCAGCGCGAGCACCGGCAACGCCAGCAGCAACATTTGCGCCATGCGGAAGGCCAGCTTGTTGACCAGGCGGTTGCGCGCGTGCGCAGTTTCGAAGACCCGCACCTGGTAGCCCCGTTTCGGATCGCGCAAGGCGAAGGTGCGCCACTCGCTGTCGCCGGCGGCGATCCAGCCGTGGCCGATGCGCGGGTCGTAGCCGGCTTCGGGTGCGCCCGGCGCGTGCAGCAGCAACGTGCCGTCGCTGCCCCACACCTGGAAGTCGACATACTCCGCATGGTTGTCGTCGTGTTCGCCGCGGTGCTCGTTTTCATGGCCGTCTTCGTGACCGTCGTCCAGGCCCACCAGCGCATGCAGGCGCTTGAGGTCGAGCAGGAGCAGCGTGCGCGCGCTTTGCTCCATGCGCGCATCCGCCTGCTCGCCGACTTCCTCGCGCAACTCGATATACCCGTAGGTCATCATCGCCGCCCATACCGCCACCAGGCTGCCGAGCAGCAGCGCGACCAGGCGGCGCCGTATCGAGAACGGTTTCATGGCGTGTCCTTCCGGATCAGGTAGCCGACGCCGCGGATGGTCTTGATGAGGTCGTTGCCGAGCTTCTTGCGCAGGTTGTGGATGTGCACTTCCACCGCATTGCTTTCCACTTCCTCGTTCCAGCCGTACAGGCTTTCTTCCAGCCGCGCGCGCGAGAGTGCCGTGCCGCGATGTTCCAGCAGGTCGGTCAAGACGGCGCATTCGCGCGCCGACAGGGCAATCTGCTCGCCGTTGCGCGTGACGTGCATGG
>JAKACN010000404.1 GCA_021821365.1 Pseudomonadota bacterium | reverse complement strand
AAAGAAGGCGCGCGCGATGGACCCGCGCGTGAAACAGGTGATGGCGAGCCTCGCCTCCGAATACGAAGTGATCTTCATCGCGCGTTCCGACGGCCACCTCGCCGCCGACGTGCGTCCGCTGGTGCGCCTGTCGCTGCAGGTCATCGCCGAGCAGGACGGCCGTCGCGAGCAGGGCAGCGGCGGCGGCGGCGGCCGCTTCGACTACAGCTATTTCACCGACGACATCCTGGAAAAATACGCACGCCAGGCCGTGCACCAGGCGATGGTCAACCTCGACGCGCGTCCCGCCCCCGCTGGCAGCATGACCGTCGTGCTCGGTTCCGGCTGGCCCGGCATCCTGCTGCACGAAGCCATCGGCCACGGCCTCGAAGGCGACTTCAACCGCAAGGGCAGCTCGGCGTTTTCCGGCCGCATCGGTGAGCGCGTCGCCGCGCCCGGCGTCACCGTCATCGACGACGGCACCATTCCCTTGCGTCGCGGCTCGCTCAACGTCGACGACGAAGGCAACCCCACCCAGCGCACCGTGCTGATCGAGGACGGCATCCTCACCGGCTACATGCAGGACATGATGAACGCCCGCCTGATGGGTATGCCGATCACCGGCAACGCGCGCCGGGAATCCTTCGCCCACCTGACCATGCCGCGCATGACCAACACCCTGATGCTGAACGGCGACAAGAACCCCCACGAAATCATCGCCTCGGTGAAGAACGGCCTCTACGCCGTCAACTTCGGCGGCGGCCAGGTCGACATCACCAGCGGCAAGTTCGTCTTCTCCGCTGCCGAGGCCTACATGATCGAAGACGGCAAGATCACCTATCCCGTCAAAGGCGCCACCCTGATCGGCAACGGCCCCGAAGTGCTGACGCGTGTCAGCATGATCGGCAACGACATGGAAATGGATTCAGGCGTCGGCACCTGCGGCAAGGAAGGGCAGAGCGTGCCGGTCGGGGTGGGGCAGCCGACGCTGCGGATTGATGGGCTGACTGTGGGTGGGACGGCCTGATTTCTGGAACTGATCGTGGATGAAGCGGTCAGGGCGCGCCGGACTTTTCCCGTTGGGCTTTTGTCTGCGGATTGAGCATCCTTTGAACACTTTGCTGTACGTGTCGTCGCTAGTGATCGCTTGTGCGGCCGGATTTCACTACGGTAAACGCTTGGGGGCTGCGTTTCTGAAGGCACTATTGTTTCTAAGCGCTTTGCTGCTTGCGCTGTTCCTGATGTTGTCCATTTTGTGGCCCGGCCCGGGTGAACAAGACAAGACCGTTGTCGAGCTGCTGCTGTATCCGAATTTGATATTCAAGACGGACTGGAATCTTGCGCTGGGTGTGGGGTTCTTTTGTTTCGCCCTTGCAGGCCTCGGTCGAATTGGATTGAGCAAGGCAACCAAGTCGATGCGGCGTGGCTGATTGGCTGCGACGTGCGATCATCGGAAGGGACTGAAGCCATCAGGCCGTACAGTCATCGGCGTCTTGGTTTTGACTTTTCCCCCCTTACAGCCCCGCCGAAAATCGAGCCTGCCGGGCGGATCAGCGGCGAAGGTGTTTGAGTCCCGCCCACAAAAAATCAATTAAAAACAGCAAGGCGGGGCGAGTTCTTCGCTGCCCGTCCGGCAGGCTCGATTTTCGGGAATTCGGGGATGTCGGGGTCGCCTTTTCTTGGGTTACTTTCTTTTGGCGAGACAAAAGAAAGTGACTAGCTGCCGGGCTACCCCCGGCCAACGGCCAGTAGCACAGCGATGGATCAACCACTGGCGTGCTTCGCGCTCAGCTCAACTGGATTGCTTCGCTGCGCTCGCAATGACGGGTCCAACCTTACGCCAGCGTATCCAGCGGCTTCGGCGCCCCGATCAAATACCCCTGCACGCAATCCACCCCCATCTCCTCCAGCTTCGCCAGCGTCTCCGCATCCTCGACAAACCCCGCCACCGTGCGAATCCCGAGGAAGCTGCCGGTTTCCATGATGGAGCGCACCAGCGCCTCGTCGATCATGCTGGTGGAAATTTCCCGCACCAGGGCGCGATCGATTTTCAGGTGATCGAGTTTCATGCTCTTCAGGCTGGTATAGGAACTGCTGCCTACGCCAAAGTCGTCGAGGGTGAAGCGGCAGCCGTGGCGCTGCAGCTGGCGCATGAACATCTGGGTCTGGGCGTGGCCTTCGGCGGCGTCGGCTTCGCTGATTTCGAAAATCAGCTTGTCGCCGGGGATGTCGCCGTGCGACAGCTCGGACAACAGGAACTTCAGGAACAGCGGATTGATGACGGACTGGCCGGACAGATTGATCGAGAGTCCGCCGATTCGGGCCAGGCTGTCGGCATGGTCGCGCATCCACTGCAGCACGCGCCGGACGACCCAGCGGTCGATTTCGGTGATGCGCTGCAGCCGCTCGGCCACGTCGATCAGGTCGCGCGTGGGGAAGGTGTGCTCGGCCTGGGTGACCGGGTGCAACAGCACTTCGTAATACAACGGGGTGCGCGCTACCGACGGGTCCGTGTGCGCTGCGCTGTCCTGCTGGGCATCGGCAATGGCAACCACCGGCTGGCAGTCCAGACTGAGCTGGTTGTTGGCGAGGATGGACGTCAGTTCGTGCGCCCATTGCGCCAGTGCCATCACGCCGCTGTCGTCTGTCTGGCCGCCGTATTCTACGACCGCATTTCCCGATTCGCGTGCGCGTGCGCAGGCGGCGCTGGCATTGTCGTAATAGGTTTCGGGGCTGAGCCAGTCGCTGGCCCACATCAGGCCGGCCACCGCATGAATGCGGTAGCGAATGCCGTTGATTTCCTGCGGCTGCGCAGCGATGACGCTGACCAGCGACGCGGC
>JAKACN010000403.1 GCA_021821365.1 Pseudomonadota bacterium | reverse complement strand
AGTGCCATCGCAGCGTCGCAGAATTTCGGCGGCGCTGGAGTTGAGGCGGATCATGCCCTCGGGGAACAGGATCACCCAGGATTGCTGGATCTCTTCCCATTGCAGGCGGAACATCGGGTTCAGCCGCGGTTGATCGCCCATGGTGTCGGCGTCGGTTGTCGTGCGCATGATGATCTCGTGATGGGGTGTGCGGTAGGGCGTGACGGGTCAAGATGGATGGGCCAGTTGGATGGCATCGAGCATGGTCCACAGGATGTCGAGTTTGAAGCCGACGATCTCAAGCGCCCGCTGCTGGGCCTCACGGGTGCGGAAGTGGTCGAAGGTGACTTCCAGTCCATGTTCGACGTCGCGCTGGGCCAAGGGAATGCGCGAGCGGAAATAGGCCAGCCCCGAAGGATCGATCCAGGGATAGTGTTGTGGCCAGGTGGACAGACGGTCGCGATGGATTTCAGGGGCGAACATTTCTGTCAACGATGCACAGACACCTTCCTGCCAGGGTGCGCGACGTGCGAAATTGACATAAGCATCGACCGCGAAGCGCACACTGGGTTCCACACCGCGCAGCGACCACAGTTCGTCGCGTGGAATGCCGACCGCCTCGCTTAGCCGAACCCAGGTTTCGATGCCGCCGGCTTCATTGTCGGTGCCGTCGTGGTCGAGGATGCGCACGACCCAGCGGCGGCGGGTTTCGCGGTCCGGGCAGTTGGACAGGATCGCCGCATCCTTCAGCGGAATGTTGATCTGGTAGTAGAAGCGGTTCGCGACCCAGGAGCGTATTTGTTGCGGCGAGCACTCTCCCCCGTTGAGCTTCTTGTTGAAAGGGTGGTGGATGTGATAGCGCGTGCCTAGGGCGCGCAATTGACGCTCAAATTCAGCGCGGCTCCAGGCCGGCTGTTCGGCCGTGTCAATGGATTGTGTGAGATTTTGCGTGACGGACATGGGCGTGTTAGATCTCAAATTCCATGCCGTCGAACGCTACTTCGATGCCGTGCCGATGCAGTTCGGCCCGTTCGGGGGAGTCCTCGTCGAGGATGGGATTCGTGTTGTTGATATGGATGAGCACCTTGCGCACGGCGGGGAACTTGTCAAGCACTTCAATCATGCCGCCCGGGCCGCTTTGCGGCAGGTGCCCCATGTCGTAGGCGGTCTGGGTCGACAGACCCTGGACGACCATCTCGTCATGGCGCCAGAATGTGCCGTCGACCAGGATCAGATCGGCGCGCTGCATGGCCGCTGCCACCGCCTCATCGATGGATCCCAGGCCTGGCGCGTAAAACGCGATGGCGCCGGTTCGTCGGTCCTCGAACAGCAGACCGATGTTGTCGCCGCGTACCGGCGCGCGTCGCCGCGGCGAATAAGGGGGAGGCTTGCTGTCGAGCGCAATGGCTCTGCATAGGGTGCGCTCCAGGGGGTTCATGGCGAACGCTTCGCCGTCAGGCGTGATGACATGCGGCTCGACGCCGCAGTAGTGGCGCAGCAGGGGCAGCAGGGGCAAGCCACCTTCGAGTTCCTCCATGACCTGGGCGGTGGCATACAGGGGTAGTGGCGTCGAGCGCTCGCGCAGCATGGGCAACCCGGCGACATGATCGATCTGCGCGTCGATCAGCAGCACCGAAGCGATGCCGGTGTCGCGCATCGCGCGACCAGGCTGCAGGCAGGGCGCGGCACCGATCTGTGCCAGTAGGTCAGGGGAGGCGTTGATGAGGCCCCAGTCCTGTCCATCCTCGCTGATACACAGCGACGACTGTGTGCGCCGCTGTGCGCGGACCGTGCTTTCGCGCACGCCTCGACAGTTTCGGCAATTGCAGTTCCATTGGGGAAAGCCGCCGCCAGCGGATGATCCCAGGACACGAATCTTCATCAAATCGGGAGAATGGGGGATGAAAGGCGGCGCTGGAGAGGGCATGGCCCGCGTCAGGGGCTCTCCAGGTCTGGGAAAGACGGGGCTGCCGCATGGGCGGCCCCGCTCGACCTTTATTGCGACAGGGCGAAGATGGCGACTGCGTCGCCGTAGGGGTAACTCATCTGGAAATTGCCGCCAGCGGCAACGGCGATGTATTCCTTGCCATCGACTTCATACGCCACCGGAGGTGCGTTGACCCCGGCGCCGAGGTTGAAGTGCCAAAGTTTCTCGCCGGTTTTGGCATTGAGCGCGTCGAATTGGCCATTGCCCTCACCCACAAAGGCCACGTTGCCGGCCGTCACCAGGGCGCCGCCGACTAGAGGTTGCGGATAGTTCTGGTTCCAGGCGATCTTGCCGGTGTCCACGTCGATCGCAGTGAACGTCCCGTTCTGGAGTCCGCCCTTGACGTTCTTGAAGGTACTGCCCAGACGAATCTGGCCTGGAATCGGCGGCGAATCCTTTTCGCTCGAGAACGTCATGAGCTGGTTCATTCCGAGCACATAGACCATGTGTGTCAGCGGTGAGAAGGCCGGGGGCGACCACTCCGAGCCACCATTGGCGCCGGGGAGCATCTGCACGCCTTCCTTGGTCGGCTGAGCGAACATGTTCTTTTGTTCGTCGAACGCCTCGGATTTGCGGATCAGCTTGCCGGTATCCCGGTTGACGATGTAGAACCATCCCGTCTTGCCGGCTTCGCCGGCGGCGGGTACGAGCTTGCCGTGGTCCATCGTGTCGAACAGCACAACGTTGCTGACTGCGTCGTAGTCCCACACATCATGCGGGACTTCTTGGTAGTACCAGGCTAGCTTGCCGGTCTTGATGTGCAGGGCCACGATGGAGTCGGTGTACAGGTTATCGCCCAGGCGAACGCTGCCGTTCAGATCCGGATTGGGGTTGCCGGTGGCAAAGATCACGAGTCC